>CAMLQS010000244.1 GCA_946482165.1 uncultured Verrucomicrobiota bacterium | reverse complement strand
TGTTATGTCCAGAACAGGGCTCAAGACCTAACAACAATCGGCCTGACCCCGTCGGTTGGGTCTGTTCTTCACCAGTTGAAGGCCGGCCCCGAACTTGGGCTTGAACAGCAGGTCGAGGATCTCGCGCCGCTGGGCGGCCGGATAATCCTGCAACAGCTTCGAGCTGCCGCTGGAGTTGACCAGGCCGATGCCGTAGTAGGGGCGGGACGGGCCCTTGCCGTCGATGTTGACGACCGTGGCCGGGGCGGCCGCATGAAGCGACTGTGACGCGGCGAGAAGGGGGATGAACAGGGCTGCGGCGCGGAAAACGGAGCGAGGTGAATGATGGGGGCTTTTCATGAGGTCAGCGTTTCTCGGCGAATTCCGCGTAAGGTTTGACGACGGCGGACTGGATCTCCGCGCCCTTGTCGAGCGGACGCAGGCTGAGGGTGAGCTGGTTGGTCTGGCCCTTGCCGAACTTGAGCCAGCATTCGGGCAGGAAGAAGTCGCGTTGCGGTCCCACCTGCCAGTAACGGCCCAGCAGGTGGCCGTTCAGATAGAGGAACCCGTTGCCGGTGGCGTGAAGGCGCACGTGCCACGGCACCCATTCGCCTTTCACGGGTTTGGGGAGGCTGAACTCCATGCGATACCAGGTCAGCGCCGCGTGTGCGGGAGTTGCTTTTTCGCCGGTGGGTGTGGTTTCCCAAGCGGTGTCGTCGAGGCCGGGCTTCCACCATTGTTGCTCGACGCCAGCCGGGCGGCCGAGGGCCAACTTGGCCGGGATCTGTGCGCCGACCGCAAAGGAGGGTTTGCCCAAACCTCCGTATCCGGCGTCGTTTCGGACGACCACGGCGATGAGGTTTTCGCCTGCTTGCGCCTGTTTCGTCACGTCGAACACGTGCTCCTTCGACCAGTCGTTCGCTTCACCGGCCAGCTTGCCGTTCACGTAAACCCAGCCGCGATCATCGACGCGGCCGAGACGCAGCTCCAAGCCGCCTTGCTCGAGGTCGCTTTTGCCGAGGCTGAGTTTCGCACGGAAGACCGCCGTGGTGTTTGGCTTGAGTTGGGTGGTTTCAGTCTTGTCCACCTGCACGGGTTTCCAGTTTACGCCGGTGAAGTCCGGCTGCACTTCGGGCCGCACCTTTGTGGTGACGACTTCATGGCCCGGGATCACTTCGACCCGGTCTTCCGCGCCGTCGATCCCGATCATTTCCCAGCCGTCGATGGCTTTGTCTTCACGCGTGCCGCCACGGATGAAACCGGCGCCGGTGATTCCGTTGTGAAACTCGAAATCACGGGCGAAGTGGGCGTGGCCGCGGTTCTCGTAGAGCAGCAGCGCGGGGCCGGATTCGCCGATGGCGAAGGCCGGGCTTCCGTCCGCTCCGGACACCCGGATGGCCAGGGTTTGTCCGGTTTGAGCCACGACGGCGTCATGGCTGTTGAATTCAAGCAACAGGTTGGGGTGCTCCCGGTCACCGGTGTTTTGAGTCCGGTAGAAAACGAAATCGCTGTCGTAAACGCCCACGTCCGCGAGGGTGGCTCCGGGCGGCACCTGGGTTAGATTCGACGGGCCGGGGTCGTCGCGCCGGCGTGCGGTTTTGATTTCCACCGCGGGGGGCAGCTTTGTGGGCCGCTCGATCATCGGCGCGGGCCGGGGCAGCCATTCGCCGAGGGCCGGGTCGGTGACGTCTTTCGGCAGATAGAGGATCTTGGAACCGAACGGGCCGAGTTCGTAATCGAAGGTGATCTGGGCATCGCCGACTTTCACCGAAACTTTGCCTTGGCGGGGCTGGGTGTGCTGCGCGGTGCGAACAAACAGATAGAGCGAGCCGTCCTGCGCGCGGCGGGCCGCGATCTGAACGTCGGCTTGCGATGTCCTGGCCTCGCAGCGGATCCCCTCGGCGCGAGCGAGCCGGGCGCCATGCTCCAGGAGCATCAATCCGATGGCGCGGACTTCCTGGTAGCGGTCGCCCACTCCGCCCCATTCGCGGATAGGGGCGTTGTAGTCGTAGCTCGTGGTCAGGTCGCGGCCACCCATGTTGTTCAGGTTGGTGCCGCCGAAGAGCATGTAATAGTTGATCGCGGTCAGCCCCTGCTGGAGTCCATAGAGCACGAGGTTGTTGATCTGCTTGGCGTCCACTCCGTCGTTGGCTTCGCTGAGTTTGCCGCCGACACCCGAAAACCATCCGCCCTGCATTTCCGCGACCATCAGCGGCGCGTCGGGCTGTTCTTTGCGGAGCTTGGGCAACTTTTGGCCCAGTTCGCTCTCGACCTTCCAGCGGGGATAGAAGTTGGCGGTATCGAAGATCTGCCGCAGCACCGGATCGGAGGAGCCGCGCACCTGGCGGGTCCAGCAGGTAAACAAGGGCACATCGATGCCTCCCTGCGTCGCCGTCTGGGCGAGTGCCTTGAGGTGGTTGACCTTCTGTTTGTCGGAAAAGGCGTTTCCCGCATTGCCCATGAAGTCATACTCGTTTTCGACCTGAAACAGGATGATGCCCGGCTCGCCGGGTTTCTTGCGGGTGATCTGATGCGGCGCGATGACCGGGCAGACGGCCTTGATCCAGTGTTGGCTCCACGCGATGAAGGTCGGCTCGTCGCTGCGCAGCCAGAGGCCCTTCCAGTCGGCGGGTTTCTTAGTGAGCAACCATTGCGGAAATCCGCCCGTGTCCCACTCGGCGCAAATATAGGGGCCGGGGCGGATGATGATGTAGAAGCCGAACTCCTCCGCCATCTTCAGCCAGTCCTTCAGGTCGGTCAGGTCCACGTGGGAATAATCGTCGAGACCGGACGGCATTTTCGGCTCGTGAAGATTCCACGGAACGTAGGTATCGACGCAGTTGAACCCTGCTTTCTTGATCGTCTCGAAGCGATCGCGCCAAAGCGCTTTCGGACAGCGGAAGTAATGGAAGGCTCCGCCGTAGAGGAACACATCCTTGCCATCGATGGTGAAGCAGTGGCTGTCGTAGCGAATCCGTTCGGGGTGGGTGAACATCCTCGGGGTGGTCGCGGCCTCGACGGTTGTCAGCGGCGTCGCGGCAAGTGCGGCGAAAACGAGGACCGTGAGGGACAAGTGACGGGCGATTCGGCGAGAGCGGGTCCGCCAGGCCCGGGCGACCGGCATAAGGTTCATTTTTCGAGGCATAGGACCTGGCCGGTTGTTTGTTGATTTTGCGCCAATGAGACTGCGGAAAACAGCAAACAACGGCCTGACTCCTTTTGTCCCTCGTTAGCGCCATTCGTCTCTGACCCCGTTTCTGTGTCCTGGTTAATTCGCATCTCCGCCTAAGGTTTGGATTATAGTCGAGCGGTTTACTGGCTTATGCAGATTGAAAACAATGTGAAACACATGAATACGCCGTCCGCTCACTTCATGTTCTGAAATAAAATGAAATGGCCCGGCGGAATCGCCAAAAGGGACTTCAATATGCCGCTGGCAGTTGGTGGGGCCCGCTATGACATTTCGAACATATTCCCGGTCGATTGTTGATTTATTTTTATTTAGCATTATCACCACACAAACGTCCTCATCCTCGGTCATATACTTCATTGGTTTCAATGGAACGTCAGCATAATCATTTCGACCCCAGATTTTAAATTCCAGCCGTATGCGTCTGCCCTGGTTGTCCACTGCCAAGAGATCAGTTCGCCCGTCGATGCATTTTGATTCAGGGGAGGCTGTCCAACTCAGTAGTCCGATCATGTTTGCGACGTCATCCCGGAAAACGCCTTCGTCCGATGGATTTGATGCCCAAAGCGGGGGCAGCGATTGCCATCGCGTCGGAATCTTCATTAATAGACCAAGCAGATCGCTTGGCCACCGCTTGATATTAGCTTCTAATAATCGATTTAATATCGGGGTATAATGGCGGTATCGTTCGGGTTCGAGCTCCGCGAAAACGGCCTGCGCTTCCCATTGTTCCAGCCTTACGCGAAAGCTCTGAATTCTCCGCACCACGATATGGGCCGGCTTCATGCAGTCGGCCGGGTGATTTCCAATCCTAACCTTGGCGAGATCCCTTAGATCTCGTCTTAAATCGTCAATCTTGGCAGTTGGATTGCCGTCCACCATTAATTCGAGCTGGGGGCCGTTCCACAGTAAGGCGATCCCGCAGATGCAATCAGCCATTGGCCGGTTGTCCAATTCAATCCGCCGACGAACGTCCCCATCTGCTATTGAGAGGCCAAGCTTGCCGGTCGAGCCCGAGATAAATACTTCGATACCAAACGATGAATCATTCGAGAGTCCGCCGATCACGCATCCATCTTTTTTAGTGTTCCACTTATGGGAATCGAGTAATGGGAAAAACGTGAGAAACATCGCACCAGACGCCGCTCCCCCAAATATACTGCCATCGTTGATGTCCATCAGCTCCGGACTTCGCTGTTCCCCCGGATGAACTGGGCTTGATGCGAATGCACTACGTTCTACGCTGGGAAATGCGAGATTGGCTATGCAATCTACGCTCTCTGTATTTCGTATTACGTAGCGCACAAGCGCATGGCATGAACCCTCAGGGGTGGGTAAAGATACATGAAAGCGCTGTGCTGGTTCGTCAGTGCGAAATGTATGTCGAATGGAGTTGCCGGAAGTTTCTATTTCCACAAGAATTGACGATGCCCGCCTAGGCATTGACCAACAATAACAGCTCGCCGTCAGGTTTAGATCATCCCCGGAGAACGACACTGGTATAGAAATTTCAATTACTCCGCCTGGACCGAGAGCGGCCCGCCAAGTTGGCACACGGCCCAACTCGCCACTATCGTATAATACCCAAGAGGAGGCGTCAGTGACTTTCACTCCGTCCGTGACTAAATCCGGAGATGTAATGAGATTAAACGCACCTCCTTCGACCAAGAGCCCCCGGCAGCTAAGAGGAAGAGTGGGAGAGGAGTCGGGTGAATACATAAAGGGGAGACGAAAGGGGTCAGGTAGCGTGAGTGGCAGCTAAGGGTTTAAGCCGTCCCGACAGACGGGGCGTGATATCCTTGGCAGTCGTCTCTGCATCAAATAGTTCCGTCGTTGGTTAGGCCTTGCCCTAATTTTGCCTCGTTCAGGATATCGTGCAACAATTCGACGATCAGTTCCGGATAGGTCGTTTCGACCAAGTGCTGAGCCCGGCTGATCGTCGGCCACCAAGTATCGCCTTTTTCGCCTTGTGAGAGACTGATCCACTGGGTCGGAAAGTAACGCACAAGCATTCCTAAGATGAAAGCGATTTTATAGGTGATTGCCAGCTGTGAGTAGCACGTGCGCGACCCAAATGGCCGCGCAAGATGCAGCATTGGGATCTTCCCGAACAGCTTCCTGATATAAGCATGGATGAAGAGTGGTGTGTTCTCGGAAAACGTCTTGGCGTCGGCCGTAGCCAGACCGCTATAGCCGTTCGATAGAAGAAACTCCCGCAGGGGTTCCGGGATAGCACCGTTCAATGTTGCCCGAAATCCCTGCGCGTTGCTAAACGAAATTTCGTTAACCGCTGCGTAAAAAGGGCTCCCCCCGGCGGATTCGTAGTCGATCTTCAGGTCGGGAATTCGTGCACAAAGCTCATCAAAGCTAACTTCAAAGCCGAGCGGGGGCACGTCGTAGGAAATGCTCCAATCAACCGCTTCCGACCTTACATGAATGGGCACGCGGTTGTTCGTTTGCTGAACGAGCTCAGAGAAAAGTCCCGCTGTAGTGCGTATTCGTAACCGCGGCAAAGACTGAATTGCTTCACTTACCTCCCCCGACATAGTAGAAGACCAGTTTACAGTCTCTAATCCGTGGCCCGCTGTCAGAGTCTCCTCTCCGCCACTTTTTTTGAGTAATAAAACGAGCGAGCGACTAAGGCAGGCGACACCATAAAATGTGAGCAAAGGCCTCACCGAATAGGCGGAATCGGCTGCGTTACGAAAATATTCCCTTCCCTGCTTGGCCGCAGCCACTATCTCTTTCGCCCGACGTCCATTCAATTCGCGACCGTGAAGGTCTCGAAACCACCTTGTCACCACGTCACGACTTTCGAAAGAAACCAACTGCCGCCATATTTCGCTACTGTTCATTCGGATTTATGCGCTGAAATTAACATCGTCTTGCTGACTACTGTCCATGCGTGCGGCTTACGAGATAGCTTCGTGCCGATTCTCTTTGGTTTTTGTTAAGTTAATTTGTTGCGTCCGGCACAGCGGAAGAACAACTAACAAAATCGACCCAACCTCTTCGGTCCGACCGCGAAAATCGTTAAAAGCAACCAAGGCATCCGAAACCAGAAATCGGCAGGCGCCTGCAATAAAGATACGAGCTGCAACAACTCCTCACGCTTTGACGTCTTTTGCTCGGCCCGTTTTTTTCGCCTCCGCCAGATCAGAGAAAGGACGCCTCCAAACAATCAACAACGGCACAATCCCATTCGCTTCGCCGTTATCGATGAAACCATCCGCGAACCAATGCGATGTCACGTAGTTTCCCTGCCCGCCTCTTACCTTGGCTTCTGTTATGAGCCCGGAAGTCTGCCACGACATGTGCCGGATTATCGCTTAGCGGGTTCTCAAGGGCGGGAACCTGCTGTGCTATGCATTCGTCGGCAGTTACGCCGAGCACCCCTGACGATATGGTATTGGGGCGTTTTAAAAAGAGCTCGAACGACTCTCTTGGCGTGGCTTTAGTTGATCGATCCATCGAGAGTAATCCGTGATCGTCTGAAGAGGGCTCGAACACTTGGCTCGAAACGTGCCCATCCACCACAAACTGAGTTCGCGCGTTCCTGAACAGGAGTTCATCCCCTACTGATAAAGGCGGTCCAAGCTCCGGAATAATTGCCTCTAAGGCAGAGGGAGCCTCGACAGGACTAGCGTTAGCCTGCTCAGCCGGTTGATCACTACTCATGATTCTTGAACAAGTTTGCTATAAT
This sequence comes from uncultured Verrucomicrobiota bacterium, assembly GCA_946482165.1. Next base: position 775 of record CAMLQS010000244.1, on the reverse strand, counting down.
ACCCTTCAAGTGGGCAAGACCTTCTTTCTGCACCAGTGAAATCACTTCATCGACTTCACTATCGGCGGAGTAGCCAATTATCTCCGCATTCAGCGTTACAGGATTAAGGCGCGCGTCAACAGCACTGCCTTCGGCTTTCCACTCAAACTGGATATCTCCTTCGGGCGTGGGAAACACATACGGGACATCCATACCGTGCTCCTCTACAAGGCGCTTTAGGATATCTACAGCCCATTCGGCGAATCCTTCGCTCAATGGCGTTCCTTTTCCTCCGCACCAACCTACAGGTAGCGCTTTCATTGCTTCAACCCGACTGATCGCTGCCAAGAGTTTAAGGTCCTCTGCATCGAGAAGCTCCGCGTCGATAATGTCGGATATTCGCTTCAGAGTTCCCTGTTTATTAAATACTCCAGTGCCTTTGATCTTTATTGAATACTCTTCCTTGTGTCTGAAGGCCTTAATGAAATCATCTTCATCGGACTCGTGATAGGGGCCTGTGATGACTTGACCGGAGGAAAGCTTTAGGTCGATTTTGCTTTCTTGGTCGTTACTAAGGCCGACGACCTTGCCTACAATTTCTATATTCTTCTCTATTTCATTGGAGGCCCATAGAACCAATGTCGTTCGGACTTTGTCGGTGAAATTTGCGGCCCTCGCTTCCCCGTAGCCAAAGTTTATATTTTCGCTACATTTCAGATTCTTCCAGATCTTGCCAAAATCTGTGAGGAACTTGATTGGGAATCGCTCAGGTAATCTGCCGCCATCATTAACCGCC
>CAMLQS010000243.1 GCA_946482165.1 uncultured Verrucomicrobiota bacterium | reverse complement strand
CCGCCATGGCGACGCGCAGGTTCGGCAGGTAGTTCAGCGAGTCGAAGATGCGGAAAATGTCCATGCCCTGGGCGGCGGCGTGGCGGACGAAGCCGGCGACGACGTGGTCGGGGTAGTTGGTGTAGCCGACGGCGTTGGCGCCGCGGAAGAGCATCTGGAAGCAGATGTTCGGCACGCGGGCGCGGAGCTCGCGGAGGCGCTGCCAGGGGTCCTCGTTGAGGAAACGCATGGCGGTGTCGAAGGTGGCGCCGCCCCAGCATTCGAGGGAGTAAAGCCCCGGAGTGCGGTGGGCGACCGCGGCGGCGGCGGCGAGCATGTCGTGGGACCGCACGCGGGTGGCCATGAGCGACTGATGGGCGTCGCGGAAGGTGGTGTCGGTGACCAACAGGCGTTTTTGCGCGGAGGTCCACTCGGCGAATTTTTTCGCGCCGAGCTTGAGGAGGAGCTGGCGCGTGCCCGGGGGCACGGGGCCGGGGGCGGGGAGCGGGGAGCCGGAAGGGACGAGCGCGGGCGGGGCGATGTGCGCGAAGGGTTTGGCGGGGCGCCAGCCTTTGGCGTGGGGGTTGCCGTTGACGGTGACGTTGCCGAGGAAGCCGAGGAGCTTGGAGGCGCGGTCCTGGCGGGGTCTGAAGCGGAAGAGCTCGGGCGTGGTGTCGATGAGCGTCGTGGTGGCCTGCCCCGCGGCGAAGATGGGGTGCGAGATGACGTTCTCGAGGAAGGGGATGTTGGTCTTCACGCCGCGGATGCGGAATTCGCGGAGGGCGCGGTCCATGCGGTGGAGGGCGACCTCGTAGCCGTGCCCGCTGGCGATGACCTTCACGAGCATGCTGTCGTAGAAGGGGGTGATCACGGAGCCGGAGAAGCCGGCGGCGCCGTCGAGGCGGATGCCGAAGCCGCCGGGCGAGCGGTAGGCCTGGATGCGGCCATAGTCGGGGACGAACTTGTTCTCGGGGTCCTCGGTGGTGATGCGGCATTGGAGGGCGAAGCCGTTGCGCGGCACGTCCTGTTGTTGCGGCATGCCGACCTCGGCGGAGTGGAGGGCGTGGCCCTGCGCGATGAGGATCTGGGCGCGGACGAGGTCGAGGCCGGTGATGACCTCGGTCACCGTATGCTCCACTTGGATACGCGGGTTCATCTCGATGAAGAACCACTCGTGGCGGTCGAGATCGTAGAGGAATTCGACGGTGCCGGCGTTGTCGTAGCGGATCTCGCGGGCGATGCGCACGGCGGCCGCGCAGAGCGCGTCGACGACGTCGCGGGGGAGGCCGAAGCTGGGGGCGACCTCGACGACCTTCTGGTGGCGGCGCTGGACGGAGCAGTCGCGCTCGTGGAGGTGGATGACGTTGCCGTGCCTGTCGCCGAGGATCTGGACCTCGATGTGCTTTGCGCGCGGGATATATTTTTCGAGGAAGACGGCGGGGTTGCCGAAGGCGCGGCCGGCCTCGGCCTGGGCCTCGTCGAGGAGGTCGGCGAGATCGGCGGCCTTGTGGACGACGCGCATGCCGCGGCCGCCGCCGCCGAAGGCCGCTTTGATGATGAGGGGAAAACCGATTTCCTTCGCGGTCTTGAGGGCGGCGGAACGGTCGGTGATCGCCTCTTCGGTGCCGGGGAGGACGGGGACCTTGATTTTCTGGGCGAGGGCGCGGGCGGCGGTTTTGTCGCCCATCATTTCGAGCAGCTCGGGACGGGGCCCGACGAAGGTCAGGCCGGCCTGTTCGACCGCGCGGGCGAAATCCGGGTTTTCAGAGAGGAATCCGTAGCCGGGATGGACGGCGTCGACGCCATACGCCTTCGCGGTTTCGACGATGCCGGGGATGTCGAGGTAGGCGGCGACGGGGCCTTTGCCTTTGCCGACCTGATAGGCCTCGTCGGCTTTGTAGCGGTGGAGGGAGAAACGGTCCTCCTGGGCGTAGATGCCGACGGTGCGGAGGCCGAGCTCGGTGCCGGCGCGGAAGATGCGGACGGCGATCTCGGAGCGGTTGGCCGCCATGAGCTTCGCGAAGGGGCGGATGCCCGAGCCAGGAGCAGGGAGCGTGGTGCGGGGCGCCGGAGAAGCGGGCGAGGCGGTGGCGGGCTGGGCGGGCGCGGTGGAGGACGACTTCGCGGGGGCTTTGCGAGAAGGCATGAGGGGGGCGGGGGAAGGGGTGGGGAGCGAAAGTGGAATAAGTTATTCGTATTGGGCGAATAGTTTTCCCGCATAGCCCGCCGGATCGAACTGGACGAAAAAAGGCGCGCCCGGTGAGGGCGCGCCTTGAAGAGGGAGAGGTGAAGCGGGAGCTGGCGGCGGTTTGCCCCTCTCCCGGTTTCCGAATTTACGGGCGGGACGCCCGTGCCACGCTCAGAAGCGATAGGTGAGACCGAGCGAGTAGCACATCGGGTCGACGTTGACGTCGATGACCTTGGCGCCGCCGACCTCCACGTCGCTGCCGATGAAGATTTTCTTCACGTCGACGTTGATGGCCCAGGAGTCGTTGAGCGCCCAGTCGAAGCCGATCTGGCCCGCGGGCCCGATGCTGTAGTTTTCGAGCTTGGCGGCGCCGCCGAGGAGGTTCTCGTCGAAGATCAGGGTGAAGTTCACGCCCGCGCCGATGTAGGGCTTGAAGTTTTTGCCCAGCGCCGGGATGGAGGGGTGATATTGGGCGAGGAGGGTGGGGGGCAGATGCTTGAAGTCGCCGATCTTGGCGCCGCCGACTTTCACCTCGTGTTCCTGCGGAACGGTGAGCACGAGCTCGAGGGACCACGTGTCGTTGATGGCGTAGTCGATGTCGAACTCGGGGATGAGCTTGTCCTCGACCTTCACGGTTTGATCGACGGCGTCGAGGTAGGTGGCGCGGAGGCGAACGGACCAAGGGCTTTGGCCGTCCGCGGCTTGGGCGAGGGGAGCGAGGGTGAAACCGGCGAGGAGCGCGGAGGCGAGCAGAGTTTTGAGGCGGGTCATGGTTGCTTGGGTTGCAGGTGGGGGTCGCAGCCTAGCTGATCGTGAACGCTCCGGCCTCGCGGTTCTTGGCGAGGTATGCGCGGCGCTTGTCCAAATGTGCCTTGATGCGTGATTAAAACCACCGTCGCCCTGCCTGCGGAAGGCGGACGGTTTCACCTTGGCCCGTTCAGGCCTGCCAAGCCTGGGGAGAAAGCGGGAAGACGATGAGGAACCGGGCTGCGTAAAACACACGTTAAGCCCGATGTAAAAGAGTTGTATTCGCCGCTAAGCTGAGGCCGTCAAATCTTCCATTTAACATGATCTACGACATCCAAGACCAAGGTGAGGCGAGCGCGGCGGGCCGAGTATTGGCGGTGGTCGCCGGGCAGCGGGAACGGGCGAAAGAGGTGGTAGCCTGCTTTCAGCGCCAAGGTGAGCGGGTAAACTCGGTCTGGTATCCGAGCGCTCGTGAATTGGTGGCAACGGAGCAAAAGCCCCGTTTTGAGGCGGTCATCCTTTTCGCACCGAAAGACGACGCGGCAGCCGACGTCGAAGAGGCGGCTTTGCGAGGTGCAATGCGCGGCACGCCATTTTATCGCTTGTAGACTGAACAGTCTGCTACAGGGGGAAATACACGAAAGGCGACCCGGTGACGGGTCGCCTTTTTCGTTGGTTTTCAGGCCATGGCATTCAGTCGCGAAGTGATAGTTACGGCAAGGCCGCCGGATTCCCCCCCCGCGACGCGCGGGGGGAATCCGGCGGCGTCCAAGGCTTTAGCCCAATTCGATCACGAAGGACGACAATGGTCCACGGGGTGTAAGTTGGGAGCGCGGCGACGAGCTCGGCATTCTGCTCCGGCTTGAGATCCCGGGCGTAAAGAATAGGCTCTCGCGTCCAGTCGCGCGGTAGATCGGCGGGTTCCAAGCGCGGATCGGCCGAATCATCGATCTGGACGAACACTAGGTGCCGACCGGGCTTTTCGTTCAGCTTTTTGGCAACGTCTTCCAACTGCTTCGCGAACTGGTATTCCACTTCAGTGGGACGCGCCATTGGGGCGCTGCCGAGGAAGGCCACCTGCAGAAATGCGCCGGCCATGAGAAGCCGTCTTGGGAGCGCCGGTGCAAAAGCATGGAGTCGGGCGAGACCGAGAGCGACCAAGGCGAGCAGTGCGGGAGATGCGAAAGCCCACCACGACGAGGAGAGGGGATAGCGAACCAACGCCACTCCTGCCATGCCGATGCAGATTAACCAAGCTGGTCGGGTGTCACGCGAGGGAAGGGCCATCGCGACCGCGAAGGCCCCCAGCGCCACTCCGATACCTGCGGCATAGTGGATGCCCTCCGTGAGTCGATTTAACCATGCCCGGTAGACCGGGCTTTCCCAGCGGGCGGCGGGGATCGCGACCAGCTCGTCGTAACGCTCGATCACCGGATCGAGTTGGACGGGCGGCAGGCGGATCATTTCCCAAAACCAGTGCGGGGCGGTGACGCAGTCTCTATTGTATGCGCGCTCTGGCGAATAAAGGAGGTCTCCCGTGGTGGCGTGGTTTCGAAGCGTCAGCGCGAGGAACAGGAGGCCTAGCACCAGAATGGCGCGTGACAGAGGGAGAAACAAAGGTCGGCGCGCGGCGGGCGAGGACGCGGTAAGCAACCTCGCCAAGTCTATTCCGAAGAGACCGAGAAGAAGCCATCCCAAGGCAGGCGCGCAAAGAAACATGGCGGCGACGCCGAAGCCGAGAATCCATGCGACCCGAGGGGAAGGGGCGGATCGGTGTCGCCACCACGCCCCCAAGCTTAGCGCGGAGGCGGCCAAGATGAGATATGGAGCGGGGTCGCTCATCTGCCATGCCCGACCGTGAGCGACCGCGAGCAAGGTCCCCGCTCCGAGGAGGGTGGCGGTGCCCGCGACAGGGCGCGGGAGCGCGCAGAGCAGCCAGCCTAGAGCGGCGGCGGCCAATCCAAAGGCCACGACGCCGGACACACGGGGACGCCCTCCCGTTGCGGCCAAAACCAAAGCAGCCGCCTCGCGGGCCGCCGGGTGCCGCGCCCCAGTTCCCGGGTCCTGCCATACGAGTAGCTGGGCCCAATGGGCGGGAGAAGGGGGCGTCGGCGCGGATAGCGCGGCGGCGAGGTAGTTTTGCGCGGCCAAGCGATCAGCGCGCTCTTGGGGCAAGTTCGGCCGCGCGGAATCGTGGAAAAACACAGCCAGCCATGTGGCGAAAAAGAGTCCGCCAAGCGCGAACCATGCAGGAAGCATACGTCGGGAAGTGGGTGGCGACATCGGCGAAGAGCAGGGCTTGGCGCTTAGAAGGTTGTCAGGCAAGCGCGTGACCACATTAGTTTGGCGCGATGCGGTCTTTTTTTGCCTCATTGGGGATCTTTCGGACGTGGCTGGAAGCGGCTCCGCTTCGGCGCGCGGCACTGGTCTCCGCAGCTGCCTTGCTGGCGGTCTACGCGGGCATGCCGGCGGAGGAACTGACCTTCGACAACGGGTTTATTATCGGAGACGATACCCGGCTTCGGCTCTTCATAGCTGAATCCTTATTCGCGATTTTCAAGTTCGACTACTGGTGGCCGTCCATGGCCTCGAATCTCTTCCGCCCGCTGACGACGATTTCATTCTGGATCGAGTATTCTTTTCTCGGCTACGGAAGTTCGCCGCTCGGATACCAGCTCACCAATCTGGTTCTACAGTGGGGCAACGCCCTTCTTCTGTTCCTGCTCGCGCGCCAGTTGAACGTGACGGTGTCAGGGGCCTTTCTTGCAACGATGGTCTACGCGGTGCATCCGATCACAACGGAAGTGGTGGCGAATATCGTGGGTCGTTCGGACTTGATGGCAACCGCCGCAGTCTTAGGCGGAATGTCGCTGTATTTGTCCGCTTTGAAACTGCCCGTTGGACGCAAGCGCACCGTGCGCTTGGCGTGGACCGGCCTCTGCGGCCTGGTCGGGGTGATGGCCAAGGAAAGCGCGATTGTGCTTCCCTGTTTGGTGGCCGGCCATGGACTGTTGCGATTCACGGAATGGCGCGCCGGCGGAGAGCTTCGCCGGACTTGGCTTCGCGATGCGTGGCAGGTCGCTTTGGTCATGTTGCCGGCCGCCGCGTTTTTCTTGGTTACCCGTTGGATATTTTCCGCGGACGGAGGAGTGACGGACCACCCGTTCATTGATAATCCGCTTATGGCCGAGGGCTTATCGGTCACGCTTTTGTCCGCGCTCGGCGTCTGGGGGATGCAGATAGGAACCCTTTTTCTGCCGCTGAGCCTATCGAACGATTATTCGTTCAACGCCATTCCGGTGGCGGTTCTGCCATTCGGCAATGCCACCGCGATATGGGGTTGGGCGACGTTGTTGGTTTTTCTGTTTCTCGGCTACGTCGTGTGGAGAGCGTTCAAGACGAGAGGGTTGGCGGGGCCGTGGGTATATCTGGCCTATCTGGTCTCGATGCTGCCGACTTCAAACTTATTGATCCGTATCGGGAGCATCCGCGCCGAGCGGTTTCATTATTTGCCCAGCGCATTTTTTTGGGTGGGCGGAGTGATGCTCATTTCGGAATTTCGGCGCGCAACGACTAAAGATCCTGCTCAGAAAAGGCTCGGCCTCCTTGGCCCCGCCATCCTGACGGGGGCCGTTACGTGGTTTGTGTGCCTGGGGGTTCTCACCCATTTTCGCTGTTATGATTGGCGATCCAATGTAGCGCTCTGGGGAAGCGGCTTGGCGGCTCAACCGGAGAGCACCAAAATCAATTCCGCCGCAGGCAACGCCCGTGTGATTGCAAACCCTACCGAGGAAGCGGAGCTAGCCGCGCTAAAGGGGCACCTTCGCGCACTGGAAATCTTTAAAGAGCAGGGGGTTCCTCTTCATTACTGGCCGGTCCAGACCTATTCGGATTTGCTGGCCTGCTACATTAATCTTTACGATTCAGCCAAAGCCAAAGGGCGATCGGGAGAGGCGATCGAGCAATGGTTGGATTCCGCTCTAGCCGTATACCAAGAGGGCTCCCGCGTGGAGGCCGCCGTCCGTGCCCGCTGGTTTGAGCGCCATCGTGACCAGCCTGCAAAGACGGCTCCCTTTCTTGATGTTTTTTATCAGAACTACGCTGTCGTGCTTTCGCGAAAAGGCCGGCATGAGGAAGCGATCAAGGCGTTGGATGAGGTGATCGAAATCCTTCCATTGAAGGCGAGAAACCGCACCACTTTGGCCAAGATTTATCAGGTGGCGGAGCGGTATCGGGATGCTCTGGATGAATATCTTTTGGTGCGGGTGATGGAGCCGGGGCAGGTTGGCGATCTGGAGCAAATCGCGCAGGTCGCGCTTAAGATCGACGCCACGGCCATTCCCCTGATCCGGGATTCGGGGGGCGAGACGAAACTAAATTTGAATGATAAGCTAATCGAAGACGCAACCCGCAAGGCGCTGTTCCGCTATCGTGAGCTCTTGGAAGAAAGCGGGCTGAGTCTCGATGCCCGACGCGTGGCGCGAGTCGGGCGCTACTTTTATGGCGTCAAAGATCTCACTCAACCGGGCTCACCAGCGGCTTTGAGTAAATAAGGGAGGTCCTTAGAATCTCCGGCGGGATCCGCGTTGAAGGGCAAATAGCAGACAGCAAGTGGGTTCCGTCGGCGCCGATCACGGAAACGGAGAGTAAACCAATGGAGTCGGGCGTCTTCGGCGGCCACTTGCGGGGGGGGGTCACACAGGTTTACCCACGAGTTGGTTTACCTGCCTGTGCGCCGCTTTGCTTAACAAGTTCGGTTCTTTTCG
>CAMLQS010000242.1 GCA_946482165.1 uncultured Verrucomicrobiota bacterium | reverse complement strand
GGTTTCATCGAGGCGACCGCACAGAGGGCGGTCAGCAGGGAGAACGCCACGAGGGCGGCGAGGAGCTTGTTGCTTGCGATGGGGTGACGCTGGATTTGCGAGGATTTCATTGGCTGGTCAGTTTCTGGGGGGACGAGAGGTTGGGTCTTCGGGGACCAAACACCTTTACAGCCACACCCATGCGCCAAACCGGGTGACACACACGGGATGGGTGCAGGGGCGTGGCTGGTAAATGGGGCCGTTTGGAACGCGCCTAGAAATGCCGAAACGCACGGGCGAGCCGATAGCGCTCCCGCTTTATTCTGTTAGCCCCGACCGGAAATCCATCCCATGGCTCCGGCCGGAGCAAGAATGACCGGCGTATCCATAATCATGTTACGCCGTTCGGGATTCTGGAAGGCGTGGCGCGGATGTTCCCGCCCGCGGCCCCGGGCGGGGTCCCGGCTCTGCGAGCGACACGCAGGCAAGAACGCCTGCCCCACCCCGGGCGTCTGGACATTCGGCTCGTCGCGAGCCCGAATCGGAATCAAGCCATGCGCTCCAGCGCCTCGCGCGTCACCTGCCAGCGAAGAGGCCGGCCCGCCAGGTAGTTCTTCAGCTCCTCGACCATGTAGTGGCCCATGCGCTGGCAATCGCGCCCGTGCGAGCCGGCGATGTGCGACGTGACGGTCACATTGGGCAACGCGAGAAGCGGATCATCCCCCCCGGGCGGTTCGGGGTTGGTCACGTCAAGCACGGCGTGCAAATCCGGACGCAGACGCAACACCGCCAGCAGCTCGGGCTGGTTCACGATGACCCCCCGGGCGGTATTGATCAAAGCCGCCCCCGTTTTCATCAAAGACACCAGACGTCCATTCACCATCCCGATCGTCTCGGGCAAAACCGGCGTGTGGATCGACACGACGTCCGAGGACTTGAACAGCTCGTCCAAGCCCACGCATTGCACTCCGGCCGCGGCGGCCTCGGCCTGCTGCAAGTAGGGGCAATAAACGAGGACACGGACGTCGAACGCCTTGAGATGGCGGGCCACCGCGCGCCCGATCGCACCGAACGACAAGAGTCCGACGGTCGCACGGAAGGAGCCGCGGATCGCCCGCGTGTGATCCCCCCAACCCTTTCCCACCTTGGCCAGCGCCGCCCGGCTCCAAAAGTCGCGCAGGCTCAAAAGCACGGTGGCGACCGTATACTCGGCGACAGGCACGGCGTTCGCCGAGGCCGCGCTGGTGATGACGATGTCCCGCTCCCAGAAGGCCGGCGTCAGGAAATAGCGCACCGAGCCGGCCCCGTAGAAAACGGCGCGCAGTTTCGGGACGGCGCGCAAAAAATTTTCGTCCATCAGCGGCGCGCTCCACCCCGAAAAGAGGACATCGGCCTCCGACAAAATCTCCGGATGCCTGGCCCAGTCGCGAAACGGAATCACCGTCTCGTTCAGCTCCGTCAGGCGTCGCAACTCCGCCAATTCCTCCGGGCCGTAGATCAGCCGATGGCTGGATGAATCAAGAAGGAAGGCCGCCTTGGGCTTGGGGCGCGCCGTTTCACGAACGGACACCTGGGCGAAGGACTCGGCAGGGCTTGTGGTCGAGGGTAAAATCATGGAGGAAGACGGGGGGCTTCCGGGCCTCGCAAGGAAGCGGACCGGTGAATGTTCTGCTCTTAGCCTCCCGCCCCGCCGTTCACCATCCCGCCGGCAGTTTACTATGTTAGTCTGTCCACCCTGCGGGGCATCTTCCCTCCGATGATACCGGCGGCTGAGCGGAAATAGACTTCTGCCGGGCGCGCCGCAGATTACGGAAGCCGTCCGTCCGCTTGGGCGGCCCGGCGCTCCATCCTTGCTCGAAGTCATCCCAAGGCGGACGGGCGCGTCCTTGTGCCCGCTGCCTGAGGATCGAGCCACGGGCGGCGGGCCCCGCCCGTCGACCCATAACCCGAAGGCAATCAGCCCTTGAATTACCCCGCTTTCGCAGGTGCCCGCACCGGCAGCATGGATCCATCCACCCAAGAACCCTCGATCAACACTTCCCGCGGCGCCTCGGGATACCCCCAGCCACCATACAGGATGAGAGAAACGACCAATTCGCAGGCGGCTTTGCCGATCTCGAACGGCTTCTGGTCGATGCCTGCGTCCGAGTTGCCATCGTGAACACTCAAGGCCGCGAAACCGATGTCGCCCGGGATATCGTAACCCGCCTGCCGAACCATCGCCGGAACCTCGCTTAAATTGCTCAGGATCGCATCCGGCTTCGCCCTCTCGATCCATGCGCGCAGCCGCTCGGGGTCGCCGCTTTTCACGTCGGCCTCCGAAAGGCTCAGGAAAGGCACGCGATCCCGCTCCTCGATATCCGTCTGCGCGAGAAGAACTCCGCTGAGAAACAACGTGCGACGAATCGAGTATTCGGTGCTCACAAAGCCCACGCGACGATACCCTCGCTCCGTCATTTTCCGGACGGCCAGCGCTGCGTTATGGGTATGCGCGCTGGTCACAAGATTGACGGGCAACCGGTCGAAGGCGTGGCCGAATTTCACCACCGCGAACTTGCTCCAGTCGAAGCAGCTCAGGTCTTGGGAGAACGTGCTCTGCGGCGGCGGGATCAGCACTCCTCGGATGTTCCGCGCCCGCATGATCTGCTGGATGTGGCCCACCGAAAGCCGTTCGTTCGGCGCCAGGGATTCCAAGCGATACCCGTTGTTCTCCGCGACGGTCTTCACGCCGAGCCAATACGCGTGGAACTCCTTTCGGGTGTGCATCGCCTCCGGCAAATCCCAGCAACTCAGCCAAGCCAAAGCAGACTGTATGCGGGTCTCCTGGTGCTGGGCCCGCCGATAGGTGCTTAGCGCCCTCAGCATGGGGTCCGGGCGATAGCCCATTCTACGGGCTTCCTCGCATATACGTTCCCGCAGGGCCGTCGACACCCGCGCCATGCCGCGCAGCGCATAAGAAACGGTCACGTGCGAGACTCCGGTTCTTTCGGCGATATCGCGTATGGTCACCCGCCTCTCAACGGGGGACTCAGGGGAATCGTCATCTTCCGTTCGATATTCAAAAGGTTGGACCATGGGATAAGGGGGGCCCGCGTCCACCGCTCCAAACTAACAGGGAAACAAAGGGGTCGGAAGCGGCGTGGGATACCTGCCTGAGTAGACCACAGGCGCCGCCTTCTCGGTATCACTTGAATTCGCGATGCCGCCGGACCGAAACCGCCCCGCACCCCGTCGCCTCGCCCCGCCTTCCGCGGAAGGCGTCAGCCTCCCAATCTCTTTCGCCCCTTCACTTTTTGAGAAACCGCACGACCGCCTCGGTTCGCGTCTGAACGTGGAGCTTTTCGTAGATATGGCGCAGGTGCGTATTCACCGTATGCCGGCTCACGCCGAGCTGCTCCCCGATTTCCTTGTCGGAAAGACCGCCGGCCAGGCTTTCCAGAATCTCGCTCTCGCGCTTCGTGAGCGTCTCCATCTCGTTCGCCGGTTTCCGGATCTGGTGAAAATGCGTGACCACGCGCCGGGCGATCTTGATCGACATGGGCGCGCCCCCGCGTTGCACGTCGCGGATCGCCGGGATCAGTTCCTGCCGCGCGCTGCGTTTCAACAGGTAGCCGCTGGCCCCCGCCCGCAGCGCCTCGAATATCTGCTCGGTGTCCTCGTAGGTCGTGAGCATGATGCACTCCACCTTGGGATGGGCGCGCTTGATCCGCGCCACCGATTCGATGCCGCTGCGTCCGGGCAGGTTGATGTCCATCAGCACCACATCCGGCGCGCTGGCGGCGATCTCGCGCTCCGCCTCCTCGGCGTTCTCATGGGCGCCGATGCACACGATGTCCGGCGCGGACCGCAGCATTTTCAGCAGGGTCTCGCGCGTGGGACGGTGGTCTTCTACGAGGCGAACGCGGATCATGCCGATAATGCTCCTAGGCCGGATCGCTCCGGCGACAGCGGCAATTCCAAAACCACCCGCGTGCCCTGGCCCGGGCCGCTCTCGATCCGGCATTCGCCATGAAGCTCGGCCATGCGTTCCCGCAGATTAAGCAACCCGTTCGCCCCCGCCTTGGAAGCGACGTCGACGTCGAAACCGCGGCCGTCGTCCGCCACGACGACGCGCAAACGCTCCCCGTCCCACGCCACCTGCAAACGAACCAGGGTGGCGCCGGCGTGCTTCGCCGCGTTGTTCAGGGATTCCTTCACGGCGAGGAAGAGGTGGTAGCGGACGCCGGCCGACAAGGGCCGCGGCGGCAGCTCCGCGGGCAGCTCGATTTTGCACCTGATCTTGGCCGCGGCCAAAAACGAGGCCGCGAACATGCCCAGATACTCCACCAGCGCCGACAGGGTGTCGTAGCGGGGATTCACCGCCCAGACGATCTCGTCGAGCGAGTCCACCGTCTGGCGCGCGATGGAGGCGACCTCCCGCAGACGCTCGCGCGCGACTTCGGGAGCCTCCTCGTCGGCGAACTCGCTGATCATCTCGATATGGGTCAGGTTCGCGCCGAGCTCATCGTGCATGTCGCGCGCGATCCGGGCGCGCTCGCGCTCGAGTTCGCGCGATTCCCGCAAGCGGCGGATCCTCGCCTTCACGCGCCACAAGACCAGCGCCCGCACCACGAAGGTCACCGCGCCGATCCCCAGCAGGATCATGCCGGCGCGGGCGGCCGCGGTCTCCCACCAGGCCGCCCGCACCGTGAAATCCAGCCCCGCGCCCGCCATCGGCCAAGTGCCATCCCCCGGCCCCGCCATGACCTCGAAACGGTAGGCTCCCGCCGGCAGGTGAGGAAACGCCGCCGCGCGAAGGCCCCCGTTCTCCACCCAACCGTCGTCGCCAACGCCCAGCAGACGATAGCGGAAACGCAGACGCTCCGCCTTCCCCGCCTGGGGCAGGGAATAGGTTATCTTCAGACGCGCCGCGTGCGGCGGCAGCTCGAGCGGGCCCGAGCCGGAGCCTCCTCGCGCGACCAACGCGTCCCCGCTCCAGACCTCCTCGATCCAGACCCGCCGCGCCACCGGCTTGTCCGCCAACGAACGCAGATCCACGTCGAGCGCCCCGCGCGCCGTCGCGAACCACAGATGGCCGTTGCGGGTGCGCGTCGTCGCTCCGCGAAACCCAAGCGCGAACTCGGCGGCCGGCATGCCGTCCGCGCGTCCGTAGGCGCGCACCGGAAGCGTGGACTCGCGCCCGTCCAGCACCGCGTCCAAACCGGCGCGCGACACCTGAAACAGCCCCTCCGCCGTGCCGATCCAGAGGTCGTCGAAATCGCCGGGGGCGATCGTCCGGACATCCTCGCCCGGCAAGCCCGCGCCCTCCGGCAGGCGCGAGACCCTCCCGCCGCGCCAACGATAGAGCCCGCGTTTATAAACGCCGATCCACACCGTCTCCGGACCGTCCGGAATGATAAATCGGATCGGGTCCCCGGCGCGGACGCCCGGCAGGGCGACCGGCTCGAATTTTTCCCCGTCGCGCACGAACACATGCCCGTCCAGCCCGCCCGCCCAGATCCGCCCCGCCGCGTCCTCCGCGAGGGCGATGAGCCTCGGCTTTCCCTCCGGCACCTCGACGGGCGCATACTCCTCGTCGCCGCGGCGGATGAACAACGCGCCGCCGGTCGTCGCCATCCACAGGTCCCCCGCGCGATCCGTCAGCAGGGCGGTGAGAGCCTGCCGAAACTCCTGGCGCCGGAGCTCGCCGTTTTGCCAACGCACCAGCCCGCCCAGCGTGCCCAGCCACATTCCGCCCTCCGGGGCGCGACTCACCGTCATGGTGGGCCACTCGCTGTCCCAGCCCGGTATCGGGGAGAATGAACGATTCGTGGCGTCGTCTCCGCGCACCAGCATGCGGTTTCGACCCGCCAGCCACAACCGGCCCTCGGCGTCCTCGCAAACCGAATACGTGTCGGCGTCTCGCAGCCCGTCCGCCGTGGTCCGGAGGTGAAGACGCCGGGGGCGCACGCAAAGCACCCCGCCGGCCTGGGTGCCCGCCCACAGCGCGCCCTCGTCGTCCTCGAACAACGCAATGACCGCGCTGTCCACCGGCACCCGGGAGACCTCGCCGTCCCGGTAGCGGATCAGGCCCGCGTTGTTCGTCCCGATCCAAAGCGCCCCCGCGGAGTCCTCGAAAAGAGTATGCACCGACACGGTCCCCACGTCCTTCACGACCACCTCCTTGCGCCCGTCCGCGTCGTAGCGCAGCAGGGAGGGACCGCGGAGCGCCCACACGCCGCCGCCCGCGCTCGCCGCCAGATGGATGTAAGGCTCGCCCTCGGGCTCGACCGGAACGAAGCGTTTCCCGTCAAACCAGCCGCAGGCGTCCGTGTTGGCGAACCACAGGCGGCCCGCCCGTGTCGCGACCACCTTGGTGCGGGTCCCCGCCCTCCGCGCAGTGCTGAGGCCGTCTTCCCGGGAAAACCAGACGACCTGCCCGTCTCGCCAACGCCCGACCCGCGGCGCCCCGCCCGCGCCGAACCAGACGGCGCCCTCGCCGTCCTCGGCGAAGGCGTTGATCGGCTCCCCCTGCGGCGACTCCGGCACGATGATCTCGAAACGCCCGGCCCGCCACCGCCCCACGCCTCCGCGGCCCGTCCCTATCCAAAGGGCGCCGTCGCGCGACGCCAGCACCGCATCGACCTGATCCCGCTCCTCCGTCGTGGAGATTCTTTCCCAGAAGGGCGTGAAACGCACGCCGTCGAAACGCACGAGCCCGTAAAATGTCGCGAACCAGAGATAGCCGTCGGCGGTCTGCGCGACGCCCAGGACGCGGTTGTGCAGCAACCCGTCGTCGATCTCCCACGTGTGGACGAGTTGATCCTTGGCCACGGAAATCTCCGTCCACGCGGGAAGCGGGTTCGCCTGAACCAGTCCCCACCCACCCAGACACATCCACAAAAGAAAACAGAACCGCGCCACCTCGCCGACCCTAGGCCGTCCGGCCTCCAGGCCAAGCCCGCAAAAGGGGCGCCGCGAAATCTCGCGCGGCCCGCGCCGCGCCGCGTCGGCTCAACTCACCTGCCGCCGATACACGCCCGGGCTCATGTGGAACGCGCGCCGGAACGCTTTGCAGAGGTGGTTCGCGTCCGCGAAACCCGTGCGCTCGGCGACTTCCTTCAGCGGCGCGCCGGATTCGCGCAGCAAGCGGCGCGCCTCCGCCAGCCGCGTCTCCAGCACAAACGCCCCCGGCGCCAAACCTGTCGCCTCGCTGAACCGGTGGCTGAAGTGGCTGCGCGACAACCCGTGCCGCCGCGCAAACTCCTCGATCCCGAACGCGCGACCGAGATTCGCCCGGGTGAATTCGCGCAGCTCCTCCAGCAACCGCTCGCGCCGCCCGCGCGGATGCGCGAGGTCATGCAGGTGGCGCTGCAGCTCGATCACCCACTCCAGCATGGCCATCTCCTCCGCGCACGCGTCCTCGAAGCGGCCCTGGCAGACCCGCTCGAAAAACACGCGGCAGACCGCCATCAGCTTCGTGTCCGCCGCCAGCGGAAACACCGGCCCGTGCCGCGCCGCGAGCTGTCGCCCGCGCTCCACCACCCAAGGGTGGCCGCAATTCAGCCAGAAAAAACTCCACTCCGCGCTCTCCGCCGGCAGACGGTAGACATGCCGCGAGGGAAGGATCGCGAGAAACGCCTGCCCCTCCTCCACCCGCCACGTCTTGCCCTGGGTTTCGAACTCGCCCCAGCCGCCCAGGGTCGCCTGCAGCAGGAGGCGC
>CAMLQS010000241.1 GCA_946482165.1 uncultured Verrucomicrobiota bacterium | reverse complement strand
ACATGCAGAACAGCTACACCTCGCTCTACCTGCGCCGGATTTTCACCGTGCCGGCCGGCCAGATGCCCACGGCGCTCGCGTTGCGCGTCCGGGTGGACGACGGCTGCGTGGTCTGGATCAACGGCACGGAGGCGGCGCGGCTGCACGTGCCCGCCGGCGTCTTGAGCTACAACTCACTCGCGCTCGACCATGAGGCGGACCTCGTCACTTTCGAGACGGTTTCGGTTCCGGCGTCCCTGCTGGCGGAGGGGGACAACGTGATCGCCATCCACGCGCTAAACGCCACCGTCGGCAGCACCGATTTCACGATCGACGCCCAACTGGTGGCGACCACGGCCGGCGGCGGCGCCAGCACGCCGGGCGCCCGGAACAGCTGCTTCACGGCGGGCGCGCCGCCGAACATCGACACCGTCTCCCACGCGCCGAACCAGCCGACGAGCTCGCAGGCGGTCACCATCACGGCGCGCGTGACACCCCCGCCGGGAAGCGCCGTGAACGCGGTGACCCTGCAATACCAGGCGGTGTCGCCCGGGGCTTATATCCGCAAGTCCGATCCGGCCTATGCGACGACCTGGACGGACATCCTGATGAACGACGCCGGCGCGGCCGGCGACGCGGTGGCGGGCGATTCGATCTACACGGCGCAGATCCCGGCCCCCGTGCAGACCAACCGGCGGCTCGTGCGCTACCGCATCTCGGCCACGGACGGAGCGCGTTCGGTCCGCGTGCCCTACGCGGACGACGAGCAGCCGAATTTCGCCTACTTCGTCTTCGACGGCTACGCGGAGTGGGCCGGCGCCTTTTATCCCGGGGTGACGGCCGCGCAGACCTTTTCGCCGGCGTTCATGAACTCGCTTCAGTGCTACCAGCTGATCGCCAATTCATCCGACGTCACCAACAGCCAATACACCGGTTCCTACGACGGGGTGCGCATGTGGGGCACGCTCGTCTTCAACGGCAAGGTCTACGACCACGTCCAGTATCACAATCGCGGCGAGTTCTCCACCTACGCCTGCGGCAAGAACAAGTGGCGCGTCCGTTTCAACACCGCCCGCGACTTCGAGCCGCTGGACGACTGGGGACGGCCGTATCCGGAGACTTGGGACACCCTTTTCCTCAACACGGCCGCCGCCCCGTGGGCGGCGGTGCATCGCGGCATGTGCGGCGTGGAGGAGGCGGTCTCGCTGCGGTTCCAGGAACTGGCCGGCGTGCCCACGCCGAAGAGCCACTTCATCCAGTGGCGGGTGATCGACAACGCTTCCGCCACCCCCGCGGGCGGGCAGTATTCCGGCGGGCATCCCGCCGGAACCACCGGCGGGGACTTGTGGGGCGTGTATCACGTGATCGAGCCGATCGACGGCTCCTTCCTCGACGCCCGCGGGCTGGCCGACGGCAATGTGTATAAGATCGAAAGCAACATCGGCGACCTGAAGCACCAAGGCGCGACGCATCCCAAGGACGGCTCGGATTCCGTGGCGTTTCGGGCGGCATCCTCCGTCGCGCAGAGCGAGGCTTGGTGGCGGACAAACATGGATCTGCCGGTCTACTATAGTTTCCAGGCGGCCAACCGCGCCGTGGGCAACGTCGACCTGCGCGAGGGCTGGAACCATTAT
Source organism: uncultured Verrucomicrobiota bacterium (assembly GCA_946482165.1). The sequence goes on along the minus strand of CAMLQS010000241.1, from coordinate 6,123 downwards.
TTCTATCACAATCCCGACGGTCGCTGGACGCCCGTGCCTTGGGATCTCGACATGATGTTTATGCCGAAGACGCAGCAGACCGGCGTGATTCTCCAGAAGAACTGCGTGCTCATACCGGCCATCGGCATCGAATACAGAAACCGCTGCCGCGAACTGCTCGATCTCATGCTCGCCGACCCCGGCGCGGCCGGCGGGCAGATCGGCCAGTTGATCGACGAATACGCCCAGATGATGAACCCGGCGGGCCAGGCGCTCACCTGGGCCGACCTCGACGCCGCGATGTGGAATCGCAACCCCCGCACGAAATCCACCCCGGGCGCCTATAACACGAACCATTTCGGCAACTTCTTCGCCACCCCATACACGGACACGCGGATCGGCGGGAACTGGGTGCGAACGCTCGCGAGCTCCGATCACGAGGGCTTCATGCAATACCTGCTGAACTATGCCACGAACACGTTTCCCGCCGGCTCCGCCTGGAGCGTGAACAACGGCAACGCGCTCGGTTACGGCTACAAATACGTGGAGATGGACGCGGCCGACGGCTCCGCGCCGAATCGGCCCGCCATCTCCTATGCGGGCGCGAACGGCTATCCGCTCAACGATCTGCGCTTCACCACCGGCGCGTATTCCTCGCCGCTCGGCGCAGGGAGCTTCGCGGCGATCCAGTATCGCATCGCCGAGATCTCCGCTCCGGGGATCCCCTTGTTCGATCCCACCCAGCCTCGCATTTATGAGCTCACCGATGTCTGGCGTTCGGCGGAGATCCCGTCCGCCGTCGGCGAGACCCGAATCCCCGGGGGCAACGTCAAGGCCGGGCATACTTACCGAGTGCGCGTGCGGCACAAGGATCTGACGGGCCGTTGGAGCCGCTGGTCGACCGAGACGCAGTTCGTGGCCGGCTCCGCTTCGGTGGCGCCCTACCAGGCCTCGCTCGTGATATCGAAGCTGATGTATAATCCCGGCGCGCTCACCCCGGCGGAGACCGCGGCGGGCTTCGTCGACAAGCAGGACTTCGAGTTTATCGAACTGCGGAACTTCGGTTCGGCGCCGCTGGACCTCGGCATCGTGAGTTTTACGAAGGGCATCACCTATGCTTTTCCGGCCGACACCGTGCTAGCGCCCGGAGCGCGCATTTACCTCGTCAAGAGCCTGGCCGCCTTCGCGCTTCGTTACGGCGCGGGCAAGACCGTGTTCGGGCCTTTTGTCGGCAACTTGGATAACGGGGGCGAAACGATCACCCTCTCGCTGGGTGGCACGAGCACCATCCTGAGTTTCGCCTATTCCGACGGCTCCCATCCCGCGGCGGGACAGACCAGCGACCCTTGGCCGACGGAGGCGGACGGCACCGGCTACGCGCTTGTTCTGGCGCGGCCCGACACGATCCCCGCGCCCGGCGTCGCCGCGAGCTGGCGTCTCAGCTCCGGCGCGACGCCCGCCGTGGTCGTGGACGACGAGGACCTCACCTACGCGGCTTGGGCGACGATTCATGGCGGCAGTCTGGCCGCAAACGACGACGCGGACGGCGACGGGCTGGCGAACCTGATCGAATACTCGCTCGGTTCCGATCCGGAGCAAGGCCCGGCGCCGGCTCCGCTTGCGGCCGCGTTCGCCAATCTGACGGTGGATGGCTCCACGGCCACCTACCTTGCCGGCACCTTCAGGCGGGTGCTCGCCGCGACCGATATCGTGTGTCAGGTCGAGTTCAGCTCCGACTTGCAAACCTGGACGGCGGCGGGCGCCCGCGCGTCGGCCACGGTGAACGGCGATGGCACGGTCACGGAGCAGTGGCGCGACAGCCAGCCGGCGGGCGCGCCCGCCCGCTTCGTCCGGCTGCGCGTGACGCAGGCGCCCTGACCATTTCGCGCTCCGTCAGACCACGATCCGGTGATCGCTGAGTCGGCGGGGCGCTCAAGGCGTGCCGGTGACGCGGAGGCGGACGAAAAAAGGGGATGTGGTCGGCGCGGGGAAGGTGACGGCGAGCGTATCGATGCCGGCGGCGGTGGATTCGAGGACGGGGGTGACGGCGGAGGTCGTCCACGAGGCGGTGAGCGAGGCGGCGGTTTCGACCGCGTAGACAAGGCCGGCGACCGTGGTCGGGCGGCGGAAGCGAAACGTCAGCGCCCCTTCGCTCTCGCGGGCGAGGGCGGGGAGCGCGGCGGGGCCGGCGTCGGCGGCGAGGGGATCGAGGCCGAGGGCGTATTCGAGAAGCAATGACACGCCGTCGCCGTCGGTGTCGGCGGTGGCGACGGCGTCGGGTCCGGAGAGGCCTTGTTGCGCGGCCCAGGTGCCGAGGCCGGGCGTGAGGGTGATGGCGGCGGCGGCGCTGTCGGCGGAGCCGGCGGTGTTGCTGACGCGGACCCAGTAGGACGCCGCGGCGACGAGGGCCGGGGTGGTGTAGCTGGGTGAGTTGGCGCCGACGGGCGCGGAGGTGTCGCCGCTCGCGCCTTGATACCATTGGTAGGCCAGCGGATCGGAGCCGATGGCGGAGACGGTGAGCGTGGCGGTCTGGCCGCCGGTGATCTCCTGGCTGGCGGGCGGGGTGCTGATCGAGGGCGCGAGGACGGCGGGGTTGGTGTTGGCGGTGCGGAGCCAGTTGGCTTTGGGCCAGGTGAGACGGCCTGCGCCGGCGCCGGACTCGAGGACTTGGCGGAGGTTGGCGGGGTCGTCCATCGCCGGGGCGGGGTAGGGCGCGGAGCCGTCGGGGGTGTTCCAGGCGAAGGGGATCACCGGCGCCTGGAAGGGGCCCATGGGGTTGCCGGCGTCGGTGCTGTCGCCGCGGACGGTGGTCGTGGTGCCGTTGGCGTTGTGGAGGACGTAGATGGTGTCGACGGCCTTGATCTTGCCGGTGTAGGCGGGGTTGGAGACGTCGGTCTGGTTGTTGCGCAGCGGGGTGAGGCAGTCGATGTAGACGGATTTCTCGACGAGGAGGGCGGCGCCTTCGGTGGAGATGGAGCCGTTGAGGAAGGGGTTGAAGCTGTAGGTGTTTTCCAAGGACGTCTGCGCGGCGGAGCCCATGGCGGCCTTGCGCGCGTCGCGGAGGCGCTTGGCGACGAGGGCGACGGTGTTGTCGACGTAGATGTTGTAGTTGTGGACCTGGCCGCCGCGGAGGCGGGGCACGCAGCGGTCCCAGATGTTCTCGAACCACTGGTGGTGGAAGGTGGCGGAGAGGACGTTGTTTTCGCTGTCGAGCTCGGTGGCGCCCATGAGGTGGCCCTTGTCGTGGCCCTGGATGATCTTGGCGATGTCCTCGGTGGAAAATCCGTTCGTGCGGAGGAAATTGTAGAACGGATACGAGGCGCGGTTGGCTTCGAGGGCGGCGATCTGCTGGCGGACGAAGCTGTTGGGGTTGGTGGCGCCGTCGTCGCCGACGTAGCGGCACCAGGAGAAGGTGACGTTTTGCGTGCCCTTCTTGAGGTCGGCGATGCCGTCGTAGGCCTTGGTGAAGGTGCAGTGGTCGATCCAGACATTGGATACGGCGCCGCCGTTGCTGAGGTCGATGAAGTCCCAGTCGTTGGAGTCGTAGTCGCCTTTGCTGGCCTCGTCCCACTCCCACATCTCGTCGAAGCGGAGGTTGCGGATGATGAGGTTGGAGGTGCCCTTGATGTTGAGGCAGGTGTGGCGAAGCGTGGCGCCGTTGGCGGAGAAAATGGTGAGACCGCCGCCCTTCGGCACGACGTCGATGAGGCTGACGCCGGTGACGAGGAGGCGAGGATGGAGCTTCGGGATGGCGTGGGCGCGGAAGTTGCCGAGGGCGCGGGTGGCGTCGTCGACCTCGAGGTTGCCGAGGTCGAGATCGTTCATAACCTCGATGACGCGCACGGCGCCGATGGTCTTTGAGGAGTCGGAGATCGCCTTAACGAATTCGTAGGGGGTGTAGCACTTGCGGTAGGCGGCGTCGGTCTCGGCGATGACGCCGCCGCCGGTGGTGCCGGCGCCGAGGGTGGCGAAGCCCTGCAAGTCGAAGGCGGACCAGGCGAGCTCGGTCGTGACGGTGAGCGTGGCGGAGGCGCTGGGGACGGAGCCGAAGGAGTTGGTGACGACGACGTCGAAGGTGGCGCCGGAGTCGGCGAGTTGGAGATTCGTGACGGTGAGCGAGGCGCCGGTCTGGCCGGTGAGGGGTGAGCCGCCGCGGCGCCATTGGTAGCCGAGCGGGGCGCTGCCGGTGGCGGTGACGGTGAAGGTGGCGGGGGCGCCGACGTAGGCGGACTGGTTGGCGGGCGGGACGGTGATGGATGGGGGCGCGTTGACGGTGAGGGTCGCCGCGGTGCTGGGCGTTGCGCCGCCCGGGCCGGTGACGACGACATCGTAGGAGCCGGAGTGGGCGAACTGGACGTTGGCGAGGCTGAGCGTGGCGGAGGTCTGGCCGGAGAGAGGGGAGCCGGCCTTGCGCCATTGGTAGGTGAAGGGGCCGTCGCCGGAGGCGGTGACGGTGAAGGTCGCGGTGACTCCCGCGGCGACGGTCTGGCTGGCGGGCGGGGTGTCGATGACGGGCGGGAGCAGGACGTCGAGGCGGGCGGAGGCGCTGGGGGTGGAGCCGGCGGAGTTGGTGACGGTGACGGAGTAGTCGGCCTCGTCGGTTATGGAGACGCTGGGAATCGTGTAGGACGTCGCGGTGGCGCCGGAGATGGGCGCGACGCCCTTGAACCACTGGTAGGTGAGTGGCGCGGTGCCGGTGGCGACGACGGAGAAGGTGGCCGGGGTGCCGGCGGGAGTGGCGACGTCGGCCGGCGGGGTGCCGATGGCGGGCGGGAGGGCGACGGTGGAGACGGTGAGCGTGGCGACGTTGCTGGTGTCGGAGCCGAGGGAGTTGGTGGCGACGACGGTGTAGTCGCCCGCGTCGGTGACGGCGACTTGCGTGATCGTGTAGCTGGCGGAGGTGGCGCCGGAGACGGGGTCGATGCCCCTATACCATTGGTAGGTCGGCGCGGGGTTGCCGGAGGCGGCGGAGGTGAAGGTGACGGAATCGCCGACCGCGGCGGTGGCCGAGGACGGGTGTTGGGTGAAGGCGGGCGCGGCGTCGGCCGAGACGGCGGTGGCGGAGAAGGAGACGTCGTCCACCGCGAGGATGTCGTGGGAGGACGTGGCGGAAGTGGCGCTGTTGGAGAAGGTCCAGCGCACCCAGAAGGCGGAGCCGGCGGGGACGCCGACCGCGACATTCGCGATGGTTCGCGCGGTGGCGGAGGGGGCGCTGCCGTTGAGGGTGCCGAAGGCGAGGGTGGGCAGCTCGGTCCAGCCCGAGGTGGCCGGCAGATCGCCGGAGACGGCCCCGACGCGATAATGGACCGTGATGGTGAGGTTGCGGGCGCTGCCGCTCTCCTTCCACTGCTCGGCGGAGTAGCCGAGCGAGAAGCTGTTCAACTCGCGCCCCGAGTTGTTGACGAAGGCCAGTCCGAGATGGGTGGGGGTGGCGGCGAGGCGGGTGTGGTAGGTGAGGGCGCGTTCGGCCGAGCTCGCGACGCCTACGCTGGCGAGGGTGAGGTCGTTGGCGTTGGCGGAGCCGTCGAGGGTGCGGGCGGCGGTGTTGAGCGCACCGGCGCCATCAACGGCGAACCAGCCGGGGAGGGTGGAGTCGTTCGCCCAGGTGAAGTTGGCGGCGGGAAGGCTGTCGAAGTTCTGGACGTGGGCGGCACTGCCGAGGACGTAGGTCGAGGCGTTGGCGGTGCCGGAGGCGACGATGGAGACGTCGGCGGGGGCGGGGAGGATGGACGCGACGAGGGCGAGGCAGGCGAGGACGGCGCGCGGGCACGCGCGAGGATTCGGGGCGAGGGGTAAGCGGGGCACGGGCGGGGTGGGGCGGGGGGGGGGCCGGGGCTTCGCCCGGGGGTGGGGGTTTTGGGGGGCGGGGGGGGGTGGGGGTGGGGCGTGCGTGCGTGAGGGAGCAGGACGGCTGCGTTCGCGGCGCGCTTTCCGAGGGGAGCCTGGTTACGGACGAGCAGGCGGCGCAACGGCGCCGGCGCGCTCATTGTTGCGAGGCGTCGGGCCGGCGGGAGGATTTTGGGACGCCGGCGGTCTCGACGGCGCGGGTGCCGCGGAAAGCGGGCGAGCCTGGCGCGCCTGTCGCGGTTTCGTCAGGGCGTGGTGACTTCGAGGCGGACGAAGACCGGGGCGGAACCGAGGGCG
>CAMLQS010000240.1 GCA_946482165.1 uncultured Verrucomicrobiota bacterium | reverse complement strand
AGAGGCCGTTGACGTCGCCGTCGCGGATGGCGGCCTCGAGCATGGGCAGCGACATGCGGCTCATGATCGTGAGCGCGAGCTTCGGGCCGACGCCCGACACGGTTTCGATCATGAGGCGGAAGAAGTCCCGGTCGGCCGTCGTGGCGAATCCGTAGAGCGTCTGGGCGTCCTCGCGATAAATCACCAGCGTGTGGAGCTTCACGGTGGCGCCAGGAGCGGGCAGCTTTTCCGCGGTGGTCACGGGGATGTTCACCTCGTAGCCGAAGCCGTTGAGCTCGACGATGGCTCGCAGCGGGGTGGCTTCGGTCAGAACGCCTTGGATACTCGTGATCATGGGAGAGGGATGAATGTCCAATGACCAATGCCCAATGACCAATGGAAAGCCGTGAAAACGAAAGCCGAAGACGCGTCCGTCATTGGGCCTTGGTCATTGGACATTGGTCATTTCGGGCTGAAGTTCACTTCAGCCCGAGCACGTCCTGCATGTCGTGGACGCCGGGCTTTTGGTTGACGAGCCAGGCGGCGGCGCGGACGGCGCCGCGGGCGAAGATGCCGCGGTCCGAGGCCTTGTGCGTGAGCTCCACGCGTTCGCCGAGGGCGGCGAACATGACGGTGTGGTCGCCGACGACATCGCCGCCGCGAAGGGCATGGATGCCGACCTCCGTTTTGGTGCGCTCGCCGGTGATGCCCTCGCGACCGTGGCGCAAGGCCTCGGCGGTGAGTTTGCGTTCCTCGAGGATGATCTCGAGCAGGCGCGCGGCGGTGCCGCTGGGCGCGTCTTTCTTGAAGCGGTGGTGCATCTCGACGACCTCGGCGTCGTAGTCGTCGCCGAGCACGGAGGCGGCGCGGCGGGTGAGCGCAAAGAGGAGGTTGACGCCGACGGAGTAGTTGCCCGACCAGACGCAACGAATCTTGGCGGCTTCGGCGAGGAGGTGTTTTTTCTCCTCGGCCGGGTGCCCGGTGGTGCCGATGACGAGGGCCTTGTCGTGCGTGGCACACAACCGGATCACCTCGGCGGTGGCGGCGTGGAAGCTGAAGTCGATGACGACATCGGCCGCTGCGATGCCGGCGGCGAGGTCGTCGCCTTGGTCGAGGGCGGCGACAACGGTGGCGCCGGCATTCTTGGCGGCGGCGAGGTTGGCCTGACCCATGCGGCCCTTGGCTCCGATGATGGCGATTTTGAGAGACATGTGAGTTTTTTGGGTGGGGGCTCGTATGGCGGGGCGGACCTCAGGGCCGTCCGCGTAATGCGACGGCGGGCCCAGCGGTCCCGCCCTGCCGAAGAGGCGACGACTTACCTTTTGGACTTCTTGCCTTCGAGGGCGGCCAACGCGGCGACGAGGGTGTCGGCGGGCTGCTTGGTGATGGGGCTGAGCGGCGGGCGGACCTCGGCGGAGCCGATCATGCCGGCGCGCTGCATGGCGAACTTGACGGGCACGGGATTGGGCTCGAGGAAGAGCGACTTGAACACCGGGTAGAGCTTGCGATGGGCGGCGCGTGCCTTGGCGAAGTCGCCGGCGAGGGCGGCGTCGACGAGGCCGACGACCTGCTTGGGCAGGAGGTTGGAGGCCACGCTGATCACGCCTTCGGCGCCGACGGAGATGAAGGGCAGGGTGAGGGAGTCGTCGCCGCTGAGCACGACGATGTCGTTGCCCAGGGCGTGCTTGAGCTGGTCGACCCGGTCGACGGAGCCGCCGGCCTCCTTGATGTAGCGAACGTGCGGATACTTGGCGCGAAGGCGCTCGACGACGCCGACGCCGATCTCGATGCCGCAGCGGCCGGGGATGGAGTAGAGGATGACGGGCTTGTCGGTGGCCTCGGCGACGGCGGAGAAGTAGCCGAAAACGCCTTCCTGCGAAGGCTTGTTGTAGTAGGGCGCGACCACGAGCACGGCGTCTGCTCCGGCCTCGGTGGCGAGCGCGGTCAGCTCGACGGCCTCGGCGGTCGAGTTGGAGCCGGTGCCGGCGATCACGGGCACCCGGCCGCGCGAGGCGGCGACGGCGGCGCTGATCACTTCCATGTGCTCGTCATGGGAAAGGGTTGGCGACTCGCCGGTGGTGCCGACGGGCACGATGCCGTCGATCCCTGCCTTGATCTGGGCCTCGACAAGCTTGGCGAAGTCGTCGAATGCGACGGCCTGCTTGCGGAAAGGCGTGACGAGGGCGGTGATGGTGCCGGTGAGGGGGCGCTTTTTCATGCTAAGTTGTAAAACGATACCTTGCGCGGGATGGCATGGTGAAATACTCCCGGCGCAACCCTATTTCCCCATTTAGCACCGCATGCCCACTCCGCACACCGAGCTTTTCAACGATCTGCTAAAATTGGCCGTCGACTCCGGCGCGAGCGACATAGTCATCAAAGCGGGAAAACCCGGCTATGTCCGTATGTCGGGCCGCTTGAAGCCGGTCGACATGGACCCGATCCTCGACGCGGAGGCGGAGGCCTTCGTCAACGAGCACGTGCCCAAGGTCTTCGCCCAATTGTGGATCGATTACGGACAGGTCGATTTCGCGTATTTTTCGGCCGAAGTCGGACGTTTTCGCGTCAATGCCTTCCACCAGCGCGGTCAGGTGAGCCTCGTGTTTCGTCACATCAAGAGCTCGGCGCCCACTTTCGAGCAGCTTCAGCTCGATCCCGAGGCGATCCTGCGACTCGCCAAGGCCAAGGACGGCATTCTGCTTGTCTGCGGCGCCACCGGTTCCGGCAAAAGCTCCACCATGGCGGCGATGTTGAACTGGATTAACCAGAACCTCGACCGTCACATCATCACGCTGGAGGACCCGATCGAGTTCACGTTCCAAGACGACAAATCCGTCTTCCAGCAGCGAGAGATCGGCCTCGACGTGCCCAACTTCGAATTGGCGATCAAGGCCGTGCTTCGCCAAAACCCCGACATCATCCTCATCGGAGAGATGCGTGATCGCGAAACCTTCGAGACTGCGATCTCCGCCGCGGAGACAGGCCACCTCGTGCTCTCCACGATGCATGCCGGCACCGTTTCGCAGGCGTTGACCCGGCTTTTCGAGTTTTTTCCGCCCGAGCAGCAGCTCCTCGCTAGGCGTCAGATCGCCTGTTCGCTCCGTGGCTTTATTTGCCAAAAACTCGTGCCCGCCCTCGAGGGCGGCGGACGCGTGCCGGCCAACGAGATCCTCGCCGCCGACACCACGGTGCGAAATCTGATCCTCGAGGGGCAAAACGAGAAAGTTCAGGGACTCCTCGATACCGGCGCCGACAGCGGGACCTTTTCCTTCAACCGCGACATCTACCGCCTCATCAAGGCAGGCAAGATCAGCAAGGCGGACGGGCTCCGTTTCTCGCCCAATCCGCAGGCATTGGAGATGAACCTGAAGGGGATTTTTATGAAGACCTGAAGCGACGGCGCCCGTTCGCCGCGTTTCTTGCCAAAGCCGCGTCCGCTCCGACGCGGCTTCTTTTCTGCCTTGGTTTCGCCGTCCCGGGGCCTTAGCGCTTCGCGTTTTCCTTATGGCCACCGCTCTCCTTTTCGCCGGTCAAGGCGCCCAAAAAGTCGGCATGGGCAAGTCGCTCTACGACAATTCCGCGACTGCTCGCGCGCTTTATGACGAGGCCGACCGCGTCCTCGGCTGGAGCCTCACCAAGCTCTCTTTCGAAGGGCCCGACACCGAGCTCACCCAGACCAAGGTCTGCCAAACCGCGCTCTTCGTTCACGGCATGGCGTTGCATGCGATCCTCAAGGAGCAGGGCAAATTGAACGACGTCTCCATGGCGCTTGGCCTGTCGCTTGGCGAAGTCACCGCCTACACCGCCGCGGGTGTCTTTGACTTTGCCACCGGCCTGCGCGTGGTCGCCGAGCGCGGACGTCTCATGCAGGTAGCCTGCGAGCAATCGGTCGGAGGCATGGCCGCGATCATCGGCGAGGAGCGTGCCAAGGTCGCCGAGGTCTGCGCCGCCTTCGATATCGAGGCCGCCAATTTCAACGCGCCCGGGCAGATCATCGTCTCCGGCGAGAAAGCCAAGGTCGACGCCGCCGTCGCCGCGGCCAAGGACCACGGCATCAAAAAGGTCATCTCGCTTAATGTGGCGGGCGCCTACCACTCGCGCCTGATGGAGCCCGCCCGCGCGGCGTTCGCGGCCTTCCTCGACACCGTGCCCTTCGCCGCGCCGAAGTTCACCGTCTTCACCAATACGACCGGTCTGGCCGTCTCCGATCCGGCCGCGATCAAGGCCGCGCTCGTGAAGCAGGTCGTCTCGTCCGTGCTTTGGGAAGACTGCATGCGCTCCGCCGTGGCCACCGCAGGCGGTCCCGCCGCAGTCAACTTCCTCGAGCTCGGGCCGGGCGGCGTGCTTGCCGGCCTCGCCAAGCGCACCGACAAGGCCTGGCAGGTCCGCAGTCTCAGCGAGTTTGCGGACTGCGCGGCCTGAGCGGCGCCGAAGCCCGGCGGTGCTTTCCGCGCGGCGACGAAGTCTGGCTCTGGCTGATTCGGAGCCAATTCAACGGATACCGACCGCGCCGCCCTGTTCAAGTAGCACCGACTCCTGACCGAGGTGCTTCTTGAGCTGGTTGACGCAGCTCGCCAGCGTCGCGCGCGCAGATTCCGCATCAACTGCGCCGGCCCCTGCATGCACCTTGTCGGCCTCGGGGGTCTTTATTCCATGGCTCGTAAACGTGATCACGAGCGCCTCCTCGGTTTTTCCTTTCCAGCGGCCGATCGCCTTTACCGTGGTCCAGCCGTGAAAGTGTTCGTTCAAAATCGCCTCCACGAGGGCGAGATCCCTTTCCGAGAAGGCCCGTGAGCCGATATTCCGGGCGCCGAGGTAGAGGCGGTAGGCGGTATCCATGTCGCCACTTTAGAGCGCCGGCTCCGCTTTTCGAGTATCGCCGGTGCCGACGCGTGAAGCTTCCGGGTTCACGGCGGCTCTCGGATCCAATTCGGCGGCTTGGCACGAACGTGCCGCACCCGTGTTCGACGATTTTTGGCACTGATGGGGCGTGCTCGCCGCTTATTGCTTGGCGCCCGCGTCGAGCAGCGTCAGGCGGCCGACACGCGAGAGACCTTCTTTCACCAGCGCCTGCGTTTCCGGAGAATCGTCGAAGGTCAGGAGTCGGACGGCGAGTTCGCGCGCGTGATCCAGGTCCCCGGCGCCGGCAAGCACCTCAATGTGGCCGGCGGTTTGTTTCACGAGGCGGGCCTTTTCTTCCTGCCGGCGCTTTTCGGCATTCGGCGTCTTGTCCGAAGCCATGTCCGCCTGTCGGTCGCTCATGGTGTGGAATAGAATGCTCATGGTGTGCCATGGCATCGCCTGGATCGCTTCCTGATAACGCTTCGCTTGGGCAAGTTCGTCGTAGATTTCCGACCCCAATGCGGAGCGTCGGATGTCGTCGGCCGGCAGTTGATCCCAGAATCGGAGCGTGCGCGCGTTTTCGTCCAGGGCATTGTTGATGCTCGCGAAGATCGACGCGGCCTCGTGGTCATCGCCGCCGAGCATCGCGAGCTCAGCCTTGTCCCGGCGCTCGCGCAAAGCGTCCAGAGCCGGCGGATAGGTTTTGCCGATCTCGGCGATCTCGCCGAGCACGTAGCTTTGACGCACGCCGAAGTAATAGGGGATGCGGAGCATGCCTTCATCGTAACACCACAGATACTCCTCGAGGGCCTCTTTGGCGTGGCCGTTCTTCGCGAGTTCGCGGGCGCGTTTGAAGCGGGCGTCGACCATCGCACGGGTGATCGGCGCCGTCGATGCGGTGGAGCCGGTCGGCGAGACGGCGCCCGCCTTGGCAGCTGCGTCGAGCGTGGCTAGAAGCGTGGCTCCCTCGTCCTCCGTGGCCCGGGCGCGAGCCGCGCTTGCGGTGAGCTGGCGCTCCAGCTCGGATATCTTCGAAAGAAGGGCGGCGTGCTCGTTTTGCGTGGCTGCCAGGCTGGCGCGGCTTTGCCGATTTTCGAGGCCTTGCTGGATGGCGATTCCGGCGGCGAGCAGGAAGAGCGCGCCCGTGACGGCGGCGGTTTTGGTGGTGCTCATGAGGGTGAGAAGTCCGAGTCCTGCGGCGCCCGCGCCGACCCCAGCGCCGGCCGCGAAGGTGCCGGCGGCAATCTGGGACGCGAGTCCGGCCGGGGCCGCCGCGGCAGCGTGGCCGCCGAGCACGGTGGCGAGGGCGGCCGAGGTCGAAGTCACGCCGCGATGCGCCAGCGCCCGCCGGATCTTCTCCAGGGCGCGTTCCACGCGGACGCGCGCGGCGTCTTCGGTGACGGAGAGTTTCGCGCCGACGGCGGCAAAGGTCAGGCCTTCGAAGTAGCGCAACAGCACCGCCTCGCGGTCGCGTTCACCCAAGTCGTGCAGCGCGTCGTCTATCACTGGCCGCAGGCGCTCCCACGCGGTGTCGATGGGGGAGGCGGACTGGATTTCATGCATGGCAAGGGCCTCCCGCTCGCGAATTTGGCGCCGATGCTCGGCGCGTCGGAGGTTGGTCGCGGCGAACCGCGTGCTGGTGTGCAGCCATCCTACGAGGCAAGGGCGCCGTGAGAGTTGAGCCGCCTTCCGCGCCAGATCGATGAAGACCGCCTGGGCTACGTCCTCGGCCCGGCGCGTGTCGCCCGCAACCTGCCTGAGCGCCGCGTGATAAACCAGCGCGAGGTGACGCGAGACGAGCTCAGAGAAGGCGTCTTCGGCGCCACTCCGCGCGTAGTGTTCGAGCAATGCGGCGTCATCGTTCATTTCCCGGATTTACCCCATAACATCCGCCGCGGGCGAAAACCGAACAGGTTCTTTTTTCCCGATCCCCCGATTTGGCGGCTTGAAACGCCTCAAACCCGCCCGCAGGGTGGCCGATTCCGCGCGCCCGTCGCGCCTCCGCACCCGCACGCATGGACTCCACGCTCACTCGTAATTTCTGCATCATTGCCCACGTCGACCACGGCAAGACGACCCTGTCCGACCGCCTGCTGGAGTATACCAACACCGTGTCCCAACGCGTGCTGACCGAGCAGCATCTCGACTCCATGGATCTGGAGAAGGAACGCGGCATCACCATCAAGTCCCACCCGGTGACGATGACCTATCCGGCCAAGGATGGTCACCTCTACAAGATCAACCTCATGGACACGCCGGGCCACGTGGACTTCGCCTACGAGGTCTCCCGTTCGCTCGCCGCCTGCGAAGGCGCCGTCCTCCTCATCGACGCCGCCCAAGGCGTCGAGGCCCAGACCGTGGCCAACGCCCACCTCGCCACCGCGCAGGGCCTGAAAATCATCCCGGTCATCAACAAGATCGACCTCCCTTCGGCCAACCTCGAACTCTGCATGCAGCAGCTCGAGGACATCCTCACCATTCCCGCCGAGGAGGCCATTCTCGCCTCCGGCAAGTCCGGCATCGGCATCCAAGACATCCTCGAGGCCGTCGTCGCCCGCATCCCGCCGCCGCGCTGGACGCACAACCCCGCCACCCGCGCCCTCGTTTTCGACTCCCTCTACGACAGCTATCGCGGCGTCATCACCTACGCCCGCGTGTTCTCCGGCTCGGTCAAGGCCGGCGACCAGATGTTGCTCATGAGCAACAACCAGAAGTCCGAAATCAAGGAGGTCGGCGTCTTCACCCCGAAGATGACCAAGATGGCCACCCTCGACGCCGGCGATGTCGGCTACGTCATCTCGAACATCAAGGACACGACCGATATCAAGATCGGCGACACCCTTACACTCGCGCGCCAGCCCGCCTCCGAGATGCTGCCCGGCTACAAGGAGGTCCGCCCGATGGTGTTTTGCGGCCTCTATCCGC
>CAMLQS010000239.1 GCA_946482165.1 uncultured Verrucomicrobiota bacterium | reverse complement strand
CCGTTTTGCAGACCGACCTCGATGGCGACGGTGCGGCAGGAGGCCTTGTCGAGCCGGGCGAGCCTCGCGAGCCAGTAGCCGAAGAAGTAGCCGGCGGTGTTGTGCAACATCGCGACGAGGATGAGCAGGCCGCCAACGAGCAGCAGGTTTTCGCGGCCGGCCGCGGTGGTGATGGTCGTGAAGTAGACGATGCCGGCCATCGAGAGGAAGGGCATGAATTTTTCGATGCGTGGGAAACGCCGGACAAGGTGGTGGTAAAGGACGCCAAAGCCCGCCGCGCCGAAGATGAATCCGATCAGTTCGAAGCACAGGGCGTTTTCGCCCAACGCGAGGCTCCAGATGTCGCGCGTGAAAAGCATGCCCAGCGCGAACACGCCGGCGCCCGCGCCGGCCGTCGTGAGCCGGCGCGCGGTCGCCGGCGCGGCGTTCTTGAGGTAATCGTGCAGAAGCGCGGCGCCGATGGGAACGATCACGATTTTGACGATCTCGGTCATCATCGGGAGGAAACGCACCTGGACGAGTTCGCCCGCGAGAATCTTCATCCAGAGCGGCGTCATGAACGGGGCGATCATGGTGGTGACGGAGGTGGCGGTGATGGACAGCGCGAGGTTGGCCTTGGCGATATAACACATCACGTTCGAGGCGAGGCCGCTCGAACAGCAGCCGATGAGGATCACGCCGGCGGCGATCTCGTCCGGCAGCGGGAAGATTTTCGTCAGCGCCCAGCCCGAAAGCGGCATCACGAGGAACTGGCAGGCGACGGCGACCACGACGCCCCAGGGCATCTTCATCACGCCCACGAAGTCCTTCAGGCTCATCTGCGTGCCCATGCCGAACATCACGGTTTGCACCACCACGAGCACGAGCCACTTGTGGCGCAGGTCGAAGTCGCCCCACTTGAGAAAGGCCGTCGGATAGATCATGGCCGCGACCACGGCCACGATGATCCACGCGGTGTATTGGTAGCTCTTCAGCGCCGGCACGGCGCCGAGGCCGATCGCCAGCGCAAGGGCCGCGACCACGGCGCAAGGCGCCCAAACGTCGGAGATCCCGAGGAGCAGCCCGGCGCCCAGCCCGACAAGAGCGAGGACGAACAAGGGCAGGCAAAATTTTCGAAAGGGGATCATGGGGCGGAAGGTTGAGCCAGACGCTCTCGCAGATAGGCGTGCAGCGGTTCGAGCACGGCGGGATCGAGCGGCATCTTATGGCCACGCGACGCGGTCTCGGGGTGATAAACGAAGGGACTGGCCAACTCGGTCAGGCGGCGGCGCAAAACATCCATCTGATGCAACGCCTCGGAAGACTCGGTGGCGTTGATGGTGAGGAAGAGCGGCACCGTCGGCCCGCGCAGGTGGTCGAGCGCGCCGTGGCGCCGCCAGACATCCTCGTTGGCCGCCCGCTCGCCCCAGATTTTGACGTAGCGCGGGATCATTTTGTCGTCGGGCAGCAGGTCGATGTAGGTGAAGCGCCCCGACATCACGACGGCGCCCTGCACCGAGGACGAAACGCCCGCGTGCTCGCCGCCGATCTCCAGCTCCGCGACGTCGGAGGTGGTCGCCAGCAACAAAGCCATGCCGCTCCCGCGCGAAAACCCGGCGGAGACGACGCGGCCGTTGAGACCGAGCTCGGCTCCGACCGCGCGCAGGGCGCGGACCGCCGCCTTTGCCTTGAACGCGGATTCAGGCATCGCATCGAGGCCCTTGTAAGGCGCGGCAACCGGATGATCGGCCATCGCGGCGGCATGACCGTCGATGGCGGCGGCCGGAAGCAACGCGTCGGTGCAATACGCGAGCGAGAAGTTGCCCATGCGTTCGGCGTTGTCGCAGGAAAACTCCAGCACGGCGCCGGCGGGAGCTTTCGGTTGCGAGGGATAGATGACGTCGAGCGCGAGCGTGCGCGCGGCGTCGCGGTAGAAAACCACATCCCGGCGCAGCCGGCAGCCGGCGGGGACGATATAGATACGCGCGGCGTCGAGCTTCCGGTCGGCGAGCAGGCGCCTCGATTGGATGTCCTCGCGCAGACGCAACAGATCGGAATAGATCGACGGAACGACCGACCGCGGGTGGGCGGCGTAGTCGATGACCGCGACCAGATGGCCGGCGGTTCGCAGATCGCGCAGGATCGGCTCGTCCGGCTCGGTGCCGACGCGCGGCGCGGCCAGATTCTTTAGATAAAACACCACCGGCGTCGCCGCGCTCGCGGACCCCGGAGGCGGTGTCTCGGGTTCGAGCAGTTGCAGAGCCAAGGCCTCCCCGGTGGCCGGGCTGGTCCAGCTCTCGCCCGCGCTCACCAGCCACGGAAGCAATAGCCAGGCAACGAGCCCGGGCAAACAACGGAACCACGCGGCGCGCCTCATGGCTCAGAGGACCGAGGCGAGGTGTTTGATGGCCAGCGGCGGGCTGGCGAAGATCGGCACGCGTTTGTCCGCTTCGGGCAAAGCGTCGACCACGCGCCCCATGGAGGCCTGCGCGAGCAGAATCACGTCCACTTGCAAGGAGAGTTCGCGCAGGGCGGCCGAGACGAGCGCGTCGTGCGTGGCGGCGTCGCCCGACATCAGCGCCTCGAAGGCGCCGGAGACGAGCCGCGCGGTGAGTTCGATTTCCTTACCGGCGAGCGCGGCGCGGCGGCGCACGAGGTCGCCGGTGGGATTGAGCGTGGTCGGCAAGGTGGCGATGACGCCGATACGACGGCCGGCGGCCACGGCGGCGTCGGCCATGGGTTGGTCGACGCGCAGCACCGGCACGGCGCAGAACGGCGCGGAGGCCTCGACCGCCGGACCGATGGAGGAGCAGGTGACGAGGATGTGATCGGCGCCACCGGCCTCGGCCGAGGTAATGTAGGCCTCGATGCGACGCGCGATGTCCGCCGTGAGCGCGCCTTTTGCGCCGATGGCGCGCACAAGGCTGTCGTCGACGATGTTGAAGGTGTCGACGTTCGGCAGATGCGCCTTGCAGAGCTGCTGGAACACCGGGACCAAGGTCGCCGAGGTGTGGATGAGCGCGAGGGTCTTGCGTGGCATGGGAGGGCGTGGGTTGAGCGAACGATCGGAAAAACTTAGCGCGTGCCGCGGAGCGCGGTGCCGAAAAAATCGGGCGCGCCGACCTGGCCGCCCTTGAACACGATTTCGATCCGGTCGGCGGGCGATCCGGGGGCCTGCGCGTGGCAAAGCGGGGCTCCGGGCGTCAGCGGCGCGAGCATTTCGAGAGACTCGATGCCGAGGGCGCGCCCGGCGTAGCTCGAGGTGTCGCCACCGGCTATCACGAGTCGTTTCACCGAGGTGCGGAGGATCAGCTCGCGGGCGAGCTGACCCAGGCGGGCGCCGAGTTTCTCGGCTGGCACCGGCGCGCCGGCCTGACCACGGCTGGAGTAGATAACGACGGATTGACCGGCGCGAAGCGCGCACGTGGCCGCTGCGAGCGCCGGAGCGGAATCACCGGCGGCCGGATCGAAGGCCACGCCGGCGAAACCGTTGGCGAGCGCCCAGTCTATCTGCCCGCCGGTGACGGGGGAACAACTACCGGAGACGATAAGCACCGGAGTCGTGGAGGCGGACGCCGCGGCGACGGAACGCGGCATCAAGCCCCAGTGGGAGGTCAGCGCCGCGCCGACTCCCGACGAACCCACCGAGAACAGCGGACTCGCGTCGGCGAGTTCGTCGATGAGCGCGCCGACGCGCAGCAGATGGGCGGCGTTGAGGCCGTCGAACAGCGCGACTTCGTGGCCGGCGAGGACGAGCTTTTGCAGGGCCTCGGCGCTTTCCTCGGGCGAGCGTTCCAGGTCGGTGACATCGACCAGGCCGATGGACTTCGTCGTCTGCTTGGCAAGATGCGCGCGGAGGTCGGCCTCCGTCATCGGCGTGACGGGGTGTTTGCTGACGGACGGGTGGCGGTCGAGACGGTGAATCGCGCCGGCTCCGCCGATGCCGTAGCGGGCGAAGAGGTTTCCGAAGGCGCAGTAGCGACCGAGCGCGGGCGCGGCCACGAGCAGCGGGACAAGCGGGCCACCGAAAATCTCCGCGCCGATGTCGATCGCGCGACCGATGCTGCCGACGCTCGGCGAGGAATCGAAGGTCGAGCAGACCTTGTAATGAACGTGGCGCGGACCGAGCGCGCGCAGCGCGGCGAAAGCGGGCCGCAGCGCGGCCTCCATCGCGTCGGGTGCGAGCGCGCGCGTGAGCCCGGCGACGCCCACGGCGTCGAGGCCCGCGCATTTTCCCGCCGAGGGCGAATCGAGAAAGAGCCGCGTGCGCAGCCCGGCCCGCGCGAGCGATTCGAGGGCGTCGGTGGCCCCCGTGAAATCGTCGGCATAGTAGGCGAGGCGGAGCATGGGGGGAGTCGCGACGCGCGGTTATGGAGTGCGGCGACGCGGCGCCGCCTTGGAAGAGCCCACGCGTCGGCACGCCGAGAACGTCCCCCCCTCGGCACGCAGGGCGACGAGCCGAGGCTCGGCGTCGAAAGCGGCGACGTGTCGCCGCACTCCATAAGGATTCATGGTGACACGCCGAATTTTTCGGCGGATTTGGCGAGCGCGGGATATTTGGCTATGGCCTGCTCGTAGCTCAGGCCCTCGACCGCCGCCTCCCACCAGAGCTGGAGCGAACGCACTCCCGCGGCAGGGCCGTCGGGGTGGGCCTGGATGCCGCCGCCCGCCATGTAGAGCAGGTCGGTCGTCTGCGTGCGGCGCCAGGTCTCGGGCGCCTGGCCACCCCACTGGCCGGAGGAGACGACAGGGAGCAACGGTTTGCCCAGCGGGGCGGACGCAAGGCAGGCCGTGATGGAACGCACGACGGAATCGTCGGGCTCCCAGAACTTGTTGGCGATGCCGTTGACGTGGAGCTGGTCCACTCCGGCGAGGCGCCAGAGTTTCTGGTAGGCGGGAAACTCCATGCCGAGCAGCGGATGGCGGTTGAGCATGCCCCAGCCGTTGCGGTGTCCGTGGATGGCGAGTTGTCCTCGGTCGCAGATCTTCTTGGCGGCGACGAGGCCGACGCTGTTGAGGCTCAGCATGGCGCAGGTGCCGCCGGAGGACACGACCTTGTCGTAGTGGCGCTGCATGGCGTCGAGCTCATCGCTCACATTGAAGGCATACATGGCCTTCTTACCGGTGCGCTGGGCGTGGTCGTTGATGACGCGCATGACGGCGTCCACGCGCGCGTCGAAGGGTGAGTGAGGCGGGTCGGCCATCAGCTCGTCGTCCTTGAGGAAGTCGATGCCAGCCTCGACCAACTCCTTCACCATCGCGGCGGTCTGCACGGGCGTGAGGCCGATGCTGGGCTTGATGATCGTGCCGATCAGAGGACGCCCGCGGACGCCGGTGAGGCGGCGGCAGCCTTCGATACCAAAGGCCGGTCCGCGAAAGGCGGCGGCGAAACCCGGCGGCACGTCGAAGTCGACCAGCTTGAGCCCGGAAAACTGCGCGAGCTCGTAGAGATTGCCCTGAAGAGTCGAGACGAGCGCGGCGAGGTTGATGCCGAAGTTTTCGATCGACCAGGAGACGACGACCTCGGCGCGACGGTAGGCGGCGGCGGGCGCGCGGCCGGTGGGCAGCGAAGGCGAGGAAACGGCTTCGAGTTCAGTGATGCGCTCGACGCACGCGGCGAAACGCTCCTTCAGCTCGGCGGTCTCGCCGGGCACGGCCACGAAGGTGCCGGAGGATTGCTCGCCCGCGAGCGTGGCCGCGGCCTTGGCGACGGGCAGCGCGGTTTCGATGAGGTAGGTGGCGGTGACGCGTTCCATGGTGTGCTCGGATCAGACGCGGTTGATTGTCGCAAGGGCCTCCGGCGTGGGCTCCGTGCCGGCGCCCGGCGCCTCGGGCGCGACGAAATGGCCGTCGCGAATCCGTGCCGGGTGCAGCATCCAGTCCCGCAGCCATGGGATGTATTCGAGAAGTCGACACGCCGGGTGCGCGAAACACAGATGCTGATGAACCTGGCACATGTCGCCCACGTGGGGAACGACCGGGAGGCTGTAGCTGTGCGCAAGGTCCGCGACCTGCCAGAACTCGGTCACGCCGGCCAGACGCACGACGTCGGGCTGCACGAAATGAACGGCTCCCGCGTGGATGAAATCACGAAACTGATGGGCGAGGTAGAGCTGCTCGCCAAGGGCAATGGGCGTCTCGATGGCCTCGGCGAGGCGGCGGTGCGCGATCACGTCGTCGAAGGTGGTCGGCTCCTCGAACCACACGATGTCGAAGTCGGAGAGGCGACGGCCGAGGCGGATGGCCTCGGGCAGCGTGAGCTTGCCGTTCGCGTCGGTCATGATGCGAACGTCCGGACCAAGCGCGGCGCGGACGGCTTCGAGGCGCCTCAGATCGGTCGAGAGATCGGGACCGCCGACCTTGATTTTCACGGCGCGGTAGCCCTCGGTTTCGACCAGGCGTTTGCAGTCGGCGACGAGGGTTTCGAGCGGCCAGTTAAGCCAGCCGCCGTCGGTGTTGTAGGCCTCGACTTTCTTGGACGCGGAGCCGCCGAGGAGTTTCCAAAGCGGCTGGCCGGCGGCCTTGGCCTTCAGATCCCACAACGCGAGATCGATGGCGCCGAGCGCAAGATGGGTGATGCCGGCGCGGCCGACCCATTGCACGGGCGAGTGCTTGTGCAACTTTTCCCAAAGCGCTCGCACTTCGGACGGGTCTTCGCCGAGGAGAAGCGGTCCGAAGCTGTGCACGGCGCAGTCCACGATGAGGCGATCCGTCGGCAGATGGGCGTGCGTGCCAGAGAACCCGTAGCCGACGAGACCGTTGTCGGCTCGGATCGCGACGCCCGGCGCGCCCCAGTGGGTGATGCTGTGCGTGCTGTCGGCGATGCCCCCGCGGGTGACGGGGGCGTGCAGGATGAACGGCGTGAGCCCGGTGATCTTCACGAGGCGACGAGGTAGAAGCTGGCGAATGTGTAGCGGCCGGCGGGGACGTCGTCGATGACCGCGAAACGATCCTCGCGCCGCGTCACGACAAGGCCGTCGGTTTCGACCGCCGCGCCGGGTTCGCTCGGGATGAAGACGCGCGCGGAAGTATTCGGCGGCACGACCACGCTCCAGGTCAGTCGGCCGTCGGCGAGTTTCCACTCGCTGCGGATCTCGCCGTGCAGACTGCGATAAAAGGCGCGCGCAAAATCGAGCCCCGCGCCGATGAAGGGCTGGAGGACGAAACGACGGAAGCCCGGCTCCTCCGGATCGAGCTCGATGCCGGCGACATGACGGAACAACCACTCTCCGACGGAGCCGAGGGAGTAGTGGTTGAAGGAGTTCATGTGCGGGTTGAAAAAACCCTCCTCGTGCGTCCAGCCGTTCCAGCGCTCCCAGATCGTGGTGGCGCCGTGCTTCACCGGGTATAGCCAGGATGGATACGTTTCCTGGAGAAGGAGGCGGTAGGCGACGTCGTCCCGGCCGGCGAGGGTAAGCTGCGGATTGAGGTGGCTGATGCCGATGAAGCCCGTGCTGAGGTGCCAGCCGAGGGAGGCGATGTCGGCGACGAGGTGTCCGAGGGCCGCCTGCCGGAGTTCCCGCGGGAGAAGGTCGAAGGCGAGCGCGAGCAGATAGGCGGTCTGCGTGTCGGCGGTGATGCGTCCGTCGGGGACCACCCACTCGGCCTGGAAGGCGGCGCGAACCTTCTCGAACATCGCTGCAAAACGCGCGGCGTCGGCGTCGCGCCCGAGTTCTCGGGCGATGCGCGAGAGCTTGGCGCAGTCGTCGGCCCAGTAGGCGGTGGCGAGCAGGTTCTTCATCGGCGAATGCGTGCCGAAGGAGGTGTCGCTCGGGATGCAGAGCCAGTCGCCGTAGTTGTTGG
>CAMLQS010000238.1 GCA_946482165.1 uncultured Verrucomicrobiota bacterium | reverse complement strand
TCCCTCTTTCTCCTCGCCCTGGCCGCCGGTCCGCTCCTCGCCCAGACCCCGCCCGCCGCACCCGCCCTTCCCGCCGCCCCTTCCGCGCCCTCCGCGCCGCCTGTGCCCGGCGCGGCCGCCTCCGGCCAAGGCGCCCCGAAATCCGCCGCCGAGTCGGCGTTCAACGGCCTCGGCACCGCCAACCTCGAAAGCAACACCCTCCTCAAGGTGATCGAGAAGTCCTTCGACACCGACTCCGACGCCTTCAACCCGGAGGACGGCACCCTCACCTACAAGGGCCACACCTACAACCTCGGCCAGATGCGGGTCTTCCGCGCCCGCTTCGAGCGCTACCTCTCGCAGCCCGAGTCCATCGACAACGAGGTCTACCGCGGCGTCCTCGACGAGATCTTCAAGCTCCTCTCCACCCGCACCGGCGAGGCCGGCGCCCAAAACCTTCGCCAGGCCTGGCAGCTTTTGTATCGCGCCAGTGAATACGAGGCCGACGGCGGCGCCTCCCTCGCCGTCGCCAACCAGGTCTTCAACGCCTGGCGCATCCGCGACGAACGCGACGCCCTCGCCGTCACCTCCGGCGAACTCGCCCGCATCCGCCGCCAGCAGCAGCTCGGCATCATCGGCTCGGGCGACGCCATGGCGCGCAAAGGCTACGACACCACGACCGGCGCGCTCGCCGAGGCCACCGAGGCCGCCGGCAACGTCAGCCCCCAGGTCAACGCCGGCAACAGCAGCAACACCGCGGGCAACACCACCAACCGGAACAACAACAACCGGGCCCAGACGAATTCGAACGCGAACGACGGCAAACGAAAGCCCGACGGCTTCGATCCGGTCGCCCAGGCCTTCCGCGCCCGCGAACTCGCCGAAACCGAGGCCAAAATCAAAGCCTCCGAAACCGGCTCCGTTCTCACCGGCGTGCAGGCAAAGCTCCAGTTCCAGACCGCGCTCGTGCAGCTCTTTCTCCAGCGCCGCTTCCAGCACTGCCTCATCGCCGCCAGCTTCTACCGCTACACCTTCAAGGGCTCCGCCCAGCAGCTCGAGGTCGGCCAGAAGGAGATCCAGTCCTTTCTCCCTTCCAGCGACCTCGCCCTCACCGTCGAAACCCTGGAATACCTTTCCCGCGAGGCCATCAACGACACCGAGGCCGCCATGGGCGCCGTCCGCGCCAACTACGAGGACGGCCAGCTCGTCGGCGCCCTCGAACGCCTCCAGGAAACCTTCTTCCTCGGCGAATACACTCCCGCCGTCGCCGGCTTCGAACGCGAAAAAAAGCAGGTCCTCCTCTCCCTCTACCGCCAGGTCGACCAGGCCCGAAAGCTCGCCGACCTGAAAGACTTCGACGCCGTCGACAAACTCGTCACGGAGATCGCCAACACCGCCAAAGACTTTCGCTCCAGCGAGGCCGTTTCCGCCATCCGCGCCGCCCAGCGCATGAGCACGCTCGCGCTCTACGCCGCCCAGCAAGCCGCCGCAACCGGCGACTTTCTCCGCGCCCAGGAGGGCGTCCAGCGCGCCGCGTCCCTCTGGCCGCTCAATCCGGCCATCAAGACCTACACCGAAAACATGGCCCAGCAGGTCGATCTCGGCTCGCAGGCCGCCCTGCTCTTTGACGACGCGGTCAAGCGCAACGACCTCCGCCGTCTCTACGAGCAGCGCAGCGAACTCGCCATCGCCCTCCTCACCGACGCCGTCCGCGGCCCTCGCCTCAAGGAGATCATCGAACAACTTTCCCGGGTGGAAATCTTCCTCGCCCAGGCCCAGGAACTCCTCGCGCAAAACAACGCCTTCGCCGCATGGGAGGCCCTCGACAACGCGTCCGCCCTCGTTCCCGGCGACGTGCAGGTCAATCAACGCCGCGCCGAACTCGCCCCCCGGGTCGCGGCCTTCGTCGGCCACATCGATACCGCCAAGCGCCACGAGGAAGCCGGCCGCTCCTCCGCCGCCCTCACCCAGTGGCTCGCCGCCCAGTCGCTCTATCCCGCCAGTTCCCTTGCCCGCCTCGGCATCGAACGCGTGAGCAAAGACCTGCTCAGCGATCTCGACCCCGCCCCGGCTGCAAGCGCCTCCTCCAGTCAGCCCGAGAAATAAGAAACCGCGGCGGACGGTCCCGAAAGCGCCAGGAGCGCGGTGCTGTCATTTGGAGGGACGCCGTCGCGCCCAGGCGCGCAAGCCTCGGCGCCCGCGAAGGCAAGCACCCCGTCCGCCGCGCCCCGGCGCGGCGCGCAACCCCGCCAACCAGCCGTGGGTTCTCGCTCTCATGAGTCCGCGCCTCCTTTCGCCGCCGACGCAAGCAACACCCGGCCCGCCTCGTCTCGTTCCGCGCGCAGCCAGCCCTCCTGTATCAAGGTATCGATACGCGCCAACACCTCCCTCTCGTCGAGCGAGGCCAGGAAACCGAAACCCCGGCACGAAGTCAGCCCGAGGCGCCGCACTCGCTCCGCCCGATTCCCTCGCAGGGCCGGCATCGCATCCGTCCGCCCCCCACGCGCGGAAATCGACGCCTCGCACGCCGCCAGGACCGCCGATCGCTCCTCCGCGTCCATCTCTCGCGGCGCCACCGTTTCCCACGGTTCCGCGGCTTGCATCTGAAAAGTCTGGCATCGCCTCAGGTGCATCCGTCAACGAACGCCCTCCGCCGCGAAATTCAAGCCTCCCGGGCTCACGCGCCCCCCCCCCTCCCGACCATCCGCGGGCGGGCGCCGGGACGCGGACTTTCCCCTTTCCAAATCCGCCCGATCCGATAGTATCGCGGGTATCCCGCAGAACGTTTCCCGGTAGCCTCGATTGATCTCCGACGTCTCGCTTCATGATGTCCCGCGCATCCCACAGCCGATCCGCCTTTTTAGTCGCGCTCCTCGCGGCTGCGGCTGTTTCCGTGCGTTCGCAAACGTGGGATGGCGAGGGAGGAAACGGCAGTTGGAACAACGGATTAAACTGGAGCGGCAACTCCGTCCCGATCACGGGTTCCACGGTCTCCTTCGACGGCAACGTTCAGACCAACGTCAGCCTATCCTCCAACGTATCCCCGTCGTCCCTCTCCTTCGCCGCCGCCGCCGCCGCGTTCAACCTGAGCGGCAACCGCATTACCCTTGGCGTCGGCGGCATCGCCAACAACAGCGCCCAAACTCAGACCATCGGCAATCAGGTCGCGCTCGGCGGCCACCAGTCCTGGACTCTCGCCTCGGGAAATCTCGCCCTAAACGGCTATGTCGGAGCCGGCGGCTACAACCTCGCTCTGGCCGGTTCCGGCAACGTCAGCTTTGGCAATCAGGTCAACGGCGCCGGCATCGTTACCACAAGCGGCGCGGGCGACCGCAGTTTCTCCGACTACGTCAGCGCCACCAAGCTCAACATCCTCGGCGACGGCGATGTGAACTTCGGCGCGTCCATCAACGTCGGCTCCGGCGGCACCACCATAGATGGCGCCGGCGACGTCGTTTTCACGGGGATCCAAGGCGGCGGGCCGCTCTCCATCGCCGGAACCGGGGACCGCACCTTCAACGGCAACTCGCTCAGCGTTTCGACCATCTCCGTAAGCGGCGGCGACCAGGTGGTGTTCAACACCCAGATCAACAACAGCGTCTACACGCAGTCCGGCGGAGCCGTCACGTTCACCGGATCCGGCACCAACTCCTTCGGCTCCTTCAACGTCACCGGCGGCAGTCTCCATCTCGACAAGAGCAGCGGCATCGCGGTGAACACCGGCCAGATCAACGTCTCCCACGCCACGCTCACCTTTGGCGAAAACAACCAGTTCAACGGCAATTGGACCGACATCACGCTCGGCGACGGCGCCGTGCTGGAACTGGGCGACAGCACGCAGACGATCGACAACCTCGTCATCACGGGCGACAGCGTCATCGATTTCGGGGCGGGCGGCGCCACCTTCGACATCGATAACCTGACCCTCTCGGGCGATTCCGTTCTCACGATCCTGAATTGGTCCAACGACCTGGACCATTTCTACGCCGACGTCAGCCCCGGCTCCAGCAACCTCGCGAAAATCGTTTTCGACGGTTGGGGCGAGACCACCTGGAGCTCGAGCTCCGGCGGCATGCTTTTCCCCTCGGCCCCCGTCCCCGAGCCCGACGCCACCGGCCTGCTCCTCTTCGGCGGCCTCTGCGCATGTCCCCTCCTCCGGCGCCCGCGCCGCCCTTTCCCATGCCTTCAGCCCGTCCCGGCCTATCCGGGACCGGGGTGACACCCGGGGGCTCCGACGGGAGCCCCGCCGAATTGCGCATGGAGCGAAAAATCTTTTGTCTCCATGCCGTCCTTTTGTGTCACTTTCACCGACGCCGTCGCCCGCGCCCGGATGAACCGATCCTACGAAGTCTCCGACGATGACCACCAGCCCCTGACTTGGGTGCAGGGTCGGCCGCTATTCGCCGTCCACGTTATCGTGGCCGGCCTCGCGGTCACCATCCTGGCCACCGCCCTGCTGCAGGCTTTCGGCGCGCTCTCGGTTCTCAGAAATCTCGCGTTCGACAGCATCGGCCTCTTCTCCGGCGAAGTCTGGCGCGTGCTGACTTACGGGCTCATCAACGCACCCAGCGTGGAAATCGCCATCGATCTGGCGCTGCTCCTCTGGTTCGGCCACGACGTCGAGCGCGTTCTCGGCCGCCGCTCCTTCCTGCGCCTTTACGCGTTCATCTACTTTATCCCGCCCGTCCTTCTCTCGGCTTTCGGCCTCTGGCACCCGATGATTCTTGCCGGCCAAACCGGAGCCCTCGCGGTCTTCGTCGCCTACGCCACCTTAAACCCCACCGCGACCGTCTGCCTCAACATTCTCGCGAGTTGGGCCGCCGTCGTCCTTGTCGGCGTCTACACGCTCATGGCCTTGGCCGCCCACCACTGGGAAGGCCTTGTCGCTCTCTGGGGCACCACCGCCTACGCTTACGCCTTCGCCCGCCACGCGCAGGGCCATTTCTCCGTGTCCTTGCCGCGCCTCCGTCGCGTGCGCGCCGCCCAACCCGCCCGCGCCTCCGCGCCCGCCGTCGTCCGCATCGGGCCCGCCCGCGCCTCTTCCGCTGTCGCCGTCGCCGCCGCGCAGCCCCGCACCAATCTGGAAATGGCCGAGGTCGACGCCTTGCTCGACAAGATCAACCGCTCCGGCATCGACAGCCTTACCCCGGTCGAACACGAGCGCCTCGCCGCCGCTCAGGCCCGCCTGGCGCGCCGCTACGAGCACCGCTAGCCGTTATGGAGTGCGGCGGCACGGCGCCGCTTTCGACGGCGAGCCTTGGCTCGCCGCCCCGCACGCCCCGCACCCCGTTCGCGCCGCCGCTCCGCTCCACGGCACGCCCCGCCCAGCCGGAATTTTCAGGACCTCCCTCTACTGCGACATCACCTTGAGCGCCTCGCCGCTCAACTCGTTCGACGTGTTGATCGCCACGTCGCCCAAGGAGACGATTCCGACGAGACGTTTCTCCCGGTTGAGGACCGGCAGGCGCCGCACTTGCTTGCGCTCCATCAACTCCGCCGCGTCCTCCACCTCCTGATCGGCGTAGATGTAGACCACCCCTGGCGACATCACGTCCTTCACCATCGTCCGGCGCGGATCGCGGCACTCCGCCACCGCGCGCAACGCGATGTCGCGGTCGGTCAACATGCCCGCCAAGCGGCCGCCCTCGCAGATCGGCAGAGCGCCGACATCCATGTCGCGCATCACCACCGCGGCCTCGACCAGGGTCACGTCGGACTGCACGCAGCGCACGTAAGGCGTCATGATTTCTTCGATTTTCATCCCCGCATCTTAGTCTCCGGGCGGCGCTTCACCATCGGCGCTCGACCCCACGGCCCCACCGGACCACGTCCGCCCAGGAGGCTCCTGCGCCCTGTCCTTTTGGCGCGCCAGATTGATGCCGCAGGGATCGGCGTCCGTCCTCTCTCGCTCTGGCTTTGCGGGGCTTCGCCTGCGCCATCTCCCGGCGCATCCCCGTGCCGAGGTCCCGGCGCTTGCGAGGGTGCATCCGCCCGGGCGACGGAGTTTTCCGCCCGCCCAATTCACCGGCACCGGCGGAGGCCTTCGCCTGACCGCCGTCCCCGCCATGGGACCGATGCCGCCCCGCCCCGGACCTCGTTATCCTGCGGACCGTCGGTCGCCCCGCCGCCTCCTCCCATGCAGCCTCACACTCAAGCAACCATTTCCCCATCGGGCGGCACCGCCAGCCGTCCCGGCCCTTTTCCGCCCCGCGCGGAACTACGCCCGTCGGGCGGGAAAGGACGCTCATGACTGTCCTGGTAATCTCCGAGCCGGGCATCGACGGCGTGTTTCGCTATGTCGAGGGCCTCGTCGATCACCTCCTCGGCCACGGCATCGCCGTCCACTTGGCCTACTCCGACGTGCGCTCGGGCGAGGCGCTTCGGCGTTTGGTGGCCCGCGTGGAGAACGAAGGCGGCCGCGCGCTCAACCTGCGAGTGGGCAACCGCCCCTGCCTGGACGATCTTCGCGCGCTGATCTCGCTTCGAGCCTTCGTCCGCGAAATCCGGCCCGACCTCGTTCATTGCCACAGCGCCAAGGCGGGGGGCCTCGGCCGCGCGCTTCCTTTCCTGGGAGTCGCGGGCGTTCCTATCGTGTATCAGCCCCATGCATACATCGGAATGCGCCCCTCGCGCGGTCGCTTTGATTTCGCATACGACGCCGTCGAGCGGCTCCTGGGCCGCTGGAGCACGACGATCACCTGCTCCTACGACGAGCAGCGCTACGCGCTCCATCGCCTCCGCATCTCGCCGGCGCGCGCGCCTCTCGTCGCGAACGGAGTTGATACGAACCGCTTTTTCCCGCCTACCCCGGAGCGCCGGAACGAACTCCGGGCCGCGTTCGGCCTTCCCGCCGACGCGCTCGTCCTCGGCACCATGTGCCGAAGCTCCTTTCAAAAGGATCCCGTCACGCTCTACGGCGCCTTCGCCCTCGCCGCCCGCCGCGATCCTCGCCTCGTGCTCTTTCACGTCGGCCAGGGCGAACTCGATGCCGAACTTGATCGCATCGTCGAAGAAAACGGTCTCGCCGGCCGCATAGTCCGCCTGCCCTACCACCCGCGGCCCGCAGAGTTCTACCAGGCGATCGACGGCTTCGCGCTCACCTCTCGTTACGAGGGCTTCTCGCTCGCGTTGCTCGAGGCGCTCGCCAGCGACCTTCCCCTCATTCTGAGCGAGGCCCCGGGCAACGGCGACCTCCTCCACCGGCCGCTCTCGCACCTCTGGCACGCGCCCGTCGGCGATGTCGCCGCGTTCTCCGCAGCCATCTCCGATTGGGCGGCCGAACGCGGTTCGTCCCGGCGCGCCGCCTGCAACCATCGCGAGATCGCCCGCGATTTCTACGACCAGTCCCGCGCCTACTCGCGCGTTGTCGGCATCTATGGACGCCTGCTTCCGGCCGGCGCCCTTCCCGAAGCCTCCCCCGCCTACGCCCGGGCTTGAGCGACCTGCGCCGCTCCCCATGCGCGTTCACCTGAAAACACCCCACACCGGGCCCGAAGCCCGCCTGCTCCTTGCAGGCCGTCTATCCGACTAGTCTTTGCCGAGTCGATGAAAACACGTCCCGCCACCTCTATCCGCCTTGGCGAACGCGTCCACTTCGACACGCGTCCCCGCCGCCCCGGCCGCCGCCTCCATCCCCTTGGGGACGGCGCGCCATGCGGGGACGCCACCCACCCCGGCGTTCTTGGTTCGCTCCATCGGATAGTTTCTTTGCCCCGGCCCCCCCCCCCCCCCCCCCCCACCCACCCCCCCCCCCCCAGGAGCCCCAGCCCCACAAAAAAACCCCCCCCCCCCGCCCCCCCCCCCCCCCGCCAAAACA
>CAMLQS010000237.1 GCA_946482165.1 uncultured Verrucomicrobiota bacterium | reverse complement strand
CCGCCTCCCCGCCTTGCGGCCTGCCGTTTGGCTCTCAACGCAGACCCCGCCGGAGTTTTTAGGACCTCCCTTTAAGGGCGCGGACCACTTCCTGTTTTTTAGGACCTCCCTTTAGCCACAAGGGCGCGGTGCTCTCCCAAATCGAAGCCTGGTTGGCCGCGGGAATGGGAAGCGGTCCCTAGTCGGGGAGGGGTCACTTTGCCGCCACGCCGGCCTCGACGACTTGGTTGCGGGCGGTGTCGCGGATCTGGCCGCGGTTGAGATTAACGAACACGGTGGACGCGTCGTAGCTGATGCGGGCGACGCTGGCGGGCAGCACCAGGATCTCCTTGCCCGAATACCAATGTCCGGTCTCCACCGCGATTTCGCAGATGCGCCAGGTGCGTTGATCCACGAAAAAGCCCGCGACCTTGCCGATCTCGCCGTCGCTGGCCCCGAGGCTGTAGCCGGTCACCTCGCGCATGCTGCGCAGATGCACGTCCGCCGGAGGCACGGGACGTGTTTCGGCGGCAAAGGGGACCATGACCGGCGCCATCGCGCCCGCGCCCGACATCGGATCGGCGGACCAATACATGGGCCAGCCAAAGTGGTCGTAATATTCGACCTCTTGTTGGCGCGAGACCGGCCGATGCGTTTCAATGTCGGGGCTGTCTTCGATTTTCTTCCGATTCAACGTTACGCGAAGGGTGTGGGGCTCTTCGGGGTTTTTCCCGAAGGCGCGCAGCCCGAAGGCGGGGGGAGCGAGCAGCACCCGCTTTCGGTTGGGCAGCCAGTTTTCGGTGTCGGCGACGAGGTAGCGGACGATCCAGCTCTGGTCGTCGAAATAGAAATCTTTCACGTGTCCGATGTCGCCGTCGTTGGCGCCGATTTTGCAGCCGATGAGTTTTCTGAGGTCTTGAAGCATAAAAAGGGAGAGACGGGGCGCCGCCCGGGCGCGGCTTGCGCAGGTGCGTCGTCCGACGTCTCAGCGACGGTATCTTGAACCGAAAGGGGGTGCGGCGATATGGGGACTTGCCCGCGGTGTCTCCGCGTATGATCGGCATCAGGCGCCGGAGACGCGGCGCGCGCGGGTGAAGGTGCGTCCGAACGAAATTGATTGGTGCGTGCGAGGCAGCTGTGGCTTCACTCCGCCCTCCATGACCGTCACGGTTGGCGTCCATCCTCTCGCAGGTTTCGACAAGCTCCTTCATTACAAGGTGCCGGAGACGCTGCGCGCGGAGCTGCAGGTGGGGTCGCTGGTGCGGATTCCGATCGTGAACCGGTTTCACCTTGGGATCGTGGCGGAGTTTTCGGAGCCGAAGGATTTTCCAGTCGAACGCTGCAAGCCGCTCGCGGGGCTGGTGTATCCGTTTCCGGCTTTGCCTCCCGATTTGCTGCGGTTGGCGAAGTGGATGAGCGCCTACTACGCGGCGCCGCTCGATGGGATCATCGAAACCATGCTGCCGGGCGCGGTGCGGAAGGCGGCTTCGCTCAAGCAGGAGAAATTGCTGGTGGTGACGCGGACGCTTTCGCCGGACGAAATGGCGGCGTTGACGAAGCGCGCGCCGGCGCAGGCGCGGGTCTATGATTTTTTAAGGGTGCAGCCGCGGCCGGTGCTGAAATCTCTCGCGTTGGATCGGCTCGGGGTGTCGGCGGCGGCGGTCAACGGGCTGGTGACGCGCGGGCTGTTGCGCGAGGAATCGCGGCGGGTGGAGCGGATCGCCTACGCGGACGACCATGCGGCGGGCGAGCATGTGGCGGCGCAACCGCATATCCTCAACGCGGAGCAGCAGGGGGCGGTGGATGCGCTGGGGGCGGCGTTGAAGGAGCAGAAATTTGGCGTGCAGCTGCTCTTCGGCGTGACGGGCTCGGGCAAGACCGAGGTGTATCTGCGCGCGATCCAGGACGCCTTGGCGGCGGGGGGAGGCGTGGCGTTTTTGGTGCCGGAGGTGGCCTTGACGCCGCAGACGGTGGCGCGGCTGCGGTCGCGGCTGGAGGCGATCGCGCCGGATCATCGCGCGGTGGTGTGGCACAGCATGCTGAGCGAAGGCGAGCGGCTGGACGGCTGGCTGGCGCTGGCGACGGGCGAGGCGAGGGTGGTGGTGGGCGCGCGCTCGGCGGTGTTCGCGCCGGTGCAAAACCTGCGGCTGATCGTGGTCGATGAGGAGCACGAGCCGGCCTACAAGCAGGACGAGACGCCGCGCTACCATGGGCGCGACACGGCGATCTATCGGGCGAAGTTGTGCGGGGCGCTGTGTCTGCTCGGCTCGGCGACGCCGTCGCTGGAGACGTGGGCCAACGCGAGCGCCGGGAAGTATGGTTTGTTGAAGCTGACGCAACGGATCGACGACCGGAAGCTGCCCTTCATCGACGTGGTGGACATGCGGGTGGAGGCGATGCGGCAGCGCGGCGGCGGGGTGACGCTGTCGCGGCGGCTGGTGGACGGGATGCTCGGGCGTCTGGCTAAGAAGGAGCAGGTCATTTTGTTCATCAACCGGCGCGGCTACTCGTCGGCGATGCAGTGCCGGAAGTGCGGCCACGTGGAGGAGTGTCCGCATTGCAGCGTGAGCATGACCTACCACCGCACGGACGAGACGCTGCGGTGCCACCTGTGCGGGCATCAGCGGAACGCGCCGGCGCGGTGCCCGAGCTGCGCGTCGCCGGAGATCAAGTGGCGCGGCACGGGCACGCAGCGGGTGGAGGAGGCGGTGCGGCGGGTGCTGCCGAAGGCGCGTATCGAGCGAATCGATACGGATACGATGTCGAAGAAGAACAGGTTCCGCGAGGTGCTGTCGGCCTTCCGCGCGGGGAAGATCGATATCCTGGTGGGCACGCAGATGATCGCGAAGGGGCTGGATTTCCCCAACGTGACGCTGGTGGGGCTGGTGGACGCGGACCTGTCGATGCACGTGCCGGATTTCCGCGCGAACGAGCGGACCTTTCAGCTGCTGGTGCAGGTGGCGGGGCGGGCGGGGCGCGGCGACCGGGCGGGCGAGGTGGTGGTGCAGACCTTCACGCCCGAGGCGGGGGCGATCCAGTTTTCACGGCACGCGGACTACGTCGGTTTTGCGCAGACGGAGATCAAGGTTCGGAAGGATTTCGGGTATCCGCCGACGCGGCATTTGTTGCACCACCTGTTTCGCGGGCCGAACCCGGAGAAGCTGCGTTTCTTCGCGGAGGGCTGGAAGAAGCGGGTGGAGGAGGCGTTGGGCGAGAAGGTGACGCTGATGGGGCCGGCGGCGGCGCCGATCGAGAAGATCCAGGACGAGTATCGCTGGCAGCTGTGGTATTTCTGCAACGCGCCGGTGACGAAGATCGTGGCGGAGGTGGCGCGGCTGCGGGCGGAGTTCGAGTGGCCGGAGGACATGATCCAGGTGCTGGATGTGGATCCGGTGAACTTGTGTTGAGACTATCCGAGGCCGTGTCTTGGAAATAAATCAGCCCGTCGCTGGCGCCCTACGGGGAGAGCGGAAAATCACGCTGGGCCGGCGTTGCGAAAGGCGGCATGGGCCCTCCGGCCCACCTCCGCCTTTCGCGTCTTGGCCGAGCGCGTTTTCCCGCCTCCGCCGGGCCGAGTTATTTACAAGCCACGGCCTAGGTTTGAACCACGGAGGGCACGGAGAGGGCGGAGAGGAAGAGAGGAGAGGAGTTTTTAACCGCGGATTGCGCGAATGGGCGCGGATGGAGCCGGAGATCTTTCTCGTTCTCCTATCATTCTCGTTCTCTCGGATTTTGACCGCGGAGTGCGTGGAGGGTGGGCCGAAGGGAGTGAGGCTTCAAACCTCGGAGGGATTGAACCGCTAATGGAACGGCTCAAAGAGCGTTCCTTGGCGGATGAAGACGCGGCGTCGGGCCGCGTCTGGCGGGTTTCGATGGGCGGCCAATGGCCGCCTCAGTGGGCGGAGACGGGGCCGCGAGAGGGTGCGGCGGGCGTGGTGGGCCGATCTTTCTCATTCTCCCAATCGTTCTCGTTCTCCCGGATTTACGCGCAGACAGGCGGTGGCGGGGCGGACGCCAAGACGGAGCCAGGGGAGCGGAGGCGGATATGGGCATTGCGTCTTCGGGAAGGGTGGGATGCACTGGTGGCTTAACTATACCCCGCGTCTTTCGGCGCGGGACACGCCATGGGGCCCAACTTGTCGGAATCACGCCTATGGCCCAGCTCTCCAATCGTCGCACCGTTTCTACTGTCAGTCGCGCTTACAGCAGCGATCCGCATGAGACCATCGAGTCCATCGCCGGTGTGAATTCAGATCGCACACGTTGGCTCTATTCGCAGGCGGTCGCGATCTCGCGCATCGAGTCGGGCACGGACGCGTTTGTCGTTTCCACGGGGGACACGCGGGGCCGGCTCGTCGTGCATGCGCACGGCGGACAGAAATATCTGCGCATCGAGTCCGGGGTCGCCGCCTGAGCGAGGTGGAGCCGGAGACCCCCAATCCCGGCTAGACGCCGGGGGGCGGGCGGGACTTTGTGACGGGCATGGGTTTGATCGACCATCACGTCCACTTGTATCCCGCCGAGCTGAACCGCGATCCGGCGGGGTGGGCGGCGGCCAGAGGCGAAACGAAGTGGGCGGAGATGTGCGCGCGAAAGCGGCGCGACGGCTCGCCGGTGCAGGAGTTTCCCGGCGTGGACGAGTTGCTGGGCGCGATGGACGCGGCGGGCGTGGCGCGGGCGGTCCTGCTGGGATGGTATTGGGAGAAGGCGGAGACCTGCGAATGGCACAACCGGAACATGGGGACCTGGGTGGCGGCGCATCCCGATCGCCTGGCGGCTTATGCGACGATTCATCCGGGCGCGACGGCGGCGGAGGTGCGGGCGGAACTGCGACGGGCGCGTGACGAAGGACTGAGCGGGCTGGGCGAGCTGTCGCCGCATAGCGTGGGCGTGAGCATCGAGAGCGAGGGGATGCGTGCGGCGCTGGAGCTGGCGCTGGAGTGGCGCTGGCGCGTCAACCTGCATGTGACCGAGCCGCGCGCGAAGCCCTACCCGGGCATGGTGCTGACGCCGGAGAGCGATTTTCGGGCGCTGGCGAAAACATGGCCGGGCGTGGAGTTCGTGCTCGCGCACTGGGCGGGCGGCTTTGACGTGCGGGATCTGGATAATGTCCGCGTGGACACGGCGGCGGCGCCCCTGATCTACGGCGAGAAGGCCTGGGCGATGCGCGGTGTAAGCGTGCGGTCGGAACAGGTTTTGTTTGGGTCGGATTATCCGCTGCGGCTGAGGGCGGGGCAGCCCGCGGCTCAGGGTTGGGCGGAGTTCGCGGCGGAGGCGCTAAAGAACGGTGGATTTCTAGATTAGGCGCTGTCCCCAAAATGACCCGGTGCTTTGCTGACGCACTCCCTTATCTTCCGCGCCCTTTTCGGACCACCTTTTCGGGCCACCTCCATGCATGGCGCGCATTCCAGCGCGTGTCAGACCCCGACCTGGTTAACGTCGTCGCTGATTTAAATCGTTAATAGCCAGCGAGGCGGGACGGGGCGCTTATGGCGGGAAGTAGGCCCGCGCTAAACTCGCCGATGATTTCCAACCTCGGTCCAATTGTATTTGCACCCGTTCTTTCGGGTCTCGTTATCACTGCTTTATTCGCGCGCAACCCGCGTGCGGCTCCATCCCCAGCCTCTTATCGCCGTGCTCAACTACGCTCTGCTTGCTGCTGCCGCCTTCATCGTTCTGTTCGTGTCCGGGCTCTCGCTTTTTTGCGTCCGGATGATCCAGCCCGGCCGAGCCGGGGTAAAAACCGGCTGGGGCGGCGTGAAGGTCGCCTTCGACTGGATGGTCCGCCTCCCGCTGGTCCAGAGCTATCACATCGTGGACATCTCGGTGAAAAAACTGGAGATCACGCGCAAAGGCAAAGACGGCCTCGTGTGCCGCGACAACATCCGCGCCGACATCACGGTCGCCTTCTACATCCGCGTCGAAGCCACGTCCGAGAGCGTTCGCAAGGTCGCGCAGATGCTGACTCCCGAGCGCGTCTCCGACCTCGAACAATTGCGCGAGCTGTTCGAGGCGAAGTTCTCCGAGGCCCTCAAAACCGCGGGCAAACAGATGGAGTTCCACGAGCTCTTCATCGAGCGCACCAAATTCCGCGACCAGATCCAGAACACCATCGGCAAGGACCTGGACGGCTTCCTCCTGCAAGACGTCGCGATCGACTATCTGGAGCAGACGCCGCTCGAGCAGCACGATCCCAACAACGTGCTCGACTCCGAGGGCATCAAAAAGATCACCGAGATCACCCAGCGCGAACGCGTGCTCGCGAACGAGTTTGCGCAGCGCAACCAAGTGCAGATCGAGAAGGAAAACGCCGACGCCGACATCGCGAAGCGCGAGCAGAAGCGTCGCAACGAGGAGGATACCGCCCGCCAGACTCGCGCGATGACCGAGGTGAGGGTCAACGAGGAGGCCGAGACGACGAAGATCGTCGAAACCCGCCGCCTCGAGGTCGAGGCCAAGCGGCTCGAGACCGAGGAGGCGATCCGCCTGCGCACCGAGGACATGAACCGCGCGGTGCAGGAACGCGGCTTCACCGTGACGAAGGAGAAGCAGCGCCTCGAGCAGGAGGCTTTGCAGGAAGGCGAGGAGGCACGCGTGCGCCGCGAGCGTTCCGTCTCCCTCGCCGAGATGGAAAAGGAGGTCCGGGTCGCGGACGCCGCCGTCGAGGTGGAGCGCAAGCGCGCCGTGGTCGTCGCCGAGCAGAAGGCCGTCGTCCAGCAACAGGAGGAAAAAATCAACATCGAGGCCCGCATGACCGCCGAGCGGGTGAGCGAGGTGACTCTCATCGAGGCGCAGATGAACGCGAAGCGCGAACAGGTCGAAAAGGTCGTCGCTTCCGAGGCGCAGAAAGAGGCCGAGCGAAACCTTTCCGAGGCCCAAAAGATCAAAGCCATCGCCGCCGCCCAGGCCGCGCGCGACGTGGCCTTGCTCGATGCCGAGCGCATTCAGACCGCCGCCGACGCCGAGGCCAAGGCCGCCGACAAGCGCCGCCACACCATGGAGCAGGAAGCGGAAGGCATCGCCGCCCGCGAAGCCGCGCCCGGTCTCGCCGAGGCCCGCGTCACCATCGCCAAAGCCGGCGCTCGCAAGCTGGACGCGGCAGCGGTCCAGGAGGTCGGTCTCGCGGAGGCGCAGGTTGCCAAGGCCAAGGGCGTCGTGCAGGCCGAAAACACGGAAAGCCAGGCCGAGGCCGAGGCGGCAGGCGTCAAGGATCGCGAACTCGCCGCCGCCGCCGGCATCGAGGCGCGCGGCCTTGCCGAGGCCAAGGCGATCGAGCAGAAGGCCGCCGCGATGAAACTCTTCCACGAGGCGGGCAAGGACCACGAGGAGTTCAAGCTCCGTCTCGCCAAGGACCGCGACGTCGCGCTCGCCTCCATCAACGTCCAAAAGGAGATCGCGCAGGCGAATTCCGTTATCGTGGGCGAGGCGCTCAAACACGCGAACATCGACATCGTCGGCGGCGAGAACGACTTCTTCGAGAAGATCGTCCGCGCCGTCGGCAACGGAAAGGCCGTGGATCGCCTCGTGGACAACAGCGCGACGCTGACGGACATCAAGACGACCTTCTTCAACGGCGATCCCGAGCATTTCAAGACCCAGCTCCGCGCCTGGATCGACGACTTCGGCATCCGCACGGAGGACCTCAAAAATCTCACCATCTCCGCGCTCCTCGGCAAACTGACCGTGGCCAGCGAGGGCGATGCGAGAAACACGGCGATCACCTCGGCGCTCTCCCTCGCGAAGAGCCTCGGCCTCGCCGACATGCCGGCCTCCGCCGTGGTCGCGCCGGGTATAGCGCCAGCCGAGGCGACGGCGTCGCGCGCGTGACCGCCTGATCGGGGTGTCATGGGCGTCCCGCCCATGGGATCGAATGCAGGA
>CAMLQS010000236.1 GCA_946482165.1 uncultured Verrucomicrobiota bacterium | reverse complement strand
GGGCCGAGGACGCCGGCGTAGAGCATGACGGCGTCGCCCACCAGGTTGCTCGCGGCGTAGCGCAGGCCGCCGTTTTCCCGGATGGGAAAGGCGGCGAAGTCGAGCGTGGCGTGGAGGCGGCCGAGGTAGTCGATGTCGCCAAAGGAGCTGGCTCCGATGAAGGCCATGCCGCTGCCGCCGGCGGAGATGTCGAGGCCGGGGATGATCATGCCGGAGTCGATGTCGAGCGAGGCGTGGTCGGCGGAGCGCGGCCATTCGCGTGACCAGGCGAAACCGCCGAGGCCGTGGGCGAGCTCGTGGCGGGCGAGGGTGAACTGCTCGCGCGCGAAGTCTTCGTCGACGAGACGGAGGAAGTGGAGCGCGCCCCAGATGGAGGAGCCTTCGGGTCCGTCGCCGATATCACCGGCGGTGCTGAAGCTGGAGATGAGCAAGCCGGTGTTCGGATCGGTGAAGCGGCTCCGGGTCTCGGCGAGCCAGGTGCGGAGGAATGCGGAGTGATCGGTGCCGTCGAGGTAGTCGGCGAGGCGGATGGCGGCGAGGGCGATGGCGTGGTCGAAGAGCCAGCACTCGTCGGGGTAGCTTTCGGAGACGAGGAGCGGGCTGGCCTGGAGACGGGCGACGATGGCGTCCACGCGGTCCGTGAGGGCGGCGCGGTAGGCGGGCTTGTCGCCGTCCCGGGCCATGCGACGAGTGGCGAGCATGAGGGCGATCTCGCCGTCGATGAAAATACTGCGCGCGGGACGGACGACCCAAGGGCGGCGGCTGGCGTAGGGGAGGAGGAAAAGGGTCTGTCCGTGCTCGCGTTCAAGGCGGAGCGTTTCGTCGATGATGTCGTCGGCGACGGCGAGGTTGCGCGGAGCGGACGCGGGATCGCGAAGGCTCATCTCGGCGAGCGACCAGACGAGGAAGCTGCGGCCCATGAAGTCCCACTCGGCGTTGCGACCGCGCATGCGGGCGAGTTCGCGGGCCTTCAGCGCGGGGTCGGTCCAGAGCGTGAGCTGGCGATCGGCGAGGGCGCGGGGATGCGAAGGGACTCCGCCCACGGAATCGGCGAGATAGGTGTCGGGGGAGCGGACGAAGAACCAGTGGACGCTCGGGAGCCAAAGAGCGGAAGCGAGCGCGAGAGCGACAGGGCCGGAAAGCCAGCGGCGGGGCCGACGGGCCGTGGCGGGCGAAGGAGAATCGGGCGGGGCGGCGGGGTTCATGCGCGCAGTCTGGCGGACGCGCATGAAGGCCGGATGAAGTCAGGGTGAAATGCGGATGAAAACGCGGGCGTGGGCGAGGCGGCGCGTTACGAGCGGGCGCGAACGCCGGGGACGGCGTCCCTCCAAAAAAGGACTTAGCCGCGGTAGAACGCGTGCATGAGGAGGAAGGGCGCGGAGCCGGCGGCGGCGATGAGGAGTGTGCGTCGCGAGAAGCCGAGCCAGATCAAGGGAATCCAAAGGCCCCAGAGCAGGAGCGGAGTCCATGAATCGCGCGGATGGAACATGCTCCAGCAGGCGAGGCCGATCGCGTGAAATACGGGCACGCCGAGAACACGATTATGCGTATCCAGGTTCACAGCCGCTCGGCGATGGCGACGGCCTTGAAGAGGGCGGAGGCCTTGTTGACCGTCTCCTGGAATTCGCTCTCGGGCACGCTGTCGGCGACGACGCCGGCGCCGGCCTGGATGTGGATCATGCCGTCCTTGATGAGCGAGGTGCGGAGCATGATGCAGGTGTCGCTGTTGCCGTCGTAGCCGAAGTAGCCGAGGGCGCCGGCGTAAAAGCCGCGTTGCACCGGCTCGGTTTGCGCGATGATCTGCATGGCGCGGATCTTGGGCGCGCCGCTGACGGTGCCGGCGGGAAAGGTGGCGCGCATGAGGTCGAAGGCGTTTTTGTCGGGCGAGATTTTGCCCTCCACCTGCGAGACGATGTGCATGACGTGCGAGTAGCGCTCGATGATGAAACTTTCGGGAACGGTGACGGAGCCGTATTGGCAGACGCGGCCGATGTCGTTGCGCGCGAGGTCGACGAGCATGAGGTGCTCGGCGCGCTCCTTTTGGTCGGCGAGCAGATCCTTTTCGAGGGCGAGGTCGTCGGCGTGGGTGGCGCCACGCTTGCGCGTGCCGGCGATGGGGCGGATCTCGACGAGGCCGTCGGTGAGGCGCACGTGGACCTCGGGCGAAGCGCCGACGATGGCGAAATCGTCGGTGTCCAAGATGAACATGTAGGGCGAGGGATTCACCGTGCGGAGGGCGCGGTAGAGCTCGAGCGGCGTGCGGTCGAAGGGCTTTGAGAAACGCTGCGAGGGGACGAACTGGATGATGTCGCCGGAGCGCACGTATTCCTGGCCCGCGACGACGGCGGCCTCGAAGGCGGACTTGGTGAAGTTGC
The DNA here is from genome assembly GCA_946482165.1 of uncultured Verrucomicrobiota bacterium. The sequence continues at coordinate 5,501 of CAMLQS010000236.1, read as the reverse complement.
CGCGCGGGGCGGCGACGAAGCCGGGATCGATGAGCGGGGCGGGCGCGAGGGTGCTCGGCTGGGCGAGCAGGGCGTGGAGGGCCTGGAGCTCGACGACGGCGCGGGCGTAGGCGGCCTCGGGGGCCTCGCCGGGGGCGAGGTGGGCGTTGACGCAGAGGCGGAGGGTTTGTTTGGCGCGGTCGAAGATGAGGAGCGAGTCCGACAGCATGAAGTAGAGCAGGGGAGTGCCGAGCTCGTCTTTGGCCGGGGCGGGGATGCTGGGTTCGATGCGCGTGGCGTATTCGTAGGCGATGAAGCCGACGGCGCCGCCGGTGAAGCGAGGAAGGCCGGGGATTTGAACGGGGTTGTAGCCCTTCATCTCGGCCTCGATGAGGGTGAGCGGGTCCTTCGGCGTGGGCACCTCGCGGTCGGGTTGGCCGAGCTCGCGGATCTTCGTGGTGGCGGGGCCGCAGGCGAAGACCTTGCGCGGGCGGCAGCCGATGAAGCTGTAACGCGAGAGGGTGTCGCCGCCCTCGACGGATTCCAGGAGGTAGGAGGGGCCGTGGCCGCGGAGCTTCGCGTAGGCGGAGACGGGCGTCTCGAAGTCCGCCATGAGGTCGGCGTAGACGGGGACGAGGTTGCCCTGGGTGGCGAGGCGGGCGAAGTCGACGGCGGAGGGGAGAATGGTCATGGGCGGACGGAGACGGACGGAGATCGGAATTTTTTAACCGCGGATGGCGCGGATGGGCGCGGATGGTGAGAAGAAAATTTTAACCACGGAGGGCACGGAGATCACGGAGAGTCGGAAAGAGGGCGGAGAAAGTGATTGTTGGATTTTCTCCGTGGCCCTCCGTGACCTCCGTGGTTCCCAGCGGATTCACTCCACCGTCACCGATTTCGCTAGGTTGCGGGGTTTGTCGACGTCGCAGCCGCGGGCGAGGGCGATGTAGTAGCTGAGGAGCTGCACGGGGATCGTGGCGAGGATGGGCGCGGCGGCGGGGTGGGAGTCGGGGATGGTGACGACCTCGTCGGCGAGGCCCTCGGGCATTTCGACGCGCTCGGGGACGATGGCGATGATCGGGCCCTTGCGCGCCTTGATCTCCTGCATCGAGGAGACGACCTTGTTGAACAGCTCGCCCTTCGGGACGAAAAACACGCTCGGGCACTGCTCGCTGATGAGCGCGATGGGGCCGTGTTTCATCTCGGCCGCGGGGTAGCCCTCGGCGTGGATGTAGGAGATCTCCTTGAGCTTGAGGGCGCCCTCGAGGGCGATGGGGAAGAGGTCGAGGCGGCCGAGGAAGAGGAAGTCGTTGTATTTCGCGTAACGTGTAGCGATTTCCTTGATACGCGGGGCCTGCTCGAGGACGCGGCGGGCGAGCTCGGGCACGGCCTTGAGGCCGGCGACGTATTCGACGCCGTCGGCGAAGCTCATGTCGCGCATGCGGGCGACGTAGAGGGCGAACATCGCCGAGATCAGGAGCTGGCTGGTGAAGGCCTTGGTCGAGGCGACGCCGATCTCGGGGCCGGCGTGCTGGTAGATGCCGCCGTCGGCCTCGCGGGCGATGGTGGAGCCGACGACGTTGCAAATCGCCATGCACTTGTAGCCCTTGCGCTTGGCTTCGCGCAGGGCGGCGAGGGTGTCGATCGTCTCGCCGGATTGGGAGATGACGAAGAACAGCGCGTCGCGGTCGAGGGGGGCGTTGCGGTAGCGGAACTCGGAGGCGTAGTCGACCTCCACCGGGATGCGGGCGTAGCGCTCGATCAGGTGCTCGGCGACGAGGCAGGCGTGCCATCCGGTGCCGCAGGAGGTGAAGACGAAGCGGTCGATGGTGCGGAAGTCGGCCGGGGCGAGGTTGAGGCCTCCAAAGTTGGCGCTCGAGCTGTCGGCGGAGAATCGGCCGCGCATGGCGTTCTCGAGGGCGCCGGGTTGCTCGAAGATTTCCTTGAGCATGAAATGCGGATGATCGCCGAGCTCGGCGTCGTCGACCGACCAGGTGACCTTGTCAATGACGGGGGAGACGTCGGCGAGGTCGAGGGTGCTGAGCGCGAAGCCGGCGGAGGTGACGTGGACGAGTTCGCCGTCCTTGAGGTAGACGACGTTCTGGGTGCGCGAGACGAGGGCGGAGACGTCGGAGGCGATGAGGTGTTCCTGGTCGCCCACGCCGAGGATGAGCGGCGATCCCTTGCGTGCGGCGACAAGCTCGCCGGGATGCGCGGGCGAGATGACGGCGATGCCGTAGGTGCCCTCGACGTGAAGGAGGGTTTTGCGCACCGCCTCGAGGAGGCGGGGCGGCGCGTCGGGCGCGCCGTCGGAGGGTTGGGACTTGATCCCCGCCCCGGCGGGCAAGCCTGAAACCCGAGGGGAGGAGGCGGAGGACCCGTTGGCGGACTGTCCTTCAGCTTTCAGGTTTCCCCCCTCAGGTCTTTCTTTCGCGAGGTGGTAGGCGATCAAGTTGGCCAAGACCTCGGTGTCGGTCTCGGAGGCGAAGGCGTAGCCCTTGGTGAGGAGAAACTTTTTGATCGCGACGTAGTTTTCGATGACGCCGTTGTGAACGAGGACGATCTGGCCGTCGCTGGAGACGTGCGGGTGGGCGTTTGCGTCGGTGACGCCGCCGTGGGTGGCCCAGCGGGTGTGCGAAATGCCGACGAGACCGCTCAGGCGTTTGCCGGAGGCGAGCTTGGCGAGGTTCGCCACTCTGCCCACGGATTTCACCACTGTTACGCCTCCGTCTTGCAGAACGGCGAGGCCGGCGGAATCATAACCGCGGTATTCGAGGCGTTTTAAGCCTTCGAGCATGATGGTGGCCGCTTTTTGACGACCGACGTAACCTACGATTCCGCACATGAAAATTTTAAGGGTTTTAGCTGGCGAAGCTACGGGTCGACGCAAAGTTTCCGCAAGGCTTTAGGCCAACCTCTCACATGACCCCTCAAAAGAACGTATTGGCGGTGATCATGGGCGGCGGACGCGGCACGCGTCTGCATCCGCTCACGATGGAGCGTTGCAAACCGGCGGTGCCGCTCGCGGGCAAATACCGGTTGGTCGATATCCCGATCAGCAACTGCATCAACAGCGACATCAACCGCATCTTCCTGCTCACGCAGTTCCACACGGCATCGCTTCATCGTCACATCCAGAATACGTTTCACTTCGACCCCTTCGGAGGCGGTTTTGTCGACATCCTGTCGGCCGAGCAGACCGAGAAGACGAGTGACTGGTATCAAGGCACGGCCGATGCGGTGCGCCGCAATCTCCAGCACTTCCGCAACTTTCCGCATGAGTTCGTGCTGATCCTTTCGGGCGATCAGCTCTACCGGATGGATTTCCGCAAGATCATCGCGGACCACATCGCCACCGGCGCGGATGTGTCGATCGCGGCGGTGCCGTTCCCGGTGTCGAAGGTCGAGGGCCTCGGCTTGATGCGCGTGAGCGACGACCTCGCCATTTCGCAATTCGTCGAGAAGCCGAAGGACCCCAAGATCATCGAGAGCCTGGCGATCAGCGAAAAGCTTGAGGAGCGACTGTCCCACAAGACGGACGAAAAGCACTGCCTCGCTTCGATGGGCATCTACGTGTTCAACCGCAAGGCATTGGCCGAAGCGCTGGACAACGGCATGACGGACTTCGGCAAGGAGATCATTCCCGCGTTGCTTGGAAAAAAGAAACTCTACGCCCATGTGTTCGAGGGCTACTGGGAGGACATCGGCACGGTGAAGGCGTTTTTCGACGCCAACCTGGCGCTCGCGCAACCGCTGCCTCCCTTTAATTTCTACGATCCGGCCGCGCCGATCTACACGCAGGACCGCTATCTTCCGCCTTCGAAAGTCAATCGCTGCACCTTCGATTTCGCCGTGTTCGGCGATGGCTCGATCATCGAGGACTCGACCATCACGCACAGCGTGCTGGGCATCCGCTCCATCGTCCGCGCCGGTTCGGTGCTAAAGGACGTGGTCATGATGGGCGCCGACTACTACGAGAGCGAAGACGAGATCCAGGCCAACAAGGTCGCAAGCCGTCCCCATATCGGCGTCGGAGCCGGCAGCCACATCGAGCATGCGATCATCGACAAGAACGCCCGCATCGGGGCCGGTGTCACGATCCTCGCCTGCGGCAAGCCCGATGGCGATTATCCGCACGGCATTATCATCCGCGACGGCGTGCTCGTGGTGGCCAAGGGCGTGGTGGTGCCGGATGGCTTCGTGCTCTGATTTTATCGGCGCGCGTCGGGGCGCAGGCCCGTGACGCTCGGGGCGCGACGAATCAGCGCCAACCTTTGAAGCGGGCCGAAAGGCCCGCTTTTTCTTTGGGCGGGAAAGTCGAACAAGCCGGTGTCGGATTGCGGCAAACGGCCGGGGCGTGTTGGGGTGGCGGAATGGAAAAGAACCTCTGCGTCTACTGCGCGAGCGGCCTTGATCTGGACCCGAAGTATTACGCGGCGGGAGCGGAGCTGGGGCGGGGATTGGCGGAGCGAGGATGGGGCCTCGTTTATGGCGGCGGCCAGGCTGGCGTGATGGGTTCGGTGGCCTTGTCGGCGAAGGCGGCGGGCGGGCGCGTGATCGGCGTGATCCCGGACTTCATGGTCGAGCGCGAGCTGGCCTACCGGGATGCGGACGAGTTGATTATCACCAATTCGATGCGGGACCGGCGGCGCATCATGGAGGAGCGCGCGGGCGCCTTTATCGCGTTGCCCGGCGGCTTCGGCACGCTCGAGGAGTTGATCGAGATCCTGATGGGCCGGATGCTGAACCGGCACGACAAGCCGCTGATCCTCGTGAACCAGGACGGCTTTTATGACGAATTGGCCGCGTTCTTCGACAAGTTGGTGCGCGAGCGTTTCAAGAAATCATGGCGCGATCTGGTGCAGATGGCGCCGGATGTGGCGGCGGTGTGGCCGATCTTGGAGCGCGAAACGCACAGCGGGACGAGGAGCCCGTGGTCGGTCGACCCGTTGTGGAGGTGAGGAGGGTGGGGCTTTTGGAGGGACGGCGCCTCTCCAGAATTATGGGGTGAGACCGGAGGAGTCGCGGTAGCGCGCGAGGCTCGCGATGCCACGAGCTGCGTCGTTGTTTTCCACCGAAATAAGTCGCCAGTCCCAAGGCTTCCAGGAGTTGCGGCGCCAGCGGAATTCGGTGGGCGTCTGGCTGGCTTGCGAAGCCTGGATGGCGGCGGTGGCGAGGGAAGTGCCCTGACCGTCGAGGCGGATCAGGGCGCGGGTGATGGCGGCGTGCTTATTAACGTCCATCACGATTGTCGGCCGTTCGAGGCGGATCGTGCAGACGAGGAACTGGCGGCGAATGCCGGCGGCTATTCTGAGGGTCTCGCCGCGGTCGAGCCCGAAGCCGTCTTTGTAGTCTTGACCTAGATACGAGGCGAGGGAGTCCTGGTCATTCTCCTCGATCGCGGAGACGACGTTTTTCCAGGCGCGCTCGACGCCGCGGGCCGGACTCAGCCATGGGATGCCGATAAGGAGCGCGACGAGGAGGAGCGACGCGAGGGCGATGAGGAGGGCGCGACGCGAGGG
>CAMLQS010000235.1 GCA_946482165.1 uncultured Verrucomicrobiota bacterium | reverse complement strand
AACGGCGCGTCGGCGCGGATTTTTGCAAGGATCTCGGGGAGACGGGGCTTGTCCTTCACATCCGGCTGGACGCCGCCGTCCCAGTTGTCGCGGGTGACGCGCTCGTTGCCCTCGACCACGTTGCCGGCGACGTAGGCCTTGCCGAAGTTGTCGATGACGGTCTTGGAGCGCTCGGACTCGGGCTTGAGGATGCGGTGGGCGATGTCGGCGTCGGGCGTCCCGGGGCCGGGTTTGAGGTAGTTGTTGATGATCGTGTAGAAGCTGCGGTGGTCGCCGCCGTCGATGGTGCGGTGGCGCCAGTTGAAGAGCACGTTGTTCACGAAGGTGAAGTCGTGGATCATGCCGACGCTGGGATTGCGGCCGGTGTTGCAGGCCCAGAGGTTGTGGTGGAAGGTGCTGTTGGCGCCGCCGATCGTGGAGCCGAAGGCGTGGTGGTAGGTGTTGAGGCCCTCGGAGAAGATCGAGTTCTGGATGGTGATGTTGACCGTCGGAAGTTTGAGGTCGGCCGTCTTGGCGTCGCCGTCGTGGTCGTGCATGTGGCGATACATCGACATGTTTTCGTCGAGGCCCCACGAGGCGGACACGTGGTCGATCATGATGTTTCCGACCGGGTTGCCGCCGATGGAGTCGTTGCGCTCGGTGGCGTCGAGGGAGCCGCGGCGAAAACGCATGTGTCGGATGACGACGTCGTGCGTCTCCAGCTCGACGGTGTTGCCGGCGATGCAGACCCCGTCTCCCGGGGCGGTGGCGCCGGAGATCGTGATGTAGGGCGCGCGGATGACGATGCGGTTGTCGAGGCGGATGATTCCGGCGACGTTGAAAATCACGAGACGCGGACCGACCGCTTCGCAGGCCTCGCGGAAGGAGCCGGGGCCGGAGTCGTTGAGATTGTTGACGACGTAGATGTGTCCGCCGCGCCCGCCGAAGGCATACATGCCGCCGCCCTCGGCGCCGGGGAAGGCGGGGATGGCGGCCTGGGGAAGATCGGAGGGTTTCGCGGCGCCGGGGAGGTAGGGCTTTCCCTTGGCGGTCCAGGCGGCGAGCTCCTTCTGCTGGGACTCCCAAAGCGCCTCGGCGCGACGCGCGTCGACGGCGCGCTTGGCATCCGCGGCTTTCTGGATCTCGGACGGAATGCGGGGGTAGCCCTGCGCGAAGGCCGCCACGGGGAAAAGCAGCGTGGTCGAGGCGAGGAGAGCGAGGGAGGCGGGGGAGATGCGTCGGTTCATTTCGGGGCGGGGCAAGGCTGAGGTTTAGTTGGATTTGTCGGCGTCTTGTTTCCTGCGCGCGAACATCTCGCGTTCGGCCTTTTTCATGTCGTAGCCGGCTTTGGAGAGGTAGTTGTTGATGCGTCCCTTGTATTTTCCGAACCAGGCGTGTTTTTCCTGGGAGGAGCCGGCGTCCATGGCGTGCTCGCGGGCTTCGGTGAGCCAGGCCAGGATCTGCGCGCTCTGTTCCGCGCCGAGATCGGGCAGCATCTCCTGGTAGACGCGAAAGGTTTTGGGCACGACGCCATAGGTCATGCCATCTTTGATCTGCTCGACCTGCGCCGGCTCGAGCTCGGTGGAGAGGCGGGCGAGAAAGGCGTAATGCAGCTCGGACTGGCGGGCGGTCGCGGTGTCGCGGGCGACGCGCACGACGGCCTCGCCCGCGGCCTTGTCGGTTTCGGCGGTGGCGCGAGCGGCCGCCAGGGCGCTATCGCGGGCTTCATGCACGACGCGGAGGGCCGCGTATTGGCCGGCCACTACGTCGCGGACGCGCGCCGCTTTGGCCGTGTCTGGAAGCGCCAGGGCGGAGACGATTTTTTCGGCGCGTTCGACGAGGGCGGCGTCGGGGGCGGGTGACGGTGCTTGCGCGCTTAGCGCGATGGGGAGCAGGACGAAGAGAGTGAGAAGCCGGCGCAGGGTGGGGATGGTCATGACGGGGCGGCGGGGGGCAGGCCGATACAGGTAGACGAGGGCGGTCCGCGAAAGTTGCGGCGTGGGGTTGTTTTTACTGTCGGAGCGAGAAGGGCGCGGAGGACAGGGTTCCCTTAGGCTACGCCGCCGAGGCCTCGCAGTCTCCCTCTTACGAAACGCGATTGCACGGAATACTAAGATGCCTGCGCGGACATCCGGTCTCGCTTGAGCCGGTTCCACCTGTCGCCCGGCCCCGCGTTGGTTCCTGACTCCCGGGCCGCGCCCCGCTCTTGGGTTTGATGCGCGCGGAATGGATACGCGATGCCTAGGGCTTGGCCGCGTGTTGCAGACGGTAGGCCCGCGGGGTGCAGCCGCATTCGCGGCGAAAGGCCTCGTTGAAGCGGCTGATCGAGTTGAACCCGGAGCCGAAGGCGATCTCCACGATTTTTTCGTCGGTCGTGGCGAGGAGGCGTTGGGCGTGCGACACGCGATGGTGCGTGAGGTAATCGATCAGCGTGGTGCCGAAGGTCTTTTTGAAGAGGCCCATCGCATAGTTCGGATGCAGGCCGACCTGTCGGCCGATTTCCTCGACCGTGAGCTTCTCGGTGTAGCGCCGCGCGATGAGGCAGGCCATCTGCTCCACCTTGTTTAGGACGCCGCCTTGGAGGCCGCCGGTGCGGCCGCGACGGACCCGGGTGGTCTCGCGGGTCACCGGCAGGGTGGTGATCAGGCGACGGAGCCGCGCCTCCATTTCCAGCATCACCACGCGGCGCACCTCGTCGGTGGGCGTGGCGAGATCCTCCTCCCATTGGGCGAACAATTCCTGGTCGTGACGCAGCCGGCCCGGGCCGAGTTTTTGGCAAATCACCTCGCCGCGCAGCAGCCGCTGCACGAAACGGTCCGGCAGCTGGCATTGGAGAAACCACGCGAAGGGAATGGTCGCCACGAAGTAGTTTATCCCCGGCGAGAATCCGAGAATCTGGTGCGGTATCGCCGCCCAGAATACACCGAGCTGCCCGCCCTCGATGCGAACTTTTCGCCCGCCGAGCAGGTAGGTGACCCACCCTTCGGTCAGGACGTTCACCTCTATCTCGTCGTGGTGGTCGGGCCGCTTCATCGGCGACGGCGTCCAGCGCACGCATGAAAAACCGTAGGGGGCGAAGTCGGGGCGATTGGGGTCGAAGGAAACCATCGGTGCTTAGGATTCAGGAAATAATCTACAAAACGGAGCTTATTTCCGCAAATCATTATTACGTTCTTGTGCGCGCCCGTGTTGACGGCCTACGGCTGTGGACGCTTTCCGAGATCGGCCCCGCCGCCCCGTTGTCCGTCGATCGTTCGTCCACTCCCACTCTCTCCGCCGCTTTTTCTCGCCGCCGCCCCGCCTTCGCTTGCGCGCGATCATGACGTCCCAAGCGACGTCTCGCACATCCGGCGCGGCTCATTTTCAGCCAACCCCCATGACCCCGATGACTAACACGAAAAACACTCGCATCCTTCTTGGCGCCCTCGCCGCGTTGGGTGTTTCCGCCCTGTGGACCCCGATCGCACACGGCGCTTCCTATACTCTCGCTCCAAACGACGGGACGTCGCAGCAAGACTGGAACACGTCCGCCACCTGGGGCGGGTCGGGCACGCCTGGATCGGCGGCCGGCGACACCGCATCCGCCAGCGGCGCTTTTGGGGGCGTTTCCCAAACCGTGGACATCTCGGCCCCGCTGGCGAACGGCCTCGCGACACTCACCCTCGGTGATACCTCCGGCACCGGGGTCACGACCATCAAGAGCGACAATTCCACGCCGCTGTTGATGGCGGCCACCTCGGCTTCCATCACTTCCACCGGAGCCGACGGCGCGGTGAACGTGATCTCGGCGCCCGTTTCGCTTTCGGGTGGGCTGGTGGTGAATGGACCTGGGTCTGCGGTTGTAAGCAGCGTGAATGTGCCGCTCAGCATATTGGGAAAGATCGCCCCCACCGCTTCCGGCAACAGGACGATTGAAAATCTGAGCAAGCAAACGCTCACCTTGGGCGACATCGACCTGTCGACCGGCGCCACAGGCTCGGTCGCCACGATCCGCGCCGGCACCACATCCCTGGCCACATCCACCGGCAGCAATATCGTCTTGGGCGGCACCATCGCCGACGGCAGCTCGGGGGCCTCCGGCCTGACGCTGGGAGCGCGCTACTCCACCACCCTCGGCGGCAGTTACATCCAGATCGATGGAACCAACACCTACACCGGTGCCACCACCCTGGGTCTTCAGGGCAACACCAACACGTTGTTCCGCATCAACAGCGACCAGCCCTTCGGACCCGCCGCCAGCGGCAACCTGACGATCGGCAGCAGCGCCTATGCGAATACTCTCGAGGCGGTCGGACAGGACCGGGTGATCGCGAAGAACTCCACCACGATCAATCGTAGCATTGTTTTCCAAGGCGACCACAGCCTGACCATCTCCGCCACCACGCTCAACATGAGCAACGCCCCGTCGACGGGTAACGTCACGATCGGGGTCCTTGGCTTCATCAACAACAACGTCACCGCACCCGGCAAGACGGTCACTTTGGGCGTGGCCGGCGGTAATATTAATCTCAACGGCTCGAACACCGGCGACCTCTATCGCCTCCGCGACGTGACGGGTGCCGGCACCACCATCATCGCCTCCAACATCGCGGACAACTCGGGCGTGGTTCCGGCCAACTCGAAGATGGTCATCAAGCAAAACGGCACCGGGACCTTGGTGCTCACCGGCACCAACACCTACCAGGGCGGCACCCGGATCGGCAGCACCGGCACCGTGCAATTGGGCGACGGCGGCACCTCGGGCGCCCTGCTTTCCGGAAACGGCTTGGTTCCGGTGGTGAACGGCACCGCGGCCGGGACCTTGGCGTTCAATCGGTCCGACGCCGTCTCGACTCCCCTGACCGCAAACGGCCCGATCAATCTCGTTCAAAAGGGTTCGGGCTCGGTTACGCTCACCAACAGCCAGTTCCACTCCGGTTCTACCGCGGTGGGCGACGGACTCTCCGCCAGCAAGCTGGTGGTTCAAGGCGGGCTCGTTTCCTCCGCGTCGACTTCCGTGAATGCCACGGTGGCCGCCTCGGTCAGCGGCCAGCTGCAGCTGCGCACCGTCACTCTTGGCGGGGCGGACACGGTGGCCACCTTGGGCATCAAGGCGGGCCAACCGGTTTACGTCACCGGTTCCGGCGCCAGCGCGCTCAACTACATCGACGCCATCACGGGCCCCAACACCTTCACGGTCTGGGGAGAGGTCGGCACCCTGTTGGCCGGCGGCAGCGCCGCCCTCACCTTCGGCGAAGGCTCCGCCCTCGGCACCAGCGCCGCCGTGACCACGGTCAGCAACCTCTCCACGCTCGCCGGCACCGGCGCGATCTCCGGCTCCGTCAACGCCCTCGCCGGCTCCTTCCTCGCTCCGGGCGAGAACGACGGCGAGGCCGGCACGCTCTCGACGGGCGCCCTCACGCTCACCGGCTCCACGCTCGACTTCGATCTGGCCGCCACCGCGGCGGGGACGAGCGACCTCATCGCGGCCACCGGCACCGTTTCGTTCTCCTCCCTCACCTTCAACTTCGACGCGCTCACCGCCGGCGTGCTGGAGACCGGTGTCGCCTACGATTTGGTGAGCGGCACCAGCGACCTGACCGGCGACGTCAACCTCATCTCGACGACCTTTGGCAGCGGGCTGGATGGACTCTACGTTCCCACCTACTCCATGGGTAGCGACGGCGGCCTGAATTATATCACCGTGACCTTCGCCGCCGTCCCCGAGCCCGCCAGCTTCGCCCTTCTCGCGGGCATGGCCACGCTCGGCGGCTGTCTCGTTCGCCGCCGCCGCAGTCACCGCGGCTGATCCGGTCTCGCCGGCCAGCCGTTTCCTCCCCGTCCGCCGCATTCCCCTGCGGCGGACGTTTTTTTTCCCGAAATCCCTCTGTCCCGCGCCGTTCACTTCGGCTTCTTGCGGCGTGTCGATCTTAGTATCCCACAATAAGTCCGGTTTATGGCGGAGGAGGACCGCGAATAGTTTTGATACCCTCTCGTCTACCCCGGTCCCCGCTCAGCGGAGGCCCTTTCCCCGTCCATGAAATCCGCCCCCGTCACTCTTGGTGTCATCTTTGGCAACCGTGACTTCTTTCCCGATAAACTCGTGCCCGAGGCGCGCGCCGACATCGCCAAGCTCTTCGGAGAGCTCGGCATCGAGGCCGTCATGCTCGATCCGGCGGAAACCAAGCTCGGGGGCGTCGAAACGCACAACGACGCCCGCAAGTGCGCGGATCTTTTCCGTCGCAACCGCGACAAGATCTCCGGCGTCCTCGTTTGCCTGCCCAACTTCGGCGACGAGAAGGGCGTGGCCGACACGCTCAAGATCTCCGGCCTCAATGTTCCCGTGCTCGTGCAGGGCTACCCTGATGATCTCGACAAGCTCGACGTCATCCGCCGCCGCGACGCCTTCTGCGGCAAGATTTCCGTCTGCAACAATCTCCGCCAGGCCGGCATCGCCTACTCGCTGACCGACAAGCACGTCGTTCATCCGCTCGACGCCTCCTTCCGGGCCGACCTCCTTAAATTCGTGTCCGTCTGTCGCGTCGTCCGCGGCCTGCGCGGCGTCCGCATCGGCGCCGTCGGCGCCCGACCCGGCGCTTTCAACACCGTCCGCTATTCCGAGAAAATCCTCGAGCGCCACGGCATCAGCGTCACCACCGTCGACCTCTCCGAGATCCTCGGCGCGGCCGGCAAGATCACCGAAGGCGACAAGCGTCTCGTCTCCAAGGTCGACGAGATCAAGGCCTACGCCAACGCCACCGCCGTCCCGCCCGCCAAGCTCGTCCAGATGGCGCGCCTCGGCCTCGTGCTCGACGACTTCGTCGCCGCCAACCACCTCGACGCCACCGCCATCCAGTGCTGGACCTCCGTGCAGGCCAACCACGGCTGCAACGTCTGCACCTCGATGAGCATGATGAGCGAAAGCTTCCTGCCCAGCGCCTGCGAGGTCGACGTCACCGGCGTGCTCACGATGTATGCGATGCAGCTCGCCTCGCTCTCGCCCTCCGCGCTCGTGGATTGGAACAACAACTACGGTGCCGCCGACGACAAGTGCGTGCTCTTTCACTGCGGCAACTGGGCCAAGTCCTTCCTGCCCGACATCAAGATCCTCAACGCGCCCATCCTCGGCTCCACCCTCGGTGTTGAAAACACCTGGGGCGCCCTCGATGGCCGCACTCCCGCCACGCCGCTTACCTACGGCCGAATCACCACCGACGACGCCGCCGGCGTCATCCGCACCTACGTCGGCCAGGGCGAGCTTACCAACGATGAGCTCAAGACCTTCGGCAACCGCGCCGTCGCCCGCGTGCCCAAGCTCCAGAAGCTCATGCGCCACGTCTGCCGCGAGGGTTTCGAGCATCACGTCGTCATGAACTCCTCCCACACCGCCGGCGTCCTTGCCGAGGCCTTCGAGCGTTATCTCGGCTGGGAAGTCTACCACCACGAAGGTCCGCAGGAGTGACATGACCGACCGTGAGCTCGCTCTGAAGTCCTTCGCCCTCCGCCGCCGCATGCTCCGCCTCATCCACGAGGCCGGGGCCGGCCACACCGGCGGCGGCCTCTCCTGTCTCGATATCCTCAACCTGCTCTACAACCGCGTGCTCAAGGTCACGCCGGAGACGGTCGATTCGCCCGCCCGCGACCGTTACGTGCAGAGCAAGGGCCACTGCGTCGAGGCGCTCTACGCCGTCATGTCCGACCGCGGCTATTTCCCCGATTCGGACCTCGATACGGTCTGCCACTACAAGAGCTACTACGTCGGCCACCCGACGCGAAAAATCCGCGGCATGGAGATGAACACCGGCGCGCTCGGTCACGGCCTGCCCATCTGCCTCGGCATGGCGTTGGCCGCGAAGATGGACGGCGACGCCTTCCGCGTCTTCACGCTCCTCGGCGACGGCGAACTCGCCGAAGGCTCCAACTG
>CAMLQS010000234.1 GCA_946482165.1 uncultured Verrucomicrobiota bacterium | reverse complement strand
CGGTTCATCGCGATGGCGAGGGCCTCGTGCATCTCGGGCGAGAGCGCGCCGAGGGACATGCCGGCGGTGGTGAAACGCTTGCGGATTTCCTCGATGGTCTCGACTTCGTCGACGGCGACGGGCGTGCGTCCGTCGAAGCGGATCTTGAGCAGATCCTTGAGCGCGACGGGCTGGTGCTCGTCGCCTTGGGTCTTCCATTCCTGGTAACCGGCGAAGTCGCCCGCCTTGATGAACTTGTTCATCGAGGCGACGACCTTGGGATTCCAGCCGTGGAACTCGCCTTCGCCACGCTTGTTGACGCGGTAGTAGCCCTCGGGCTGCAACGAGGGCTGAGGGTTGAGACCTGAAACCTGAGAATCGGAAGAAGGGAAAGCGCGGGCGTGGCGCACGAGGGCCTCCTCGGCGATCTGGACGTAGTCGATGCCGCCGATGGGCGTGGCGGTGCCGGTGAAGCACTCGGAGACGACCTTGTTGGAAACGCCGAGGGCCTCGAACATCTGACCGCCGCGGTAGGACGCGAGGGTGCTGATGCCCATCTTGGCCATGATTTTGTAGAGACCGGCGTCGATGGCTTCGCGGAAGTTGGCGAGCGCCTTGGCGGGCTCGACGGGCTTGGAGGTCTTCCCGGTGGCGGCGAGCTGGGCGATGGTGCAGAGCGCGAGCGTGGGGTAGACGGCGTTGGCGCCGAAGCCGAGCAAGCAGGCGATCTGGTGGACCTCGCGGGCTTCGCCGGTCATGGCGATGAGGTCGGCTTGGAGACGGAGGCCGGCGCGCACGAGCTGCTGATGCACGGCGCCGACGGCGAGGAGCATCGGGATGCCCACCTGCTGGGCGGTGACGCCGCAGTCGGAGATGACGAGGATCTTCGCGCCTTCGCGAACCGCCTTTTCGGCGGCGGCGGCGAGGGCCTTAAGCGCGGGTTCGAGGGCCTTGGCGCCGACCGTGGCGGAGAAATGCGCGTGCAGAGTGACGACGCGGTCCTTCAGCGCGGGGACGGTCGAGAGCGCGGCGAACTCGTGGTGCAGGAGGATGGGCGACTCGAGTTCGACGAGGCCGGTGCTGGCGGGGAATTCCTCGAAGAGGCCGAGGCGGCCGCCGAGGAGCATGTTGAGCGACATGACCGCCTTTTCGCGGACGGAGTCGATGGGCGGATTGGTGACCTGCGCGAAGAGCTGCTTGAAGTAGGTGTAGAGCAGACGCGGGCGGCGCGAGAGAACGGCGAGCGGCGTGTCGTCGCCCATGGAGCCTGTGGGCTCGGCGCCCTCGGCGAGAGGCGTGAGGACCATTTCCATTTCGTCGGACTCGTAGCCGAAGGCGAGCTGGCCGGGGAGGAGCACCTCGGGCGCGTCAACGGTCGGCGCGGGCGTGGCGCCGGCGAGCGTGTGGAGGTTGACGAGGTGTTCGTCGCACCACTGGCGGTAGTGGGGATCGGCGGTGATGGAGGCCTTCACCTCGGCGTCGCGGAGGAACTTCTTGTTGGTGAAGTCGACGGCGATCATGCGGCCCGGGCCGAGGCGGCCGGACTCGATGACCTTGCCGGGGAAGTCGTGCACGAGGCCGGCTTCCGAAGCCAAAATAACGTAGCCATCGTCGAAGATCTTGTAGCGGGCGGGACGCAGGCCGTTGCGGTCGAGCGAGGCGCCGACGATCTTGCCGTCGGTGAACACGATGGCGGCGGGGCCGTCCCACGGCTCAAGGATGGCGGAGTGGTAGCGGTAGAAGGCGCGGGTCTCGGGCGCGAGGGTCTTGTCCTTCTCCCAAGCCGGCGGCATCATCATCATGCAGGCGTGCAGGGGGCTGCGTCCGCCGAGGGTGAGAAGCTGGAGGGCGTTGTCGAAGGAGGCGGAGTCGGAGCCGGAGGGCTGGACGAGGGGCTTGAGGTCGTCGAAGCTGTCGCCCCACACGCCGTGGGCGGTGGAATTTTCGCGGGCGCGCATGAGGTTGCGGTTGCCGCGGATGGTATTGATCTCGCCGTTGTGGGCCATCATCCGGAACGGATGGGCCAAGTGCCACGTGGGGAAGGTGTTGGTCGAGTAGCGCTGGTGAAAGAGGGCGAAGGCCGAGGTGAAGAGCGGGCTCTTCAGATCGAGGAAGAACTTCTTGATCTGCGCGGGGGTGAGCAGTCCCTTGTAGACGATGGTGCGGCTGCTGAAGGAGCAGATGTAGAAGCCCTGGACCTTGGCGCCGAGGACGAGGCGTTCGGCGGAGTTCTGCGCGAGAAAGAGCTTCCGCTCGAATTCGTCGTCGGAGGTGTCGTCCTTGCGGGCGACGAGGGCTTGCACGATCAGCGGCAGGGTATCGAGGGCCTTGCGGCCGAGGCAGGAGGAGTCGGTGGGCACCTCGCGCCAACCGAGAAATGAGAGCCCTTCCGCCTTCACGGCGGTCTCGACGATCTTTTTGCAATGGGCCTGCGCGTAGTCGTCGCCCTTGGGCAGGAAAATCATGCCGACACCGAGGTCGGAGTCGCGGAAGAGGGGCTTGTTGACCGAGGCGAGGTAGTCCTTGAAGAACTCGATGGGGAGCTGGGTGAGCAGACCCGCGCCGTCGCCGGTGACCGCGTCGGCGTCGATGGCGCCGCGGTGAGCCAAGGCCTTGAGCGCCGTCAGCGCGCGGTTGACGACGTCGTAAGACCGCTCGCCGGTCAGCTTGGCGATGAAGCCAACGCCACAGGCATCGTGTTCTTGGTCAGCGGAATAGAGCGGAGACGGAATGATCTTGGCCATGGAAACTTGAAAGGAATGGGTCGACGCGCGGAGCGCCGAGTTATGCAGGAACCGAGCCGCCAATCGGGCAGATAAGAGGACGGAGTTGCGCGCATTAGTTGGAGCCGTGCCAGCGAGGTGCGAGCGAAAATTTGGCATGGCCGCGGGAAATCTCCACCCACCGGCGCAGAAAAGGAAAAAGCCCCGTCCGCGCGTGCGGACGGGGCTTCGGTAAACTATTGTTGAGGCGGCCTCGGCGGCCACAGCGAGCCATCGGGCAAGCTCAATTCGATCACCGGCCCGGTGGGTTTGAAATCCATGCCCGTGAGCCGGGCGATGGTCGCCGAATCGGTCAGATGCACACGTCGGCCGGCTACAAGGTCTTCGCGATGCGCAGCGAGAAAATCCCGCCAAGCGGCCCTAAGCGCAAAACGCTGATCGCGGGAAAGCAGACCGGTCGCGCTACCCCCGCCCAATCGCGGCAGCTCAATGGTGCCTTCGATCAAAGCCCGAAGCGCGTCGGAACTTCGACGGATGTTCATGATGGCGCCGACCCAAGCCTCCCAGAGTTCAAGGCGGGCCCCGCAAGAGAGGGCGGCGGCATGTGCCGCGTTTTGCAAAAACGTGTCGTCGGCTTCCTCGAGGATTTGCACGGCGGCTCGGGCGAAAACGGGCCGTTTCGACCTGGCCGCCACATCGCACGCGACACGTAGCACGCCCCAGTCGGCGTCGTTCAACACCCGCAGCAGAATCGGCTCGCAGGAATCAGGCAGCGGATTGGGAAGCGCTTCGAGCGCGGCGATGCGCACGGTGGCGGGGCCGTTTTCAAGCCATGTCGCCATGCTCCCCCAAGTGGCTTCGTCCACCGGGGTGGAAACCTTGGCGTCTGCGAGCTGGCGAAACCAAGCCACCATGTGCGCCATGTTTCCACCGTAGGCGATGCGCCAACCTCGGGCGCGCAAGGCGTCCAATGCGTCGATCAAAGGCTTTTGCGGTTTGGGAGCATCGAGCGTGTTGGCCCCCGCTCCGGACCGAGGCGCTTGGTAAACATCCAGCGCGCGCTGCAGCGCCGCGAGCAGAGCCGGCGCATGCTCCGGCTCTCCGAGAGCTCGCAGGATTTGCGCGGCGGATTCGACTTCGGCGGTGTCGACGCTCTCGAGGAATTTTACCGCGGACGCGACAAGCGGCTCGGAAAACTCCTCCCGCCAAGAATCGGGCAGCAGCGGTCGGATCTGATAGGGCGAGCTCCACACGTTGAATTCCGCCGTCCGGGACGGATCATCGCGAAGGGGCACACGGCGAAGCAACTGGGAGACCGCTGTCGTGGTGATGGCCGGCGGCTGGGAGTCGAGCATCGCGAGCAGGGTCGCCGTCGCTTCGGGGGTGGCGATGTGGCCGATGGCTTTCACCGCAGCCGTCGATCCGCCACGGGCCCGCTCCGCGAGTGCGGGCAGATAGGCGGGATGTCGCAAAACGCAGAGTTGTTTCTCAATGCGCAACACGCCCTCGTGCTCAGGCGAGGCCTCCGCGTCGGCGAATAGCTTGTTCACATAGGCGGCGGCCTGCTCGGGAGTTGGCTCGGTGACCGTCAGGCTGGCTTGGGCGATCGGATGGGGATGCGCGGGATCGACGATCCAGCCGAGATCATGTCCGGCGGTGACAAGATAGGTTCCGGCCCGCGGAAACTCGACGTAGCAATCCAAAGGAAACTCGATCAATTCGCGCGCGCCCGGCTCGACACGTTTGGGTATCATCATGCCGCCAAAGCGTGGGCGCGCGTCGACGCGAGGCAGGTCCACTTGTTCGGAGTTCCGAACGCGCACTTTCATCCGCAGCGGATACCCGGTGCCGCGATAATCGCCGCCGAGCATGATCTCGAAAGGGCGCGCGCCGGTGTTTTCGATCACCAGTTGCGCCGCAATCGACTCACCTACCATAGCGGAGTTCGGCAGGAGCAACGCGGCCTTCACATCGCCCGCGGACGGCGCGAACTCTTTCGCCGGATAGTGCTGTTCCAACGGCAGAAGCTCGGCCGCACCGATCCACGCCCCCGAAACCACGAACAGAAAAAGAAGTCGGATTCGTTTCATCGGCGGGGAGGGACAGGAGGAACTGGTAAAGTGATATGCGCTGGTTGAGCGCTGGAACCCGGGAATAAAAAAGCACCGTTCTGGTGAAACGGTGCTTTGGAAAGTTCCGAGGGCGACAGCGCCGGTTCAGGGCAGCGTGGTGGCGCCCATCAGGTAGCGGTCGCACTCGCGGGCGGCGGCGCGGCCTTCGTTGATCGCCCAGACCACCAAGCTCTGGCCGCGGCGGCAGTCGCCGGCGGCGAAGATGCCGGGAACGCTCGTCGCGTGGACGTTGTGGTCGGCTTTGATGTTGGAGCGCGGGTCGGTCTCGAGGCCGAGGGCCTTGATCGCGGCCTGCTCGGGCCCGAGGAAGCCCATGGCGAGCAACACGAGCTGCGCGGGTCGGGTCTTTTCGGTGCCGGGCTGTTCCACGGGGATGAAGGCGCCCTTGTCGTTCTTCTCCCACTTCACCTCGACGGTGACGACGGACTCGACGCGGCCTTGGGCGTCGGCGTTGAACTTTTTAACCGTGGTCAGATAGGTGCGCGGGTCGGCGCCAAAGCGGGCGGCGGCTTCCTCCTGGCCGTAGTCCACCTTGAGGGTCTTGGGCCATTCGGGCCAAGGGTTGTTGGGCTGACGCTCAAGGGGCGGCTTCGGGAGAATCTCGATCTGGGTGACGGTGCGGCAGCCTTGGCGGAGCGAGGAGCCGACGCAGTCGGTGCCGGTGTCGCCGCCGCCGATGACGATCACGTCCTTGTCCTTGGCGTTGATCGGGCTGGCGGAGCCGTCGCCCTGGTCGAGCACGGCCTTGGTGTTGGCGGTGAGAAACTCCATCGCGAGGTGGATGCCGGCGGCCTCGCGGCCGGGGGCGTTGAGGTCGCGGCCGAGCGTGGCGCCGGTGCACATGACGATCGCGTCAAAATCCTTGCGGAGCTGGGCGACGTCGTGGGTCACGCCGATATTCGCGTTGCACACGAACTTCACGCCTTCCTGCTCGAGGAGCTGCACGCGGCGGAGGACCACGGCCTTCTTGTCCAACTTCATGTTGGGGATGCCATACATGAGGAGGCCGCCCGGACGGTCGGCGCGCTCGAAGACGGTGACGCTGTGACCGGCGGCGTTGAGCTGCGCGGCGGCGGAGAGGCCGGCGGGACCGGAGCCGACGACGGCGACTTTTTTGCCGGTGCGGTTGGCGGGGACGGCGGGGACGACCCAACCCTCTTCCCAGCCCTTCTCGATGATCGAATACTCGATGTTCTTGATCGTGACCGGCGGCTCGTTGATGCCGAGGACGCAGGAACCTTCGCAGGGAGCGGGGCAGACGCGGCCGGTGAACTCGGGGAAGTTGTTCGTCTTGTGGAGACGCTCGAGCGCTTCGTGCCAGAGGCCGCGGAAGACGAGGTCGTTGAACTCCGGGATCAGGTTGTTGACCGGGCAACCGGAGGCCATGCCGGAGATGAGCTTGCCGGAGTGGCAGAAGGGGACGCCGCAATCCATGCAGCGGGCGCCTTGGTTGCGGAGTTTCTTCTCCTCCATGTGGAGGTGAAATTCGTTCCAGTCGCGCGCGCGCTCGAGCGGCGGACGGTCGGCGGGAATTTCGCGGAGGTATTCGAGAAAGCCGGTGGGTTTGCCCATGGAGAAAAGGTGGTCGGAGGTTTTTAAATTTAACGCAGAGACGCGGAGGCGCGGAGAAGAGAAGGGAGTTCTTGTTCGATGCTCTGCGTCTCTGCGCCTCTGCGTTGATGATTAAGGTGGTCTTAGTTTCCGCCGACGCGGCTGGTGTCGCGGGCGTTTTCCTCGAAGGCGGCCATGACGGCTTCGTCGCCGGTGAGGCCTTGGGACTGCGCCTTCTCGATGCAGGCGAGCATGCGCTTGTAGTCCTTGGGCATTACCTTGACGAACTTCGGCGCGAGGGCGTCCCAGTTGGCGAGGACCTCGGCGGCGCGGGCGCTGCCGGTGTAGTCGGCCTGGCGCTGGATGAGAGCGCGGACATCGGCCAGCTCGGCGGGCGTCTCGATCTTCTCAAGGGCCACCATGGAGAGGTTCACGTTGCCCTTGAGCGCATCGAGGTCGTCGAGGACGTAGGCGACGCCGCCGGACATGCCGGCCGCGAAGTTGCGTCCGGTGGGGCCGAGGACGACGACCTTGCCGCCGGTCATGTATTCGAGGCCGTGGTCGCCCACGCCCTCCACGACGGCGGTGACGCCGGAGTTGCGGACGCCGAAACGCTCGCCGGCGCGGCCGCCGACGTAGAGCTCGCCGTTGGTCGCACCGTAGAGGGCGACGTTGCCGACGATGATGTTCTCGGAGGGTTTGAAACCGGCGTCGGCGGGGGCGCGGACGATGATCTTGCCGCCGCTGAGGCCCTTGCCGACGTAGTCGTTGGCGTCGCCGGTGAGGCGGAAGGTCATGCCCTTCGGCATGAAGGCGCCAAAGGACTGGCCGGCGGAGCCGCTGAAGCGGATGTCGATGGTGTCCTCGGGCAGGCCGGCCGCGCCGTATTTGCGGGTGACCTCGCTGCCGGTGATGGTGCCGACGACGCGGTGGATGTTCTTCACCGGGAGCTCGGCGATGACTTTCTCGCCGCGTTCGATGGCGGGCGCGCAACGCTCGAGGAGGACGGTGAGGTCGAGCGAGCGGTCGAGGCCGTGGTCCTGCGGCTGCTGGCAATAGCGGCCGACCTCGGGACCGGTGTCGGGCGAGTAGAGCAGGCTGGAGAAGTCCATGCCCTTGGCCTTCCAGTGGGTGATGGCCTTGCGCGGCTCGAGGCGGTCGGTGCGGCCGACCATCTCGGCGATGGTGCGGAAACCGAGCTGGGCCATGATCTCGCGGACCTCCTGGGCGATGAAGGTCATGAAGTTCACGACGTCCTCGGGGCGGCCCTTATACTTCTCGCGAAGACGCGGGTCCTGCGTGGCGACGCCGGCGGGGCATGTATTCAGATGGCAAACACGCATCATGATGCAGCCGGTGGCGACGAGCGGGGCGGTGGCGAAGCCGAACTCCTCGGCGCCGAGCAGCGCGGCGATGACGACGTCGCGGCCGGTCTTGAGCTGGCCGTCGGTCTCGACGGCGATGCGCGAGCGGAGGTTGTTCAACACCAGCGTCTGGTGGGTCTCGGCGAGACCGAGCTCCCAGGGCAGGCCGGCGTGCCAGATGGAGTTTTGCGGCGAGGCGCCGGTGCCGCCGTCGTGGCCGGAGATGAGGACGAC
>CAMLQS010000233.1 GCA_946482165.1 uncultured Verrucomicrobiota bacterium | reverse complement strand
TCGCGGGCGAGGTCGGTGTCGTGGCCGACGGAGGGCCAGATGGAGATCATGACCTTGGCGTTGTTGTCGTGGATCTCGCGGATGGCGCCCGCGGGATCGGGGAAGCGTTCCTTGTTCCAGACCATGCCGCTCCATTTGCCGTCCCACTCGCCGCCCCAGACGCCGCCGCCCCAGTATTGCCAGTCCTGGACGATGTAATCGAGGGGGAAGCCGTCCTGGCGGAAGCGCTTCACGACGCCGACGAGCTCGTCCTGGGTCTTGTAGCGCTCCTTGCTCATGAAGAGGCCGAAGGCGGCCTTGGGGAGCATGGGCGCGGGGCCGGTGAGGCGGCGGTAGCCGGCGATGACGCCGTCCATGGTCTCGCCGGCGACGAGGTAGTAGTCCACGCCGGCGGGGGAGCTCTCGGACCAGAAGGTGGCGCCGGTGGCGTCGTCCTTGAAGGTGCTCTTGGAGGCGGCGTCCCAGAGGATGCCGTAGCGGCGGGTCGAGACGAGGAAGGGGACGACGATGCCGATGTTGGTCTGGACCATCAGGACCTCCTGGCCGCGGTAGTCCATGTAGCGTTGGTTGTATTGACCAAGGCCATACAGCGATTCGTCGGGCGCGAGGGAGAAGGTCTGCTTCACCTCGTAGGTGGGGGCGCCGGAGATGGAGAGCTCGCGGATGTCGCCGGGGCGGGCGGGCGTCTCGCGGGTGATCTCGGAGCCGTCGGGGCGGAGGAAGGCGAGGGCGCCGGTCTTCTTGTCGACGCGGACGATCAGGGCGGAGGTGGAGACCTCGAGGCGGTCGGCGCGCTCCTTGACGCGGACGCGGGCGTCGCCGGCGGGGCGGACGACGACGAGGCTCGGGTGCGCGGTGTGCGCGCGGCCGAGGTTGGCGTTGACGCGCACGATCTCCGGGCCGTGGAAGAGGATGTTTTTAACCGTGTCGCCGACGCGGATCTGGACGCCGTGCTCGAGGCGGGCGAAGGCGAAGCCGCCGGCGTCGGCGCGGGCGAGCGCGGGGGCGAGGGAGAGTTGGCCGGCGGGGTCGAGGCCGGCGGGGGCGGCGGAGAGCGAGGGGGCGGCCTGGGCCGCGAGGACCATCAGCGCGACGAGGAGGGGTTTTTGCATGGGTGGATAAAATGGATGACGATCGGGCACAAAACCGAGAGGGCGGGAGGGCGGGTCGCGAAAGCGGAGCGCGGGCGGGGAAGGAGCGGGCTGGACTGAAAACGCTTGTCGGGCAGGGTGGGGTGGCAATGGACGAGGTTTCTCCAAAACCGACAATTCTAAGCCAAAACCGGCTTCTTGAGTTGCTAGGCTCGCGCGAGGCGCGGACGGCGTATTACGCGACGGTGTTGGAGCGGCGGCTCGCGGAGACGGCGGCCGGAGCGCGGGTGCGCGTGCCGGCGGCGCGCGGGTTGAGGAGGCGTTTGGCGGGGAAGCCGTTTCACGGGGATCCGGAGCTTTTCCTTCAGGAGTCGGGCGCGCTGGACTTCGAGTTGCCGGAGGAGGCGTTCACGCTTCGGGCGGGCGAGGCGGCGCTGATCCCGGCGGGGATGCCGCACGGGGAGCGGTGGAGCGGGCGATTTCTCAACGTGATCTTCATGGTGCAGCCGGACGGTTTTTCGCTCCACCTCGGCTACCTCGACGGCGGGCCGAAGTGCGGGCCGGCGGACCGTTTTCTCGGGCCGACGGAGAGGCTGGTGCGCTACGCGGAGGAGCTGGCGGCGAGCGAGGGCGGGGCGCGGACGGGCGATCGGTTGAGGCAGGGGCTGATGCTCGCGTTTCTGAGCAGGCTGAGGGAGGGCCTCGACGGAGAGACGCCGGCGCCGACGGTGGGGGCGCCCTTGTTGCGACGTTGTCATGAGCTGATGGAGACGCACTACGCGCGGCTGGATTTTTCGGTGGAGTGGCTGGCGGCGAACCTCGGCTGCTCGCCTGATCATTTGTCGCGGGCGTATCGGCGGCGGACGGGGCGGCGACTGATCGAGTCGATGCACGATCTGCGGGTGGAGAAGGCGCGGCGTCTGCTGCGCGGGTCGACGATGGGCGTGGCTGAGGTGGCGTGGGCCTGCGGCTACGCGCGGCCTTCGTATTTCAACCGGATGTTTCGTGCGCGCACGGGACGGACGCCGCGTGAATTCGCGGTGAGCAAGATCGGGGCGGACCCGCGTCCGTGAGTCCGGAACATGGGCGAGACGCCCATGCCACGTCAGAGGCCGAGTTCGGCGGAGGCGAGTTCGCGGTATCGACCGGGCTGGAGGTCTCCGAGGGTGAGCGAGCCGAAGGTCGTGCGGTGGAGCGTGAGCACGGTGGCGCCGCAGGCGGCGAACATGCGGCGCACCTGGTGGTATTTGCCCTCGATGAGTGTGAGCTCGGCTTCGCGGGGACCCACGATGCGTAGTTCGGCGGGAGCGCAGGGCTCTTTTTCGCCGTCGAGCTGGATCGTGCCGGAGGCGAAGCGCGGGATGAGGTCGGGCGAGAGATCACGGTCGGTGGTCGCGCGGTAGATCTTGGGGACCTTGTGCTTCGGCGAGGTAAGGCGGTGGACCAGCTCGGTGTGGTCGGTGAGGAGGATCAGCCCGGAGGTTTCCTTGTCGAGGCGGCCGACGGAGGTGACGACGGGGTTGCGCTCGCGCCAGCGGGCGGGGAGGAGGTCGTAGATGAGCGGGGCTTCGCGCGGGTCGTGCGAGCAGGTGAGGCCGAGGGGCTTGTTGACGAGAAGGAGCAGGCCGTCGGGGTGGTCAAGCGGCTCCCCGTCGACGCGGACGGCGGCGGGCGAGGGTTTGACGCCGGGATCGTCGGCGACTTTGCCGGCGACGGAGACGCGGCCGGCGCGGAGCCAGTCGCGGACTTCGCGACGGGAGCAGTAACCGAGATTGGCGAGAAGTTGGTCGAGACGGCGTGCGGACATGCGGCGAGTGAAGGGAGCGTCGCCGCGAGAGCCGGGGGAACGGAACTCGAAAAACGCGCGTGTGGAGGAATCAAGGCCCGGAGGCGACGGCCATGAGCGTCTCGTCGTCGCGGAGGGCGTCGGGCAGCGGGCCCTGGGGAGAGCGGCTGGCGTAGAGGATCCCGTAGACGCGGCCGATGAAGTTGGTCTCGGTCACGAGATCATCGTCCATGCGACGGCTGCGGTCGCCTTTGGTCCAGTAGCCGCCGTCGCGGCGTTCTATGATGCGATGAGCGACGCGGAGCCCGGTGCCGCGATGGCGGTAGACCACGATGTCGCCGATTTGAAGGTCCTTGAACGGCGCGGGCTCGGTGAGGAGCACGGTGTTGTCGTCAAAGGCGGGCCGCATGCTGCCGGTGGCGGCGACGGTGAAGACCCGGGTGCCATTGATGAGCGGGGAAAGCCTGGCGCCGGCCATGCGGGCCATCGAGGGAGGGACGCTTGAACTGGGGGCGATACGGGCCGAAGCCGGCGTCTCTTTAGGTGGGGCCACACTTGTCACTGTTTCCGGCGCCTGCGCAGGGGAGCAGAAGCCAGGGGTGGCGATTTCGCGTATTAACAAGGCGATGAGAAAGAGACGGGATAGCGTCATGCCCTGACTTTTCCATTTTCCCTCCCCGGCTTGCATCCGACCGCTTTCCGCGCGCGGCTTGAGAGAAGGACGCGGGATGAGCCGGGGGCCGCCTTGTAGAAGAGGGAGGAGCGGCGGCCCCAAGCGATGTCGGAAAGGGGCCGGTGCCCAAGCGGAGGGGAACCCGGGAACCGGCGGGGCGGCGCTGCGCGGCGGAGTGGGATCGCGAAGTATTTATACTATTAACGACAGGAAGGCAGAGGCTTAAGATTGGGTTGATTCGGGCGGTCGCCGAGGCGCGAGATGAAAAACCTCTGGGACCGGGCTTTGAACCGGGTCACAAGGCCGTGAAACTGGAGCGAACGCGGGTGGCCTTGCGCTTGCGCTCGCGCGGGGCGAGGGAATGGTGGGCGCCGTTTCCGAGACTTTCCCATGCCCGCTCCCGAAAAGCCCTTCACGTTTATCTGTGGCGCCGACGACTTTTTGGTCGGGCGGATGGGGCGCTCGCATTACGAGACGCTCGCGGCGGAGATAACCGACGAGTTTTCGCGCGAAACGATCGCGGGTTTCGCGAACAACGTGGACGAGGTGGAGACGGCGATCGCGCGTTTCCGCGACAGCGTGCAGACGGTTTCGATGTTTGGCGGGCGGCGTCTGGTTTGGTTCAAGGACGTGAACTTCCTGGCTGATTCGCGCACCGGAAACACGGAGTCGGTGAAGGCGGCGGTGGAGCACCTGCAATCGGTGCTCGCGGCGGTGAACCCGGCCGAGGTGGCGGTGCTCATCACGGCCGCGCCGGTGGACCGAAGGAAGAGCTTCTACAAGTGGTGCGAGAAGACCGCGGATTTCAGCTTCATCGGCGCGGCGAGCGCGGAAGATGCGGCGGAGGCCCTGGCGATGACGGCGCTGGCGGAGGCGAAGGAGCTGGGGGTGATCATCGAGCGAGACGCGCTGTCGTTGTTGCTGGCGCGCTGCGGGGCCAACACGCGGTTTCTGGTGAGCGAGGTCAACAAGCTCGCGGCGCACGCGGACTCGGGAAAGACGATCACCGAGGCGGACGTGGAGGAGATGACGCCGAACATGGCGGAAGGGGATTTTTTCGAGGCGACGGAGCTGTTTTTTCGCGGGGATCTGCGAGGCACGCTCGGGGCCTTTGACCGGCATTTTTTCGCGGGCGAGAGCGCGCGGCCTTTGTTGAGCTCGATGCAGAATCGGAACCGGTTGCTGATCCAGTTGCGCGCCTTGGCGCCTCAGGGCGGACGTGCGCCGGACAAAGGTGCGATCGAGCGCGCGGCATCGGCCTACGGAAAACATTTCGTAGGCGCGGGGGAGAAGAACGCGGCGAATCTCTTCAGCCAAAACGCGTGGTATGTGGGCAAGCTGGCGGCCGGGGCCAAGGCGTGGTCGCTCAAGCATCACATCGACATTCAGATCGCGTTGGCCGAGGCCTTTGAGCAGATCATTCAGCGGCCGAAGGAAGAGCCGGCGGTGATGCGCGAGCTCGCGGTGAAGTGCCTGTCCTGAGGCGGCGGGAGACCGGGCGCGGCGACGCCGAGCGCAAGCGGGACCGGAAGAGGCGGAAGGCATGTTGCGTGGGCGCGAGAGACTTCGCTTTGCATGCGCCGATCAGGTGTCCTTGGGATGACGCTTCGAAATGCCGGGTGTGACGCGCGCGTGACGTCGTAGCCGCGGTTTTACAGTGCCGGGCTAGCGGGCGACGCGCGTCGTCCTGTTGCATGGGCGCCTCGTCACCATGCGCACCAAACTCCACTCCCTCCTCGTCGGCGCGTCCTGCGCGCTGTTTCCGGTCTCCGTTTTCGCCCAGATGAATTTCACCGGCGGCGCCGAATTGGTCGGCGGCGGCGAGATCGTGTCCTTCGACTCCGCCAGCGGCAGCCTGCTCACCACGGTTTCCGACGGCGCCAGCCATCAGGTCGGGATCTATTCGCTTAGCTCGGGCGGCCAGCTCTCGAACTACCGGAGCATCGATCTGAGCACCGAGTTCGGCGCGAGCGGGACCTCGACCTTCAGTCTGAGCAGCGTCGCGGCCGACCCGCTCGGGCGCGGCTTCGGCGTCGCCACGCTTATTCCCACGGATCGCCTCAACACCGCGGGCAAGGTCGTGTTCTTCGACATCGCCAGCGGCAACCGCCTCGGGGCGCTCGATGTCGGCTACCACCCCGATTCGGTCGGCTTCACCTCCGACGGCTCGCGCCTGCTCGTGGCCAACGAGGGCGAGTTCGTCTCGACCTCGGGCACGCAGACCGCCGGCTCGGTGAGCGTGATCAGCCTCGCGGGCGTGACCAGCTCCGCCACGGCGGGCGCGTTGACCAACTCGGCGGTGAGCGACGTGAATTTCTCCACCGGCCTGGCCGCGGGCGTGACGCTCGCGGGCGTCCGCAACGCGCGACTCGACACCACGCTGGTCAAGTCGCCCGACGCGCTCGACGTGGAGCCGGAATACGTGACCTCCGCCAACGGCAAGGCCTACGTCTCGCTTCAGGAGGGCAACGCCATAGCGGTCATCGATCTCGAGGGTGCCAACGCGAACAAAGTCACCGCCATCCACACGCTTGGCGCGCAGACGGTGGCCGGCACCGACCTTTCCGACCGCGACGGCGCGGGCGGCACCGCGAGCCCCAGCCTCTCGCAGACGATCAAGGGCCTGCCGATGCCCGACACGATCAAGGCATTCACCAAAGGCGGACAGACCTACCTCGCGACGGCCAACGAGGGAGACGCGCGTCCCGACGACGGCGACATCGGCCGCGGGAGCGCCGGCGCCACGGGGCTCGACACCACGGACAACGGTGGCGGCGACGTGATCTACTCCGGCAATGTCGGCAACACCGGCATCGGACGCCTCAACCTCGTCAAGGACGTGGGCAATCTCGACGGCGACGCCGGCATCGAGGATCCGACGATGTTTGGCACGCGCAGCTTCTCGATTCGCAACGCCGACACGGGCGAGCTCGTGTTCGACAGCGGGGCGATGATCGAGGCCTACGTGCTCGCGAACGACCCCGCGTTGTTCAACATCAACAAGAACCCGGCGACGCTCGACGCGCGCTCGGACGACAAGGGTCCGGAGGTCGAGGCCATCGCCCACGGAAGCATCGACGGACGCGACTACATCTTCGTCGGAGCGGAGCGTCAGAACGGCATCTTCATGTTCGACGTGACGGATTTCGGCGACGTGGAGATTGTCGATTATCTGAACTTCAGCACCGGCTCCACGCTTGCCGCGCCCGGCGTCGACTACGTCTCCCCGGAGTCGCTGGAGTTCGTTTTCCACGGAGGAAAGAACTTCCTGATCGTCGGCTTTGAGGGGGAGTCGGGCCAATACGACGGCTCGATCGCGGTGATCGAAATCGTCCCGTCCGCGATTCCGGAGCCCTCGGCGGCCGCGGCGCTCGCCGGTGTCGGCGCGTTGGGGCTGGCGTCGTTGCGCCGCCGTCGGCGCGCGTGAGCGGGCGGCGCTCGCTTCGCGTTTGGCGAAATCAAAGGGCCGGCTCCGGCGAGCCGGCCCTTTCTCGTAGGCGGCCCGCTTGCGGGACATCGAGCGAGTTTGGACTTTCCCCCGGTGGGCGTGCTCGTCCCGGCGCACGCTGTCTTGGCGTGGTCGAACCACGGGCGGAGGGACCCGCCCGGACGCCCGCCCGTCCACTTTGAGTTCGAAAGCCCGAGCGCGCGACTCAGCCGATGAGCTTGCTCAGACGCGTGCGGTAGCGCTTCGAGAGCTCGATGTTGGCCTCCATACCGCCGGGGATGTTCTGGCTGGTGACGAGCGGGAGTTCGTGGCCGTGGTCGCGCAGCCAGCCAAGAACGTCGATCATGAGCAAGTTGAGCAGCGTGCAGCCGATGAGCGTGGAGGTGGGGCCGGCGAAACGCCCGGGCGCGACCTCGGTGATGGCGTCGCCGGTGACGCCGAGGTTATCGAGCGTGTAGTCGGCGATGGCGTGCAGGTTTTTCCCGCCGGGGTGGACCGTTGCGGCGGTCGAGCTCATGGCGAGCGAGGTGAGGCCGACGACCGTGAGGCCCTTGGCCTTGGCGTAGAGGGCGACCTCGATGGGCGAGGCGTTTTTGCCGGAGTTGGAGATGACGATGACGGTTTCGCCGGGCAGGAAGCCGTAGTGGTGATCGTGGCGCTGGGCGAGACGGGTGCCGTAGCCGACGATGTTTTCCGAGAAGCCGTAGCCGGGGTCGAAGAGACCGGTGACGGGCATGAGCCCGCCGGCGCGGCCGATGATTTCGCGGGCGATCATCTCGGAGTGTCCGGAGCCGAAAGTGTGAAGCACGCCGCCGGCGGCGATGGACGCGCCGACGATCGGCACGAGCGCGGCGATGGTCGCGGCGTTTTTCTCGCGGGCCTGGTCAAGCAGGGCGGTGGCGGTGGCGTAGTAGGTGTCGGAGAGAGGCATGGGGGCGCGGGGGGCCCCCCAAAGACCAAAGACCAATGACCCAAGACGAATTAAAAATGGATCGGCGGC
>CAMLQS010000232.1 GCA_946482165.1 uncultured Verrucomicrobiota bacterium | reverse complement strand
TGGTATCGTCAACCCGCGGCGCAATGGGTCGAGGCCCTGCCGCTCGGAAACGGCCGCCTCGGCGCGATGGTCTTCGGTGGCGTCGAGACCGAGCGCCTCCAGCTCAACGAAGACACGCTCTGGGCCGGCGGCCCCTACAACCCCGTCAACCCCCGCGCCAAGGCCACGCTGCCCGAGGTGCGACGCCTCCTCTTCGAGGAGAAATTCGACGAGGCCAAAAAACTGGTGAACGAAAACCTCATCGGCACCCCCGGCGGTCAGATGCAGTATCAGACCGTCGGCGACCTCTCGCTCACCTTCCCGGCTGCGAACGCACCCACCGAGAACTACCGCCGCGAGCTGAATCTCGCCACCGCCACCGCCACGGTGAGCTACACCCGCGACGGCGTTAACCACTCCCGCGAGATCTTCGCCAGCGCGCCGGACAACGTCATCGTCGTCCGCCTCACCGCCGACCAGCCGGGCGCCGTCTCCTTCACGGCGGGCATGAAGAGCCCCCTCTGGGGTTCCTCCGTTTCGGTCGCCGGCGACGACACCTTGGTGATGGCCGGCCGGGGCACCGACTCGAACGGGGTGACGGGCGTCATTCGTTATCAAGCCCGCGTCCAGGTCATCGCCACCGGCGGCAAGCTCAGGGCGGGCGCGGATAGCCTCACGGTGGAAAAGGCCGACTCCGTCACGCTCCTCGTCACCGCCGCCACCAGCTATAAAAACTTCCAAGATGCCGGCGGCGATCCCGAGGCGCTCGCGAAGCAGACCCTCGCCGCCTCCTCGGCCAAACCCATCGAGACGCTGCGCGCCGAGCACCTCCGCGATTACCAATCGCTCTTCCGCCGTGTGGAGCTGGACCTCGGCCGGAGCGAGGCGATGGCCCTGCCGACCGACGAACGCATCCGGCGTTTCGCCGAGGGCGGCGACCCGCAGCTCGCCGCGCTTTACTACCAGTTTGGCCGCTACCTGCTCATCGGCTCGTCGCGCCCCGGCACCCAGCCCGCCAACCTCCAGGGCATCTGGAACGACAGCCTCTTCCCGCCCTGGCAGAGCAAATACACCATCAACATCAACACCGAGATGAACTACTGGCCGGCCGAGTCCGGCGCGCTCGCCGAGTGTGTGGAGCCGCTCATCGCCATGGTCGAGGATCTCACCGTGACCGGCGCGCGCACCGCCAAGGAGATGTATGGCGCGCGCGGCTGGGTGGTTCACCACAACACCGATATCTGGCGCGCCACCGCGCCCATCGACGGCGCGGACTGGGGCATGTGGCCCACCGGCGGCGCCTGGCTCTGCCTGCACCTCTGGGATCGCTACGAATACAGCGGCGATGCGCGGGTCTTGAAGCGCATCTACCCGATCCTGAAGGGCTCGGCCGAGTTTTTCATCGATACCTTGCAGGAGCACCCGACGAAGAAATGGCTCGTCACGAACCCCTCGATCTCGCCGGAGATTTCGCATCGCCGGAGCGTGCTCTGCGTCGGCCCGACGATGGACAACCAGATCCTGCGCGACCTCTTCGCCCACACCATTCAGGCGGCGACGATCCTCGGCGTGGACGCTGATTTCCGCAAGGAGCTCGCCGCCACGCGCGACCGCCTCGCGCCCAATCAAATCGGCAAGGCCGGGCAACTCCAGGAGTGGCTCGACGACTGGGACCTCGAATCCTGGGATCAGCAGCATCGCCACGTTTCCCACCTCTACGGCCTCTATCCGGGCCGCGACATCACCGTGCGCGCTACGCCGGAGCTGGCGGCGGCCGCGAAAAACGCGCTCGAGCGACGCGGTGACAAGGCCACCGGCTGGGCCACCGCCTGGCGCATCGTCCTGTGGACGCACCTGCGCGACGGCGATCGGGCGCTCAGCATCATGAAGCACCTCATCAGTCCGGATCTCACCTATCCGAACATGTTCGACGCCCATCCGCCCTTCCAGATCGACGGCAACTTCGGCGGCGCGGCCGGCATCGTCGAGATGCTGCTCCAGTCGCGTGTCGGCGAGATCGACCTCCTCCCGGCCCTGCCCAAGGCCTGGCCGACGGGCTCGGTGCGCGGCCTGCGGGCGCGCGGCGGCCTGAGCGTGGACATCGAGTGGCGCGACGGACGCCTCGTCGCCGCGACGATCCGCGGCGAGCCCGGCCGCTCGCTGCGTATCGGCTACGGCGATACGGTCGCGAACATAACGCTGCCCGCGAGCGGCGCGCTTACCTGGCCGGAGCAACCATGAGCCCGCTTCCGGCCCACCAACCACCGCCATTCGACGTGATTCCCGCCAAAAAATTCCCCCGCTTCGAATTCCTTGGCCGCATCCTCCGCCTGGCCGCGGTGGCGCTGCTTGCCTGCGTCTCCCTGTCGGCCGCTCCCGTGGAGGATGCCTATCGCCTGTGGTTGCGCTACGATCCGCTGCCACCTGCAAACGCGGATGCATATAGCGCCCACATCACCTCCGTGGTGGTGACCGGAGAAACCGCCACCCAGGCGGCGATCCGCCGGGAGCTCGTCGAGGCTTGCGCGGGCTTGCTGGGCCGTCCCGTGCCTGCGGCGAGTCGGCAGAAAGGCCACGGAGCGGTGATCGTCGGCACCCCGACCAGCTCCCCGATCATCGCCCGCCTGAAACTTGATCGGCAACTCGCCGCGCTCGGCCCGGAGGGCTACCTGATCCGGTCCGTCAAAATCGCTTCCCGTCGGGCGACCGTGATCGCCTCCACGAGCGATGTCGGCGCGCTTTACGGCGCGTTCCACTTCCTGCGCCTGGTGCAAACTCGGCAGCCGATCGACGCGCTCAACGTGAGTGAAACGCCGCGCTTCAAACTTCGGGTGCTCAACCACTGGGACAACCTCGACGGCTCGATCGAGCGTGGTTACGCCGGACGCTCGCTGTGGCACTGGAACGAGCTCCCGGAAAAGGTGGATGCGCGGCTGGTGGACTACGCCCGGGCGAATGCGTCCCTCGGTATCAATCGCACGGTGCTCAACAACGTGAACGCATCGGCCACAAGCCTAACGCCAGACTACCTGAAGAAAACCGCCGCGATCGCCGACGCGTTTCGTCCCTATGGCGTGCGAGTCTATCTCGTGCCCCGTTTTTCATCCCCGATGGAGCTGGGCGGCCTCAAGACCGCCGATCCGCTCGATCCCGAGGTCGTCGCGTGGTGGCGGGCAAAGGCCGATGAGATCTACAAACTCATTCCCGACTTCGGCGGCTTTCTGGTGAAGGCCAACAGCGAGGGCCAGCCGGGGCCGGTCACTTACAAACGCACCCACGCCGACGGGGCGAACATGCTCGCCGCGGCGCTCGCCCCGCACGACGGCGTCGTGATGTGGCGCGCCTTCGTCTATGAACCCGAGCCCGGTTCGGATCGCATCGCCCAGGCTTACCAAACGCTCCAGCCCTTCGACGGAAAGTTTGCGCCAAACGTGCTCCTGCAGGTGAAGAACGGCCCACTCGATTTCCAGCCGCGCGAACCGTTCCACCCGCTCTTCGGGGGCATGCTCCAAACGCAGGTCATGGCCGAGCTGCAGATCACGCAGGAGTATCTCGGCCACTCCAACCACCTCGCGTTCCTCGCGCCCATGTGGCGGGAATTTCTCGGCGCGGACACCTTTGCCAAGGGACCCGGCTCGACGGTGGCGAAGGTCGTGGACGGCTCCCTCCACGGGCAAAAACTGACGGGCATCGCCGGCGTGGCCAACACCGGCGACGACCGCAACTGGACGGGTCATACGCTGGCCCAGTCGAACTGGTTCGCGTTTGGACGCCTCGCCTGGAATCCCGATCTCTCCGCGAGTTCCATCGCCCAAGAATGGACCGCCATGACCTTCACGCCCGATCCGGCCGCCGCCGCCGAGATCTCGCGCATTCTGCTCGAATCGCGCGAGGCGGTCGTGGACTACATGACGCCGCTCGGTCTGGCCCATATCATGTGGAACGACCTTCATTACGGGCCGCAACCGTGGGATGAGTCGGGATGGCGGGATGATTGGAGACCCACCTATTACCACCGCGCCTCGCCCGACGGCATCGGGTTTGATCGCACCGCCAAGGGCTTCAATTCCGTCAGCCAATATCATCCGCCGGTGCGCGACCGCTTCGCCGATCTCGCGACCTGTCCCGACGAGTTTCTGCTCTGGTTTCACCGCGTGCCGTGGGATCACCCGATGCGCTCGGGGCGCACGCTGTGGGACGAACTGTGCCTGCGTTATCAGCGCGGCGTGGACTGGACGGTAAAAACGCGAAAAGACTGGGCGGCGCTCGCCGGGAAAATCGATCCCGCGCGCCATGCCGCCGTGGCGGAGAAACTCGCCATCCAGGAGCACGACGCCAAGTGGTGGCGCGACGCCTGCCTGCTCTATTTCCAGACCTTCTCCAAGCGCCCGTTCCCCGCCGGAATAGAAAAAACGCAACGCACCCTCGAAGACATCAAGGCCCTCGATGCCTACGGAAAGCCAAAGGTTTGAACCCTCAAAAGAAGCGAAAAGTGATCCCATTTATGAAGCTTAAGCCAAGCTGCCTGTTGTTCCTGTTGCTCGCTTGCCTCGGCCTCGTGCAGGCGCTCGCGGCCCCCGGTCCGCGCGAGACGATCAACTTTAATCGCGAATGGTCTTTCCAACTCGGCGACGTGTCGGGCGCGGAGGCGGTGACCTTCGACGACGCGAATTGGGAGCGCATCGGACTGCCGCACTCGTTCTCGATGCCGTATTTCCGGGCGGACAAGTTTTATACCGGCTACGGCTGGTATCGGAAACAGTTCGACGTGCCGGCGCGCTGGGCGGGCAAGCGCGTGAATCTGGAATTCGACGGCGCGTTTCAGATCGCCGAGGTGTTCGTGAACGGCCGGCGCGTCGGCGAGCACAAGGGCGGCTACACGGGATTCACCTTCGACATCACGGACTTTGTGAAGCGGGGCGACAACGTCGTCGCGGTGCGCGTGAACAACCTCTGGAATCCGCGTCTCGCGCCGCGCGCCGGCGAGCATGTGTTTTCCGGTGGCATCTATCGAAACGTCCGGCTGGTCGTCACCTCGCCGCTGCACGTCGCCTGGTATGGCACCTTCGTCACCACGCCGCAGGTCTCGAAGGAATCCGCCACGGTGAACGTGAAGACGGAAGTCGTGAACGCTTCGGCCAAACCCAAAACCGCCACGGTCAAGACGCTCGTGCTCGATGCGCAGGGAAAAACCGTGGCGCAAATACAGTCCACGCAAACCATCGCGGCGGGCGCGACCACGATCTTTGACCAAACCAGCGCGGCGATCGCCAATCCCAAGCTCTGGTCGCCGGAGCAGCCGAACCTGTATTCCGTGCAGACCACGGTGCTCGATGGCAGGAAAGTGGCGGACGACTACACGTCTCCACTCGGCTTCCGCTGGTTCAAGTTCACCGCCGACAAGGGCTTTTTCTTCAACGGCGAACACCGTTATTTCATGGGCGCGAACGTGCATCAGGATCGCGCCGGGTGGGGCGATGCCGTGCCCGACAGCGGTTTTTTCCGCGATGTGCAGCAGGTGAAGGACGCGGGCATGGATTTCATCCGCGGCGCGCATTACCCCCACGCCCCGGCGTTTTCGGCGGCGTGCGATCAGCTCGGGATGTTGTTCTGGTCGGAGAATTCCTTCTGGGCCACGGCCTGGTTTCCGAATCCCTGGGGCGCGAGCGGATATCCGACCGATCCGGCCGACGAACCGGAGTTTAATGAGAGCGTGATGACGGCCATGCGCGAAATGATCCGCATCCACCGCAATCACCCGAGCATCATCATCTGGAGCACGGGCAACGAGCAGTTTTTCAGCGCCGGGCATGTGATGCCCCAGGTGCGGGAACTGTTGAAAAAACTCGTCGCGTATTCGCATGAACTCGACCCGACGCGACCGGTGGGCATCGGCGGTTGCCAGCGCGGCGACATCGACAAGCTCGGCGACGTGGCCGGCTACAACGGCGACGGCGCGCGCTTGTTCCCCGA
The DNA here is from genome assembly GCA_946482165.1 of uncultured Verrucomicrobiota bacterium. The sequence goes on along the minus strand of CAMLQS010000232.1, from coordinate 2,085 downwards.
CCCGGGGATTCCCAACGTCATCACCGAATACGGATCGACCATGGCGGACCGGCCCGGCGATTACTTCCCCGGCTGGGGCGATCTGGCCAGCACCCCCGGCGCGAACTGGAACGACCCCGGCTCGTGGCGTCTGCCGTGGCGCAGCGGCGAGGCGCTCTGGTGCGCGTTTGATCACGGCAGCATCGCCGGAGAAAAATTTGGCGGCATGGGCTTCGTCGATTACTTCCGCCTGCCGAAACGGCAGTGGTATTGGTATCGCAATGAATACAAAAAAATCCCGCCGCCGGAATGGCCGCAAACCGGCACGCCTGCGGGACTGAAACTGACCGCGGACAAAACCACCTTGCGGTCGGTGGACGGCACGGACGACGCGTGGCTCATGGTTACGGTCGTGGACAAGGACGGCAAAGCGCTCAGCAACTGCCCGCCGGTCACGCTCGCGATCGAATCCGGGCCGGGCGAATTCCCGACCGGGCCGAGCATCACCTTCGAGCCGGACTCGGACATCGAAATCCGCGACGGCATGGCGGCCATCGAGTTTCGCTCCTATCACGCGGGCAGAACCGTCATCCGCGCGACCTCGCCCGGCTTGAAGGATGCGACGCTTGAAATCACCTCGCTGGGTGAACCGAAATTCGTCCCGGGCAAGACCCCGCCGGTGAAGCCGCGCCCGTATGTGCGGTTCCAGGAAAAACGGGCGGACGCCGAGCCGATCACCTTGGGCAAAGAAAACCCGACCAGCGCCAGCAGCGAGGCGGCGGGCCACAGCGGACGCGCGGCGAACGACCGCGACCCAAATACGTTCTGGCAGGCGGCGGCAGACGACGCGAATGCGTGGCTGGCGATCGATCTGGAGCGGATCGTGACGATTCGCAGCACCAAGCTGCTGTTCCCGAGCGAGGGCGACTGGCGCTACAAGATCGAGATTTCGGATTCCCGTGACGGCGGGTGGAAACTTTTCGCCGACCAATCACGGAGCACCGGCACCGGCAAAGAACGCGTGGACAACGCGCAAGGCAACGCGGTGAGCGGACGCTTTATGCGCGTCACCATCACGGGCACTCCCGCCGGCCAGCCACCCGCGCTTTCCGAAGTCGAAGCGACGGGCACACCCAGCCAATAAAATGTTATATACACCTAAAAACGGCGGTTCGGATTAACCCCGGATTTCACGGATTACACGGATACGGAAAGAAACAGAAATCAGGAACGGGGGATAGGCTCACCCACTGGGTGAGTTCTCGTGACTTCATAGAGAATTGATAATCCGTGCCCATCCGTGAAATCCGTGGTTTCCACTGCTTTTTCCAGGATCAATCACCTGACATGTCGCCAAAATCCAAATTCCTCGCCCTGTCCTTGCTCTGCGCCGCCCCGCTTTTCGCCGATGCAGAAGTTCCGGCCAGATGGGGCGATTGGCCTCTCTGGGGCGACCAGCGCGACGGCGCCTACCGCAATCCCGTATTGCCCGGAGATTACAGCGATCTCGACTGCATCCGCGTCGGATCGGACTACTACGCCATCTCCTCCACCTTCCAGTATTCGCCCGGCATGGTGGTCCTTCACTCGAAGGATCTGGTCAACTGGTCCATCCTCGGCCACGCGATCAACGACGTCACCGAGATCGGGCCCGAGCTCAACTGGGACCGGATGAACCGCTACGCCCGTGGAGTTTGGGCGGGGGCGATCCGCCACCACGCGGGAAAATTCTGGATCTATTTCGGCACCCCCGACGAGGGCTACTTCATGACCACGGCCACCGATCCGGCCGGCCCCTGGGCTCCTCTTCATCGCATGACGAAAGAGGCCGGCTGGGACGATTGCTGCCCCTTCTGGGACGACGACGGCCAGGGCTACTTCGTCGGCACGCATTTCAAGGACGGCTATAAAACCTACCTCTACAAACTCACGCCCGACGGCCGCGACCTCGTCCCCGAGTCCCGCGTGCTCATCAACGAAGGACACCACCGCGAGGCCAACAAGCTCTTCAAAGTCGGCGACACCTACTACCACTTTTTCAGCGAGTATGATGGCGGCGGCCGCTACGTGATGGACGTGCTGGCGAAGCGCGTCGAGGAAGCCGGC
>CAMLQS010000231.1 GCA_946482165.1 uncultured Verrucomicrobiota bacterium | reverse complement strand
GGGGCGATGTTCGCGCCCCTTGGATCGAAGTTGGGAAAACAAAAATCCCGGCCGCGTTATCGCGGACCGGGATTTTTAGTTTTTTGCGGGCACCGTCTTCGGCGTCCGGGGAGGGGCGCCGCAGGACGGCGCCTTCAAGATGATTCGCTCAGACTTGGTAGGCTTGGCCCGGGACGGGATCGATGACCTTGGTGTTGGGCAGGCGGGCCTCCAGTTCGCGTTGGAACCAGGCGCGCGCCTCGGGTTCGCCGTGGGTGAGGACGATGCTGCGCGCGCCGGTTTGCACGGCGAACTGGAGCAACTCCTCGCGGTCGGCGTGGCCGGAGAGCTCGAATCTATCCACCTTGGCGGCGATCTTCACCTTCACGTGGATCGTCTCGAAAAGGAAGGTGTCTCCGTGCTTCGACTTCTGGAGCTTGCCGCCGGGGGTGTCCGGATCGCAGTAGCCGACGAAGGCGACGACGTTGCGCGCGTGGCCGAGGAGGCCGGAGGCGAGCGTGTAGCTCGGCGTGTTTTCCACGAGCATGCCGGAGCTGATGAGGTAGATGGCGCGCTGCTTGGGATCGACGCCGGGCTCGAGCTTGCGGGGGAGGGGCTTCGTTCTCAGGTCGCGAAGGATGCCGCGGCTGAACTGCACGTGCTTGGTCTTGCGGGCGATCTCGTCGAAGTAGTCGCAGAGATCGAGGCCGAGGCCGGAGGTGTAGATGGGGGCCTCGACGAGTTTTCCGAAACGGCGGGCGTCGTGGAAAATCGCGAGCAACTCCTGCATGCGGCCGAGCGCGAAGACGGGAATGAGGACGGAGCCGCCGTTCTGGATCGTTTCGTTGATGGTGTCGATCAGGCGGGCGACCTCGTTGATGCGCTCCTTGCCTTCGGGGCGTTCGGTGGTGCCGCGGGTGGTCTCGGTGATGAGGGTGTCGAAGTGGCCGGAGGGGAAGCGGGCGCCTTTGACGACGCGCTGGTCTTCGAAGAGCACGTCGCCGGTCACGAAGATGTGGCGGTGCTTGTGGCGGATCTCGACGGCGCAGGCGCCGGCGACGTGGCCGGCGGGGTGGAGGGTGATTTCGACCTCGTCCTTGCCGCTGGAGAATTTCTTCGGGTGATTGAAGGCGATGCCGGTGAAGCGCGGGGCGATTTTGTCGATGTCGTCGTGCGTGAAGTGGGGGGCGTCCTTGGTCTGGCCCTCGGCGAGCTGGCGTCGCATCACGTTGGCCGAGTTGTGGAGCATGCGCTCCACGATCATCCGGCTGGAAAGCGTCATCAGACAGGGCGCGTGCGGGTGTTCGCGCATCGCGACGGGCAGGGTGCCGAGGTGGTCCAGGTGGCAGTGGGTAAGGACGAGAAGGTCCACCTTGATCCCGGCGAGTTTGGCGAAATCGGGCATCGCAGCGCGGCCGCTCAGCTTCGGGTGCAGCCCGCTGTCGATTAGTATATGGAGTTCACCGATTTGGAGCAGAGTGCAACTGCACCCGATGCCTCCCTCACGGTTGAGGTCGATTAGTTTCATTCTTTGAATCGATCAGACGAAGGCGCGAAATCGGGAAGTGCAAGCGTAAGCGCAGGGTCCTCCGCGTCGTGGCGGTTTGCGCGCGCGAAGATGCCTCGCGGTGCGCGCAAAAAGCCCGTTTCGCGACGGCGGTGCGGGCTTGTAAGGGCCGTCGCAGGCGGCGACGGTGGCGGGAAAATTCATGGGTCGCGCGCTACGCAACATCGGGATCGTGTCGGGAGTGACGATGCTTTCGCGCGTGCTTGGCTTGGGGCGCGAGATGGCGGTGGCGGCGGTTTTCGGGGCGAACGCGCTGGCGTCCGCCTTCGTGACCGCGTTCACGATGCCCAACCTGTTCCGGCGCCTGCTGGGCGAGGGGGCGCTGACGGCGGCCTTTGTCCCGACGCTGCAAGAGGAGACCAGGAAGCGCGGGCACACCGGCGCGCTGGGCCTGGTGAACGAGGTGGCGACCTGGATCTTCGCGGCGACGAGCCTGATCACGGCGGCGGCGATGCTCGTGCTCGCGGCGCGGGGCTGGTGGGGGCCGCGTCTCCTGGACGCCGGCTTGGAGCCGGCGACGGTGGCGCGCTGGGCCCTGGGCGCCCGCCTGGGCGTGGCGCTGTTCCCCTACCTGATCATGGTGTGCCTCGCGGCGGTATTCAGTGCGGCGCTACAGACGCGCGATCGTTTCCTCGAGCCGGCGCTGAATCCGGTCTGGCTGAATCTCTCGATGATCGGGCTGCTCGCGCTCGGCGTGCGGCTGGCGGGCGACAACGACGAGGCGCGGATGTTCTGGCTGTGCGCGGGCGTGCTCCTCGGCGGCTTCCTCCAGATGGTCGTGCCGGCCTGGACCCTTGCGCGGCTCGGTTGGAGACCGCGCTGGGCGCCGGCGCGGAGCGAGGGCGTGCGGCAGATCGCCCGCTTGATGGTGCCGACGCTTTTCGGGTCCGCCATCTATCTCGTGAACACGACGGTCTCGCGCCTGCTCGGGCTCTCGCTCGACGATGCGGCGGCGACCCTGCTCAACCTGTCCACGCGGGTGATGGAGCTGCCCATCGGCGTCTTTGCGCTGGCGGTCTCGACGGTGGTTTTCCCCAAGATCGCCCAACATGCGGCGGAGGGGCGGCTCGATCTTCTGGCGGAAGACTATCGCAAGGGCATGCGCCTGATTCTTCTTATCAACGTGCCCGCGGCGGTGGGCATGATGGTCCTGGCGGAGCCTTTGACGCGGGTGCTCTTCGAGCGTGGAGAATTCAAGCCGGAGCATACCGCCTTGATGACGCCGGTGCTGGTGGCGAGCGCGCTGGCTTTGCCGTTTCTCGCGTTTGTGAGCCTGGCGTTGCGGGCGTTTTACGCGCGGAAAGACACGCGCACGCCGGTGCGCGCGGCGTGGTGGAGCTTTTTGACCAACGTGGCCGCAAGCCTCGTGCTGATGCGCTGGCTCGGCGCCCCCGGACTGGCGCTGGGCTCGACGGTGGCGGTGGTGCTGCAGGCGATCTACCTTCAGTCCCATCTCGCGCGGGAGCACGGCGGACTGGGTTTCCGGCACCTGGCCGCCCATTCGGGCAAGGTCGTCGCGGCGAGCGCGCTGATGGCGGCGGCGATCGTCGCGGCCCGGTGGGGATGGGCGCGCGGGGTGGGCGCGGCGGGTTGGCGGGGCCCGGCCGAACTGGCCTGCGTGATCGTCGTGGGCGCCGTGGTGTTTTTCGCGGCGGCTTGGTTTCTCCACGTTGACGGGCGGGCGGAGGCGCTGGGTCTGCTTCGCCGAAAACTGGGGCGGAAGTAGGCGCCGCCCAGGTTGATCCGAGTTGCAAGGCCGGAGCGGCGCCTTGCGTAAGGGGGTTGCCTTTCGATGCGAAGGGGACGAGACTGCCGCCGTTGGATCTTCGCTATTCGGGGCTTATGCTCCGACGCCCTCAAACCCCGTATCCGCCATGAAAACGCTGTTGGTTTCGGTCGATTTTTCCGCCGCCACGCGAGCCGTGATCGAAACGGCCGTGGAACTTGCCAAGGCCTCGCGAGCGCAGCTGGTCCTGCATCACAGTTTAATGCCGCCGATCGTTACAACCGAGTTTGGCATCGGCGCCGAGATGGTGCAGGAGACGATCGAGATGTCCGAAAAGGGGGCGCGCCATCAGTTGGTTCATCTCGAGGACGAGTTGACCGCGCGCGGTCTGGACGCGGCCTCGGTGCTGACGAACGGCCCCGCCGCCGAACGCATTCTGGAGCTGGCGGCGAAACGAAAGGTGGATGCCATCGTGCTCGGTTCGCATGGCCACACGGCGTTTTATGACCTGATGGTCGGAGGCACGACGCACGCCGTGCTGCGCAAGGCGACGTGTCCGGTGGTCATCGTGCCGCGCGGCGCGTCGAAGCCGCCGAAGCGGAAGAAGTAGCGCGGCGCGGTCCTCCGGCCTCGCCTTGGGCTTTGGCTTGGCGGCCCTGGCTTGGTGTGGGCCAGACCGCTAGTCTGGCTCTCCGGAGCCGGATTTTCCCAGCCGCCCGACCAGCGGCCGGGCCTACATGCCAAAGCCGTGACGATGTGGCGCGGGATTGCTCAGCGAGCGATGTCCGACTGGGTGAGGACCTTGAAGCCGTGGGTGTTGAGCGATTGCGCCGCGACGTCGGGGTCCTCGATGTTGAGCACGAGGGCGGCGCGGCCCTCGGGGCGTTTGATGAAGCTGTAGACGTAATGGATGTTGATCTCGGCCTCGAGGAGAGCGGCGAGGACGTCCTTCAGATCGGCTTCGTCGCTGATCTCCACCGCGACCACGTCGCACTCGGTGTAGGGAAAATCGTTGTTCACCATCAGCTCGCGGGCCTTGTCGTTGTCATCGACCACAAAGCGCAGGATGGTGGTGTCCGTGAAATCGAGAACGGTGAGGGCAACCACGTGGACGTCGTTCGCCTTGAAGAGCGACGTCAGGTCGGAAAGACGTCCGACGCGGTTCTCGGTAAAAACGGAGAACTGTATCACGGGATCAGTGGCGGCTTTGGTGGCGTGAGGCATGCGAGCTGGAAGCGAAGACGGAATGGGCGGCGTGGAAGACGCGCGCGAGGCTGCCCGGGCTCCCGAGTGGGCTCAAGGCTGAGCTTTGGCGGGAGCGAAGCGGAGGACGGCGCCGTTGATGCAGTAACGCTTTCCGCCGGGTGGCGGGCCGTCGTCGAAAACGTGTCCGAGGTGGCCATCGCAGCGCGCGCAGAGCGTCTCGACACGAATCATTCCATGGGAGCTGTCGGTCTTTTCGAGGATGCGCCCGGGAGCGATCGGATGGCCAAAGCTCGGCCAGCCGGTGCCGGAGTCGAATTTGTCGGCGGAGTCGAAAAGGGCGAAGCCGCAGCCGCCGCAGTGATAAACGCCCGGCGCATCCGATATTTTCCAAAGCGGGCAGGAGAAGGGCCGCTCCGTGCCGGCTCCGCGCAGGATCTTAAACTGCTCGGGTGTGAGGCGCGCTCGCCATTCGTCGTCACTGAGGCGGACTTTGCCGTCGGGTCCCGGGACGGGATCGGAGAGGGCGGGGACGGCGGTTGGCGCCCCGACCGCGAGCCCCCCGGCGATTGCGCTGGGAGCGGGGGAAGTTGCTCCGCCCGAGGAGGTGGAAGGCCGCGCGTTCTTGTCCTGATCGCAGCCCGCAGGCAGCAGAAGGACGAAACTGGCGACCAGCAGGGCGAGAAGGCGACGACTGAGGGGGGAAACTTGCATGGCGACGGTTGACGCGCGCGGCGCGAGCCCCGCAACCTGTGCGACATGGCAGGCGACGCAAACACTCCTCCGGCTCGTTTTTTTCTCTGGCTGGCGCGCAACGCGGGATTTCCCGGTGCGCGTTTGGAACCCCGTGCCGAGCAGCTGCTGTTGATCGGCGGATTGGCTCAGGACGAGCACCTGCCCGCGCGTTCCGACACAGGCACGCTCCGCACCGGGCCGGGCGCGGCCGACACCGAAGGCGCGCAGCGCGCGTCGCAGCGGACTTTGGCGGAGCTACGCAAGCGCGTGCATTTCAAGTGCGATAACAGCGCCAAGGTTTGATCTCCGCTTCCCGGGCGAATCGTGGCTCGGCGAACGCGTGTCGGACGCGGAATGGCGCAGGGACGGGGTCCCGCGATCCATAAGCGTTCCTACGTGAAGGGAAACTTTTTCGCATGGCCGGCTCCTTCGGACTTGTTATGCGTTAGCAGCTTTTTGACAAACGGGCATGCGCAAGTGGATGGTTCTATTTTTGTTGGTCACATTGTCCGCGGCTCCTTCGGGAGCGCAGGATCTCGAGCGTCGCTTTGAGAAGAGCTTTGCCGAGACGCCGACGACGGTCGCGCTGCGCGTGGCCCGGGGCGTGATCGAGGTGGCGAACGCGCCCGCCGGCGCGCCGCTTCGCTTTGTGGTCGATCTGCGCGTGCAAGACCCCGCGAAGGAACAGCGCGGCATACTCGAGCGCCTGACGCCCGACCTGCTTGCGCCTTTCAAACGCGATGTGGACGCGGCGTTCAAGAGCATGGAGCCGCGCTACAAGTCCGGCGGCGGCGACCGTGTCGAGATGACCCTCCGCGACCCGCGCCTCATCGTGTTTGATCGCGATCCGGCCTTGCAGATGGTCGTCGTGGTTAAGGTCGAGGTGCCCGTCGGCGTTAAGCTCGAGGTTCGTTCGGTGGCTGCGGGAGTGGTGATCGGAGACTACCGCGGCGCGCTCGATCTTCGCGGCGAGGGAGGTTCCCTTTTTATCGATTCGGTGGACGGGAATCTGATCGCCAAGACGACCTCGGGCAGCATCACCGTCGGCGAGGTCGGCGGCAGCGCCGACCTCCGCACGGTGAGCGGGAGCATTCTCACGGGAAAACTTCGCGGGCCGGCCAAGTTGCGCACCTCCAATGGCGGAGTGGAGGTGCAGCAGGCGTTCGACACGCTGAAGGTCGATGCGGACGATTCGGAAATCACTCTCGGTGTCGCGCATCCCTTGCCCAAGGAGATCGACCTGCAGACCTCCGCCGGGACGATCACGGTGAACGTCGACCGGAACCTGCCCCTCACCGTCGATGCGGCCACGCGCTTGCTGGGCAAGGTGCGCACGCGCGGGCTTGAGCCCACGATTCGCCGCGGATCGTTCAACCAGTCCTCCTTGCTGGCCGATTTCAACGGCGGCGGCGAGGCGATGAAGCTCCGCACCAGCTGGGGCAACATCGTGCTCGTCGGTCGCGAGCCGCTCGACGGCTAAGCGCGGACGGAACGTCGAGGCGGCGGGAGTCGTAGTGGCGGCGCCGTTACGCGCTCTTCACGAGCGCGGCCCTTGACAGGCGGGGGGGGGAGCCCTAGCCGATAAGGCCCAACATGGAGGCCGTCCTAGATCAGCCGGTGTTGGTGCTGAATCGCCTGTGGCAGGCGATCAACGTCATCTGCGCGAAACGCGCCTTCGCCCTGCTCGCCCGCGGGCACGCGGCGGTCGTTCATCATCATCGGGACGATTTTCGGGTGTTTTCGTTTCTCGACTGGATGGATTTCTCGAAAGCCAATCCGCCGCTGGAAGCGCTCGACTCGGTGCATACGCCGCGCACGACGATCCGCCTGCCTCGCGTGATCCTGCTGACTTTCTTCGACAAGCTCCCGAGCAAGGAATTGAAGCTCACGCGCAGCAACGTCTTCGGGCGCGACAAGGACACCTGCCAATACTGCGGGAAAATCTTCCCGCGGGAGGAGCTCAACCTCGATCACGTGATCCCGCGTGATCGCGGGGGCAAGACGACGTGGGAGAACATCGTGTGCTCCTGCATCAAGTGCAATTCGCGCAAGGCCAACCGTCTCCCCCACGAGGCGCATATGCGTCTGGTCTGCAAGCCCGTGCGCCCCAAATGGAGGCCGGTGATCTCTCTCGTGCTCAACAACCAGCAGCGGGAGCGATGGAAGGACTTCCTCGATCTGGCTTACTGGAACGTCGAGCTGGAGGAGTGAGCGGCGGCGGGGCTCGTCCTCACTTCTTATCGTCGTCGTCGTCCTCGTCCGGCGAGTTCTCGTCTTCTTCGCCTTCGTCAAAACCGCCCGACTGTTCCTCGGCGTTTTCGGCCTGTTGCTTGAGCACGCGTTCGAGGATCTCGCTCATGTCCTCGACGACGTCGTAGACTTTTTTCGCCACGAGGATCGGGCGGCCGTGGGCGAGCGCGAGCACGGTGCTATCGCTCGGGCGGGCGTCGAGCTCGACGATCTTCTGGCCGAGCTCGTTCTTCATCTTGAGCAGGATGCGGGCGTAGAAGGTGCCTTCGTTGACGTCGTTGATCACGACGTGTTCCAGCGTGGCGCCGAGGCCGGCGAGGATGTGGCCGATCAAATCGTGCGTGAGCGGGCGCTCCTTTTTTTCACCGCTGAGCGACATCTGGATCGCGTTGCCCACGGCGTGGTCGACGTAGATCACGAAAGTCTTGGCGTCGTCGCCGAGGAAGACGGCGCAGCCGTTGGCGGTGGGCATTACGCCTTTGACGGCGACGGGAAGGACTGCGGGCGAGGCCATGATGAGGAAATGTCCAATGCCCAATGACCAATGTCCAATGAGGAAAATCGGTCTATGGGCGGGTTGCCATTATTCGGCGCCGTGGAGGGCGATGCCGAGCTGGTTGGCGCGTTCGAGGACGGCG
>CAMLQS010000230.1 GCA_946482165.1 uncultured Verrucomicrobiota bacterium | reverse complement strand
ATCATGGCCGAGCACGCCAACGTCTTCCGCGATGATCCCTCGCGCTTGGTGCGCGTTTTTCGCCACTGCCAGTCGCTCGGCGCGCAGCCGGAATTCAGCCTCCAATCGCTTATCCGGGAATCGCTCCCTCTGATTACCCGGAGAGTCACCGAAAACCGCGACGCCAATGTCAGCTTCAAGGCCATCCTCAGCGAGGCGGGCGCCGTCCACCCGACCCTCGCGCTGATGCACGAGCTGGGAGTGCTCGCACGCTTCATCCCGGAGTTCCAAGGTCTCACCTGCCTCGTCCAGCACGAGTTCTATCACCGCTACACCGCGGACATCCACACGCTCAACGCCATCCGTGAGCTGGACCTCGTGTTTTCCGGAAGCGATCCGGTCGCCCAAAAATACCGCAACATCCTGCACGAGACGGCCAACCCCACCCTGCTTTACCTGATCCTGCTCCTGCACGACATCGGCAAGGCGCGCGGCATCAAAGGCCATGCGGATTTCGGCGTCGACATCGCGCTGCCGCTCCTCGCCCGCATGGAGATCGATCCGGCGGAAAGGGAAATTGTCACTTTTATCATAAAAAACCACCTCATCATGGCACGCTTTTGGCAAAAGCGGGACGTCGATGACCCCGCTTCCGCCAGCGCTTTCGCCGAACTCGTTCCCGACCCGGACAAACTCCGCTACCTCTGCGTGCATACGTTCTGCGACGCGCGGGGCACGGCCGCCGGACTCTGGAACAGCTACAAGGACACTCTCCACGGCACCCTCTACCGGGCCACTCTCGACCACTTGACCCACGGCGCCGTCCGTATCGCCGATCGCAATACCGCCCGCATGCAGTCCACCTATCAGGACCTCGTCGCGAAAAAGATCTCCGGCATCAGCGCCGACGAGATCACCGCGCACTTCAACCTCCTCCCCGAGCGCTATTTCATCCACACCGACGCGGACGAAATCGCCCTCCACATCCGGATGGTGAACAAACTCCTCACCTCGATCTCGCAGGCCGACGCCGTCGGCAGCCTGAAACCGGTCATCGAGTGGCACGACGATCTCAACCGCTCCCTCACCGTTGTGCAGATCGTCACCTGGGACCGCGCCGGCCTCTTCTACAAGCTCGCCGGCGCCTTCTCCGTCGCGGGCCTCTCGATCCTTTCCTCCAAGGTCATCTCGCGCAACGACCACATCGCCATAGACACCTTCTACGTCGTCGAGCCCGGCCGCGGCGTCGTGCAATCCGCCAAGGCCCAGGAGATTTTCGCGAAGACCGTCGAGGACGCGCTCGTCACCAACAAGGACCTTTACCCGGACATCGTCGCGCAGGCGAAAAAAGTCCGCAGCTCCCGCTTCGGCTTGGAAAAGGCCGTCGCCGCGCACGCAAGCTTTCCGCCCATGGTCGATGTTTACCATGAACTCTCCATGCAGCGCACCATCGTCGAGGTGCAGGCGCGCGATGAGATCGGCCTCCTGTTCCGCCTCGCCCGCGTGATAAGCGATCACGGCTTCGACATCACCTTCGCCCGCATCGGCACCGAACGCGACATCGCGATCGACAGCTTCTACATCGAAAACGCGCGCCCGGAGCACACATCCGACACCGAGCGCCTCGCCGAGCTTCGCGAAGCCCTCCTCGCGATCGTCGCCCCCGCTCCGGTCGCCGCCGCCAGTTAGTCGGAAAACCCCCGCGCCCTCGCGCTCGCGCAACCACCGTAGCGGGAGCATCCTGCTCCCGTCACATTCCCGCGTCGACCGCCGGGGCCGGGCCCCGGCCCAAACCCGGGATTGAAAACCGCGCTGGCGGGCTCAACTTTCTCCGGTTTTCACCGTGGGCTCCAAATCCAACGCCGCCTCCGCCGCCACTCCCGAAGCCTCCTTCGAGGACGCGATGCACCGCCTCGAAGCCATCGTCGAGGCCATGGAAGCCGGCGACGTGCCCCTCGGGGAACTCCTGGCCAAATACGAGGAAGGCAGCCGCCTGCTGGCCATCTGCGAGCAGCGTCTCAAGGCCGCCGAGCTCAAGATCGAGCAGCTGAAGCGCCAGAAGGACGGCTCTCTCGCGCCCGCACCCTTCCCCGCCGGCGAACGCTCCGATCTGGGCCTCGTGTAAATAAACATCGCGCCCCGCTCCCGCTTTCTCCGCCGCCCGGCTCCCAGCTCCCTGCTCCTCGCTCCTTCCGTGCCTGACTCCGCCGCCCACTCCGCCACCGCTCCGGTCCCGCGTCTCCTCGACCACGTTCGCTCGCCCGCCGACGTGAAGGGACTCTCCGCCACGCAGCTCCCGCAGCTGGCCGCCGAGATCCGCGAGGAGCTCATCCGGGTCACCGCCCGCAACGGCGGCCACGTCGGCCCCAACCTCGGCGTCGTGGAGCTGAGCATCGCGCTTCACCGGGTGTTCTCCACGCCGGACGACAAATTCGTCTTCGACGTCGCCCACCAGGGCTACGTCCACAAACTGCTCACCGGCCGCCTCGCGCCTTTCCAGAAAGTCCGCCAGACCGGCGGCGCCTCCGGCTTTCTCGCTCGCGACGAGAGCCCGCACGACGCCTTCGGCGCCGGCCACGCCGGCACCGCCCTCTCCGCCGCCCTCGGCATGGCGGTCGCCCGCGACCTCGCCGGCACCAAGGAGCATGTCGTCGCCCTCTGCGGCGACGCCGCCTTCACCTGCGGCATCACGCTCGAGGCGCTCAACAACGTCGTCTCCTCGACCAAGCGCCTTGTCGTCATCCTCAACGACAACGAGTGGTCCATCGCGCGCAACGTCGGCGCGATCGCGAAATACCTCAACAAGCTCTCCACCAACCGCACCTACAACAAGGTGCATCACGACCTGGAAAAATTCTTCCGCGGCCTGCCCGGCGGCGACGACATGCACCGGGTCTGGATGAGGTGGAAGCGCGAGACCAAGGACTTCTTCGTCGAGTCCTCCCTCTTCGAGAAATTCGGCCTCCGCTACATCGGCCCGATCGACGGACACAATCTCGACGAGCTCATCAAGAACCTCGAGTTCGCCCGCGACACCGACACGCCGATCATCGTCCACGTGATCACGGAAAAGGGCCGCGGCCTCGACGCCGCCCGCGCCCACCCGGAGAAATTCCACGGCCTCGGCGCCTTTGATCCCGTCACCGGCGAGGCCAAGGGCGGCGCCCCCGGCAGCCCTCCGAACTACCAGGATGTCTTCGGGCACGAACTCGTCCGGCTCGCGACCGCCAACCCCAAGGTCGTCGGCATCACCGGCGCCATGCCCTCCGGCACCGGCCTGAACCACCTCGCCGCCGCCCTCCCGCGTCAGTTCTTCGACGTGGGCATCGCGGAAGAGCACGCGGTCCTCTTCGCCGCCGGTCTCGCCACCCAGGGCATCCGCCCGGTCGTCGCCATCTACTCCACCTTCCTCCAGCGCGCCTACGACAACATCATTCACGATGTCGCGCTGCAGAACCTGCCGGTGACTTTCTGCATGGACCGCGCCGGACTCTCCGCCAACGACGGCCCCACGCACCACGGTCTCTTCGACGTCGCGTATCTTCGCTGCGTGCCGCGCGCCGTCGTCATGGCGCCCAAGGACGAGCACGAGCTCGCCGCCATGCTTCGCACCGCGCTCACCCACGACGGCCCGGCTTTTATCCGCTACCCGCGCGGCGCCGCCACGGGCTCGCCCGCGCCCGTGGCCTCCGCGCCCACGTTCCCCATCGGCCGCGCCGAGGTCGTCCGCGCCGGAGTCGATGTGCAACTCTGGGCGCTCGGCCCCATGGTCGCCGACGCCCTCGCCCTCGCGGAAAAACTCGCCTCCGAAGACGGCCTCTCGGTCGGCGTGGTGAACGCGCGCTTCGCCAAGCCCCTCGACCGCGAACTCCTCCTCGCCCAAGCCGCCGACGCCCGCCTGGTCGTCACCCTCGAGGACGCGGTTGCGACCGGCGGTTTCGGCACCGGGGTGCTTGAAACCCTGTCCGAGGCCGGCTCCTCGACGCCGGTGGAGCGTATCGGATGGCCGGATACCTTCGTCGGCCACGCCTCCTCGGTCGCCGAGCTGCGAGCCGCCCACGGCCTTTCGCCCGCGCAGATGCTTGCCCGCGTCCGCGCCCGCCTCGGCCTGGCCGCCAAGGCCCCCGCCTTGGCGTGATTTAAATCAGGACGGACGCCGTCCCCGGCGTCCGCGTCCGCGCGGCTCATGTCCGAGGGTGGAGCGGGACCGCGGTCGCGCCCTACCCCAGGCCTCCCGACGCAAAAAACCCGGCCCCGCAAACGCGGAGCCGGGTTGAAAATCCGATGAGCGGAGCAGCGAAAGCCGCTTACTTCGCGTCCGGCACTCCGAGCGCCGGGGTGACGGCCTCGGCCTTGGGCTCGGGAGCCTTGATCTCGAGCAGCTCGACATCGAACACGAGGGTCGAGTTCGGGGGGATCATGCCGCCGGCGCCCTGCTCGCCATAGCCGAGCTTGGAGGGGATGTGGAGCTTCGCCTTGCCGCCGACGCCGATGAGCTGGAGACCCTCGGTCCAGCCGGGGATCACGCCATTGAGCGGGAACTCGGCGGGCTCGCCGCGTTGCACCGAGCTGTCGAACACGGTGCCGTTCACGAGCTTGCCGGTGTAGTGGACCTTGACGGTGTCGGTGGCCTTCGGCTTCGCGCCGGTGCCTTCGGTCACGATCTCATAGTAGAGGCCCGAGTCGGTGGACTTCACCGCCGGATTCTTCTTCAGCTCCTCGAAATAAGCGGCGGCCTCGCCTTGGGCCTTCTCGGCGGCCTTGGCCTGCGCGGCCTGCTGACGGCCGCCCAACACGCGCTGGATTTCGGGACCGAAGGTCTCGGGAGAGTATTTGTCCTTCACGCCACCGAAGGCGGCTTCGAGACCGCGCATGGCCGCGGCTTTCTCGGCGTCGGAAACACCCAGCTCGGAAATGCCGATGCGCTGACCGACCAGATACCCGAAGGCCTCGAAGACCTGCTCGTCGGTGTATTTCGGAGCTTCGGCGGCGGCCGGAGCGGCGGGAGCGGCCGGGGCGCTGTTATCTTGCGCGAGGGCATTGACAGAGGACAGCGCGCCTACGGCGGCGAGGGCGGAGGCCTGCAGGATACGGACGAATTTCATGAGATACGGGTTTGGGTAATGGAGTTATCGTGACCAACAGGGAGTCCCCGCCAGCCGGACAAGGTTCCACGCTGCGCACCCCGACTCCGCGCTGGCAAACCCATAGTTCGCGCCCGTTCGATACTTCCGCTTCGCACGCTTGAGCCCGCGCCGCTCGCCGCTTTCCCTATCGCCCGATGAATCCCCATGCCTTTTGGACCAGCGGCGACGGTCATATTCTCGCGCTGCGCCGCAAAGATTCGCGGGCGCTGGTCCTCACCCTGGCCTTCTCGCCCCGCACCCCCGCCGAATGGGATTTCATGCGCTTGCACGCCCCCGGCCTCCGCTTCACCGAGCGCTCCACCCTCGCCCGCATCGGCATCGAAACGATCACCCACGGCGTTCCTCGCGCCGACAAAAAGCGTCTTCTCCTGGAGGCGGAGGTTTTCCTCTTCGACGACAACTTTCCCAACGCCTCCTACTGGCAGCAGCTTTTCCGCCCCGGCGTGCCCGTCGGCCGGCTTTTCCACGCCCCCAAGGAGGCCCGCCTCACCTCCACGCAGATTTGGTCCGCGATCCAGACGAATCGTATCAAGCTCCCCAATACCATCAGCATCGACCGCGACGGCCAGGTCTTCCTCACCCCCCACCCCATCACCTACACGCTGAACCCTCGGCTCACCCGCCCCGCTTTCGAGCGCCTCGTCTTCGGCGACGCCGGCCGCGGTTTCCTCGACAAGGTCCAGATCCGCCACGAGGCCACGCCGATCACCGTCGCCCCCCGTTCCGGCATCCTCACCAGCTGCTCCATGTATCTCAAGGAGCACTACGTCGTGCTCAATCCCGGCGAGGGCAACTTCGGCATCCACACCGGCGCCGTCCTGCTCGACCCCGTGAAAACCGCCGGCACGAACATCATGCTGGAGATCTACAACCACGGCGAACACCCCGTGGTGAATCCCATGGTCTCCGTCGCCGTCTACCGCGCCCCCGAGCCCGACGCCGCCCCCGCCCGCAACCAGGCGCGCCGCCGCCGACAGGACGTCACCGCCACCCGCGCCCTTTTCCACTGCATCGACGCCAACCCCCTCGCCCCAGATTCCGGCACCCCGCGCCCCCGCACCCACATCACCGTGAAGGGCCAGTCCGGCGCCATGGCCAACCACGGCCTGCTGGTCGACTCGGCCACCTTCTCCGCGCTGCGCGAGAAACCCGCCTCGGCCGTCGTCGGCCGCACCACCGGCTATCCCACGATGATCCAGGCCCTCGACGCCGCGCCCGACGACGCCGACACGCTCCTCATCGACTACTTCCCCAACCTCCTCGAACACGCCGAACTCCTCACCCGCCTCGGCAAAATCCCGCTCAAGCGCCTCGTGTTCCGCCGCCCTTCGCGGACGCACGGCTTCTTCCTTTCGAGCAACGCCCACGCCCGCCTCGACACCCTCGAAAACCTCGGAATCAAGGTCTACTGGTTCAACCCCGAGCTCGGCGACCTCTACCTCCACACCTACAAGAAGGGCCACGGCTTCTTCATCCGCGAGGAGCTCGTGAAACGTTTCCAGGAATCCACCATCCTCGCATTCTACGGAAGCGCGGTCGGTCTCGACGCCGCGCAAACCTCGCGCATCTCCGCGCTTATCGAAAAACTCTCCGGCTTCATGGGCCCGAACGTGGCGGTCCTCACCGGCGGCGGCGGCGGCGTCATGCGGCTCGCCACCGATCAGGCGCGCGACCAAGGCGCGCTCACCGGAGCCTGCTACCTCGAGCTCGAGGCCCAGCCGCCCGAGCTCGGCGTCGATTTCTTCAACACCTTTCAGGAGACGTCCCGCCACTTCCGCCAAAAGTGGTTCGAGGTCGCCGACTTTTGCGTCTTCAACGTCGGCGGCGTCGGCACCCTGGAGGAGATCGGCATCGAGATGTGCAACCTCAAGCTCGGCATCCGCCCGCGCGTGCCCTACGTCTTTCTCGACCGCGCCTACTTCTCCGCGCTCCGCGAGCAGCTCCAGCGCATGGTCGCCGAAAAACGCGCCCCCGCCTGGATGCTCGACTACGTCCTCTTCACCGACGACGCCGACGAGGCCATCCAGTTCTACCGCCGAAAGCTCCAGGTGCTCTGAAAAGGCAGGGATGAAGCGCTGAAACCTGAGACCTGAAGGAGCAGCCCCGCGTGGCGGGACTCGTCTCGCGCCTCGCCGCTTTTCTGCTTTCAGGTCTCAGGTCTCCACCCTCAGCCTTTGCCTTAACCATGTCTCTCCCCAGCTCCGTCCTCGTCGTCGGCTCCGGCGGCCGCGAACACTCCCTCGTCCAGTCGCTCCTCGCCTCCCCCGCCGGACCGCGCGTCATCTGCGCGCCCGGCAACGCCGGCATCGCCGCCGAGGTCACCTGCTTCCCGGTCGCCGCGGACGACGTCGCCGGCCTCGTCGCCCTGGCCAAACGCGAACACGTCCAGTTCGTCGTCGTCGGCCCCGAGGTTCCCCTTTCGCTCGGTTTGGTGGACGCGCTGGCCCGGGAGAACATTCCCGCCTACGGCCCCCGCGCCGACGGCGCCCGCCTCGAGGCATCCAAGGTCTTCACCAAGCAGATCCTCCTCAAGCACCGCATCCCCACCGCCCCCGCCGGCATCTTCACCGAGGTCGAGCCCGCCCTCGCCTATCTTCGGGAGCGCGGCGCCCCGATCGTGATCAAGGCCGACGGGCTCGCCGCCGGCAAAGGCGTGATCGTCGCGCAATCCCTCGCGGAGGCCGAGGCCGCCGTGATGGACATGCTCTCGGGCAACAAATTCGGCTCCGCCGGCTCCCAGGTTCTCATCGAGGACTGCCTCTTCGGCGAGGAAACCAGCATCCTCGTCGTCGTATCGGGTAAAAACTACACGATCCTCCCCACCTCGCAGGACCACAAGCGCGTCGGCGACGGCGACACCGGTCCCAACACCGGCGGCATGGGCACCTACTCGCCCGCCGAGGTCGTCACCCCCTCCCTCCTCGACCGCATCGAGAACGAGATCGTCGCGCCCTCCGTCGAGGCCGTCGCCGCCGAGGGCATCGACTTCCGCGGCACGCTCTTCATCGGCATCATGCTCAC
>CAMLQS010000229.1 GCA_946482165.1 uncultured Verrucomicrobiota bacterium | reverse complement strand
ATCGCGAGGCCGAGGCCGGTGCCGCCGAACTCGCGAGTGGTCGAGGCGTCGACCTGGGAGAAGGGCTTGAAAAGGCGATCCAGGCGGTCGACGGGGATGCCGATGCCGGTGTCGCTGACGGAGACCTCGAGTTGAGGGCGCGGGGCGTCGCCTGATGCGGAGGCGGCGAGCGGAGCGAGGCGGAGGATGACGATGACCTCGCCGACGGACGTGAACTTGAGGGCGTTGCCGACGAGATTGAGGAGGATCTGTCGGACGCGATTGGCGTCGCCGACCATAAGCTCGGGCACGCCGGGCTCGATGAGGTAGGCGAGTTCGAGGTTCTTGCGGCGCGCGGAAAGCGCGAGGAGGTCGAGCACTTCCTCGACGCAGGCGCGAGGCGACCAAGGGCGGCGCTCGAACTCGATCCGGCCGGCCTCGATTTTCGAGTAATCGAGGATGTCGTTGATGATGGAGAGGAGCGCTTCGCCGGAGGATTGGATGGAGCCGACGCACTCGCGTTGTTCCGGCGTGAGCGGCGTGTCCTGGATGATTTGAGTCATGCCGATGACGCCGTTCATGGGCGTGCGGATCTCATGGCTCATCGTTGCGAGGAAGGAGGACTTGGCTTGGTTGGCCTGCTCGGCGGCGAGCGCGGCGCGTTCGGAGAGGAGGCGGGACTTGTCCGACTCCGCGCGGGCAATGGCGATGGCGGACTGGGCGCGATAGCGGGTGAGCCCGAGCAGGGTCGCGGCGGCGGCGCTGCCGGCGAGGGCGAGGATGAGGGTGAACTGGAAAGGAAGGAGGCGCCGTCTGAGATCCGCCATCGAGACGTCGACGCCCACGACGCCGGCGAGGCGGCCGTCCTCGTGGAAGAAAGGCGCGAAGCCGCTGAGAAAAGTGCCCCACTTGTCGGTGTAGGGCTCGGCGCTGGCGACGGGTTTGCCGCCGGTGAAGGCGAGGTCGATCTCGGGCGGCGGGTCCTCGTAGACTTCCCCGAAAGGCGTGTCGGGCGTGGTGTCGCCCGGGCTCGGGATGATGTTGCTGGAGTCGAGGACGAAGGTCGGAACGGCGCGGCCCGGGCCGAGAGAATAGGCGTAATAGACTTGGGGGACGGTGCGGCGCAGGCGAAGGAGCGGCTCGATGGCGGCGAGGTAGGCGGCGTCGCCCTGGGCGGCGACCTTGGCGTGCAGCCCGGGGTCCATCTCCGCGGCGGCGAAGGCGGCGAGATGGAGAAGGTGCTCGCGTTTGTGGGTGTAAAGCGTCGCGCGGGCTTCGTGGTAAACGTAGGCCAGCGCGGCGGCGGCGATGGCGAATACTCCAAGCCCGGCAAGGACCGCGTCGCGCAAGGGGCGGATGGCCGGTTCCCGCACGGCTGACGGAGCGGTGGCGCTGGGGGCGGTGGAGGGCATGCGCGGGGCCGAGGTCGGGAATATGTTCCGGAAAGCGCGGGACCGCAAGGTGCCGGGTGTTTCGTTCTTCAAATTGGTTGGCCCGCCTCGGTCGCCTTGGCCGAGCATGGTTTCCGCCTCGCGAAGCATCGGTTTATTTTGAAGACAGCGCCTCGCGCGATATGCATCCTTCGATTTTCTGCGCCCGGCGCCGCCGCTCCGGACTGCCCCCGATGCCTATTCCCGACGTCACTTCCGCCGAGGCTTACCTCCCTTACACCCGGGCGAAGTGTCTGCGGCCGAGCCGGGGCAAGGCGTGGCGCGAGTTGAAGGCATGGATCACCGAGCCGTTGCGCGAGACGGAGGCGCTGGCGATGCCCGCGGTCAGCGAGCCCTACTTGGCGTGGACCTTTTCGGGCGAGGCGGAATTTCAGGAACGCGAGGGCGGCGGGCCGTGGATCATCCATCGCATCAAGAAAGGTTCGTTTTTTCTGACCACCGGAGGCGGGCCTTATGATTGCCGCTGGAAGGCGCTGACTTCGGAGCCGTTTCTCGCGATGATGGCGTTTGTCGAGGTGCCCCTGCTGCAACGCGCCATGGCGGAGGTCTTCGGCGCCGACGCCGCAAAAGCGCGGCTGCGGGATTTGTCCGCGTTTACGGATCCGGAGCTGAATTGGCTGATGGAGCGGGTGCGCGACGAGTTGATCGCTCCGCGTGCGAGCGTCCTGCGGGTGCAGGGGCTGGCCCAGTTGATCGCGACGCATCTGGTGCGAAACTATGCGGAGCTCGCGCAGGAACCGTCGGGCGGCGGCTCGGCGTTGCCGGGCTTCAAGCTGAAGCAGGTGACGGACTGGATCGAGGCGCACCTCGCCGAGGAAATCGATTTGGAGCAACTCGCGGCAAAGGCGGGGCTGAGCAAGTTTCACTTCCATCGCCTGTTCACGCGCGCCGTCGGCGTGTCCCCGGCGAAGTATCAGCTCAACGCGCGCATGAACGAGGCGCGGCGGCGTCTGCGGGAGACGAAGCAGAGCATCATCGCGGTGGCCTTGGATCTGGGCTACGCGAGCCCCAGTCATTTTGCGCAGGTGTTTCGCCGCGAGACGGCCATGACCCCGAGCGAGTATCGGCGTCGGCGGTGAGCGCGGGCGGGCGGCGTTTTGAGCAAGGAGACTACAGGTCGCGCAAGCGGCGGAGCGCACGCTCCGGCCGGAGGGTGTAGAGTGCGGTATCGAAACGGGTCGGCCGCGAGGCGTCGGATTCGTCGAACCTCAAACACCACGCCAAATGAATCCCTTGTCCACGATCCCCGGTCTGTCGTCCGTCGCCGCGCTTCTTTCCTTCGGCGCGTTTCTATCCCTTGTCGCTCCCGCGCCCGCCGTCGCCGCGGATACGCTGGCGTGGGACAAAACCTTTCCGCGGAGCGCGAACGTGAATCACCGGAAGGTCTCGTTCCACAACCGCCTGGGCATCCAGATCGTCGCGGACCTGTATATCCCGAAGACGGCCGATCTTTCCAAAAAACATCCCGCCATCGTGGTCGGCGGTCCGTATGGCGCGGTGAAGGAGCAAAGCGCCGGCCTGTATGCGCAGACGATGGCGGAGCGGGGCTTCGTCACGCTCGCGCACGATCCCTCCTACAACGGCGAGAGCGGCGGCCAGCCGCATTTCACGGCGTCGGCGGAGGCGCTGGTCGAGGACTTCAGCGCGGCGGTCGATTTTCTCGGCACGAGGCCCTTTGTGGATCGCGGGCGCATCGGCGTGATCGGCGTGTGCGGCAGCGGCAGCTTCGGCCTGGCCGCGGCGGAAACCGATCCGCGTATCCAGGCGGTGGCGACGATCAGCATGTATGACATCGGCCAGGCGCACCGGCAGGGGCTGGCGGAGAAGCCCGATGTCGCCGCGATCAAAAAATCGCTGGAGGCGATCTCGGCGCAGCGTTGGGCCGAGGCGGACGGCGCGGAGAGGACGATGAATATCGGCACGCCTGAGGCGCTGACCGAGGCGTCGTCGGAAATCGACAAGGAGTTCTACGATTACTACCGCACGCCGCGCGGTCAGCATCCGCGCTCGAGCACGGCGTTTTGGCGGACGAGCGCCGCGCAGATGATGTTGTTCTGGTCGTTCGAGAATCTGGAGTGGATCTCTCCGCGTCCGGTTTTGTTCGTCACCGGCGAGCACGCGCATTCCCGCATCTTCAGCGAGCACGCCTACAAGCTGGCGTCGGAGCCGAAGGAACTCCTCGTCGTCCCGGGCGCGGGGCACGTGGATCTCTATGATCGGGCGCGGCTCATTCCCTTCGACAAGCTCGAGGCGTTTTTCGGCGAGCATCTCAATTAACCGTGAGGGAGGCGAGACGCTCGCTTCACCACCGGAGAGGAGGCGGGTTTTTAACCACGGAGGGCACGGAGGGCCACGGAGAGATGCCGGACTTCGCCCACATGCGGCCGAAGTCGATGATCCATTGCACGCTCCGGGGTGTTTCCCCCGGTTTTCCGAGCGGTCTTCGCGCATGCGCGAAGAAACGAGGGTTTCGCGGAAATCGTATCGACAATCTTATTACAATCGGATGCGTTCTCCAGCGAAAGTTACCCCATGCAGCCGGCCGATACCCTGGGTGCCGGTTTGGAGCTGCTTAACACCCCAGCCGCTTGTTCGCATGAAGTCAAAATTCCGCCCCACGCCGGCGATCCTGCTTGGATTTGCCGTATTGCCGTTCGCCTCCGGTCAGGCCGCCACCCTTGTAAATGACACTTGGTTGGACGGCAACCGCACCGAACAAGAGTCCAGCGTCGATTCCGATTTGGACGGCAACCGCGAGTCCGCCTGGTTCGGCACCGTCTCCACGCTGAGCGCCAGCGCCGGTCACCTCACCGGCACCGTCGGGGCGGGTTCGTCCTCGTGGACAACCTATTTCGCTTCCGAAGGCAGCGAAGCCACCCTCGCCAATCCTGGCGACACCCTGAGCGTGAGTTGGACTTTCACCCTCACGGGAACAAATGCCACGAACGCCAGCCAGGGCTTCCGCCTTGCTTTCGTGGACACTCCATCCGGGTCGCGATTGGCCGCGGACGGCAACCCTGGCTCCGCCGCTTACGCCGGCTACGGGATGTTCATGAACGTGGGGCAGACTTTTGGTCACGCCAATCCCTTCAATCTGATGGAGCGCGCCGCCCCCGCCACTGCATCCGCGCTGCTCAGCGCCGGCGCCAGTTGGACGAGTCTCGACGATCAGGAATCCAGCGGAGCGACCGGTTACGCGGACGCAACGACCTACCTGTTTTCGATGATGATCGTTCGCACCGCGTCGGCGCATCTTGAGATCGACGCCAGCATGTCCGGCGGATCATTGGGCGGCGACGGCGTCCTGCTGGCTTCCTTCACCGATACCACGCCGAACTCGTTTGCTTTCGACACCTTCTCCCTGCGGCCATCCAGCGCCGCGCTCTCGGCGACCAGTTTCGATACGACGGCGTTCTCGGTGACGTTGACGCAGGTGCCTGAGCCGTCCTCGTGCGCCGCGCTCGCCGGTCTCGCGAGTCTCGGCGTCGTGATGGCGCGCCGCCGCGGTCGTCGCGTTTAAGGGAAGTCCTAAAATCTCCGGCGGGGTCTGCGCGACCGGGAAATACGGCTCGGCCAAGGCGGGTGAGACGGAGGCATACCTGAAAGGTATGTCCCGGCGCACCCAACGCCGGCCCAGCCGTATTTCCCGGTCGCCCTGCGGGTTGAGAGCCATTCCGACATCCGCGGCGTTGGGGAGGCGGGGATAGCCTCTTCGAGGATACCCCGCGCCTCCCCGCCTTGCGGCCTGCCGTTTGGCGCTCAACGCAGACCCCGCCGGAGATTTTAGGACCTCCCATAAGTCCGGGCCGTCGATGGCATGGTATGTTGAGGTGCGGCTGATTTCGGCCGCACCTTTTTCGTCTGTCCGCGGGGCGGGTCGGCGCCGCGGTTCATGGAGCGGTTTCGTTGCGGAAGCGTCGTTTCGCCGGCGCTCCTCGCGAGCGAGGCGGACGCTTCGCCACGGGAGCGGAGGCGGGATTTTAGCCACGGAGGGCACGGAGAGCCGCGGAGAGAGGTATGTATGCGTTCGGCTCGGTTTCCGAAAAGGGTCTGGTCAAAATCGAGGGCGGGCGTCCTCGGGTGGGGTTGCATGGGACGGAGCCAGAGCTGGGCGGGGCGGTCACGGCTTGGCGACGAGCGGTCCTTTGCCCCGAGCGATGAGGGCGATTCGTTTTTCGCCCGGTCGAAGCAGGCAGATCTGATCGTTGCCGAGCTGGAACAGCACCAGGTCTCCGTCGAGCTGGACGGCGTTGCGCACTATCCACGCGGTGAAAGGAATCTCCAACGAGAGATGCAGGCGTTCGCCGGTCTTTTCGCTTTCGCCGGACACTCCTTCGCCGGCCCAGAATCCGGTGTGATACTTCCATTCCGCGCCGCTGCCCGCGAGGGAGGGGACGGCGCCAAAGTTGAACCAGGTTCCGTAGGGTTTGCCGGTGTTTTCACGGCGTTCGTCGATCGGCGCCAACGCGGCGAAATCCGCCTGAACCAATTCGATTTTTTCCTCCGACTGTCGTTCCCCGTCGAGGCGGAGAAACAAGTCGAAGCGACCGTGGGTGTTCGACTGTGCGAAAAGGCGGTCGTCCCGGTCTTTCGCCGAGACCTCGGCGAAGAATTCGGCGCGTTCGTGTGCAAGGTCCGCGCGGAGGATGTGTCTGCCGTCCGGAGTGATGAACCAAAGGACGCAGTCCTTGGGCGGGTGAAGTTGCTTCACTTGCACCACTTCGAGCTGCGTGAGCATGCTTGTGCCGCTGGCGAGCCAATACCAACCGAAGAGAAGGACGTAGCTGGCGAGGTTTATCAGCAGGGTGGCTTTGAGCGCTTTTCGGATCGCGTGTTCCTGCTTTCGGACGAGCAGCCAGCAAAACGGAAACTCGATAAGCAGGGTGACGATGAACGCGGCGACGACCAGAACGCCGAACCAAAAGCGGAGGCTTTCGATCGTGATGTCCGCGCTGTCGGCCAACCGTCCCGTGAGGGCGATGCCTCCCATCCACGCCGATATATAGTTCGCCCCGATCAGCAGCCCGACGCTTCGTAGCGGCGGTGTCTTGATGAGGCCCGAGAGAAGCAAGCCCTCGGCTGCGCCAATGATCGCATTGCCGAGAACGAGGTGGATCATCGTCGCCCACATGAGTGGCGTGCCGGCGTTGGCCAAAGCGGTCGAGGGCAGGAGCGCGGCGAACAGCGTCGCTGCGAGCGGGAGGCGAAACTTCATGGTGAAAAGACCTCATGGCGGCCTGTCGTTGGACTGCAAGGGGGGCGCCTGGTCCCGGCCAAGGTTTTTGGCGCAGGAAGGCGAGGAATGCGCGCGAATGATCTCGCTGGCGCGGGCGGCGGCGTGATGGCAAAAAGGCGCCGGATCGCATGTCACGCAGCATTCACGCAACCAATCGCTCGCTCGCGAAACTCCGGCGTCAGGACTTTTCCGATACGCGGGCCTCCGCGGAAGCCATCGAACGGGAGGAAACCGCGCTCCGACGAAAACAGCGGATCAAGCGCCAAGTCTCGGACCAACGCCATGCGCACCCGGCTCCGGATCGAAGCGTGCGGTTGCCTGTGGGGGAGATTCCGATCCGGGTGAGCGACGAATCGGCGCACGTGTTCCACGCCGCCTCGGCGCGGGATGTCCGCGCGGTTCTGGAGGCGCTGCCGGCCGCGGCGGTGGAGGGCATCGATGAAGTCCGGCTCGTGCTTGGACGGGAATACATGCTCGAACGGGACATGGCCCAGGAATGGCGCCGCGATCCGTTCACCGGCCGCCCGGGGAGCAAAATGTTTCCCGGCGTCTACGGCGGCAGCATTCTCGGCATGTTTCTTTCGTCGCGGGGATTGATCTCGATTTACGCCTATGTGGTCGATTGGGCGCGGGTGCTCGCGCCGCGCGTCGTCGTGGAGCTTTACCTCCGTCTGCATGCGCTGAAGACCTTGGTCCATGAAATCGCCCATTTTCACGACCATACGGCTCGGGTGAGTCGCGGTCGTTGGCTGGCCGACCGCCGGGAGAACAATGAGTGGTATGCGGAGAAGATGGAGCACGAGTGGACCGAGGAAATCGTTCTTACGATCCTGCATCGGCTCTATCCGCGAGAGTGCCGGCTTTTCCGCGCGTGGGTGCGGCAGCGTGGCGGCGCGGAGCTGCCGATCGATTTTTTTGCGGGCGATTTTCGTCGGACCCGGCGCGATGGGTTAACGAAACTGGTTTTTCCCACATCGGATGCTTTTGAGCGCTGGATGGATGAGCTGCCGTCTTGCGCAACGAGGCAGGAGGCGCGCCTCGCGCTGGCTTGGGGGCTCCACTACTCGGACTGCTACGAGACGTGCCTAGCCATGGTGGACCGGATCATCGGCGAATGCCCCGCGAAGGTCGAAGCGCGGGAATGCCGGATCGACACGCTCGTGCATCTCGAACGTTTCGACGAGGTCTTGGTGGAGGCGGACGCCATTCTCCGACTGTCGCCGGGCTCGGAGCCGGCATGGAAAGCGCGCGCCGATGTCTTCGCGGAGAGGAAAGACTGGCCGGGTTTGACGGATGTTTGCGCCGCTTGGTTGCGGAACTCGGGGCGTTCGCCGCGGCAGCGCCGCCCATGTCTGCTTTATCAGGCGATGGCGCGTTGCGCGTCGGGTGACGAGGCGGGCATGGAGGCCTGCCTGACCGCTTATGGGGAGACGCTTCGCGGCCAACCTCCCCGCGTGGTGCAGATGCGGATAGAGGGGCGTCGGCGAT
>CAMLQS010000228.1 GCA_946482165.1 uncultured Verrucomicrobiota bacterium | reverse complement strand
CGCTTTCCAGCCTGCCCGGCCGCGAGGAGGACATGGCCGCCGGACTCGGGACCGTGTGCGAACACCTGCGCGACACCTTCCGCCTCGGGCTTGTGGAGGTCTGGCTGCGCGATACGAACGGCCGGCCGACGGTGATTCCGCCCCGACCGGGCTTGAACGAGGCGAATCTTCCCTCCCGTTGGGACGACATCGTCAGGGAATCGGTCACCTGGCATGAGCGCGAAGACCTCTGGGTCATTCCGCTCAACTCCATCGGCTCCGAGCCGCTCGGCTACGTGCGGCTGCTGGCGAGCGGCTGGAGCCTGCGGCTGAACAAATTCGAGCGGCAGGCGATCCTCGAGCTCGCGGAGTCGCTTTCCCGCCAGATCGAGCGCGAGGCCGTTCGCTCGTCCCTTGATCTCCGGCAGGTCAACGAGGCCAAGGATCGCTTTCTCGCGAGCATCAACCACGAGCTGCGCAACCCTCTCAACGGCATCACCGGCCTCCTCCAGCTCATCCGCCGCGAGGACTTGCGCGGTCGCTCGTCCTATCTGGTGGAGACCATGCAGGCCTGCGCCGATCAGCTCATCGCGACCATCGACAACGCCCTCGACTTCGCGAGCCTCACCCACGGCAGCCCCGTCGCGCGCCCCGGTCGTTTCGAGCTCGGTTCGCTCGTTCGAGGAAGCACCGCCCATCTTATCGTCGGCGCGGAAGACCGCATCGTTCACCGGGTGCCCGACGACGCGTGCTGGTTGATCGGCGACGCGGGCAAGTTGCGGCAGATCGTCTCCAACTACGTCGGGAACGCGCTCAAATACGGCCAGCCTCCGCAAGCCGAGGTGCATGCCTTCCTCATGAACGGGGCGTCGGGCGACACGCAGCTTCGCATCGAGGTCAACAGCCCATGGGCGGGCGATCCCGACGAAGACCCGGCCGAGTTGTTCAAGCCTTTCCGTCGCGGTCGTCGCGCGGTGGAGACCGGCGTTTCCGGCTCGGGCCTCGGCCTCGCCATCTGCCAGCGCCTCGCCGAATCGATGGGCGGCTCCGTGGGCGCCCGGCGCGAGGGCGGCACGATCCAGTTTTGGGTGCGTGTGCCGGTCTCCCCCGCCTCGCCCCCCAGCGCCGTAAACACCGCGCCGCCCGTGCTCGCCTCGCGCCCGCTACGCGTGCTCGCGATCGAGGACGAGGCCTACAACCGGCTCATCCTGAACCACCACCTCGTGTCGTGGGGCTTCGACGTCGAGTGGGCCTGCGACGCCGTCCAGGCCAAAGCCAAGATCGGCGAATACAACCCGGACGTCGTGATCATGGACTGGCTGCTCGGTGACGCCGACGGCGCCGTGCTCCTTCCCAAGCTGCGCGCCGCGCAGCCCGGCGCGCCCGCTCCCGTCATCGTGCTGAGCGCCTATTCCACCGAGGAGAAACAAAGCCAGGCCATCGCCGCCGGCGCCTGCCGGTTTCTCAGCAAACCCCTTCAACCCGAGGCCCTGCTCGACGCGATCCGGGACGCGGTCGCGCCCTTGAGCGATGGCACGCACGGCAACGCGCCGCGCCCGTCGCCACTATCGGCGCCGAAGCCGCCGTCCCAACCACCCGCTCCGCCTCCCTTCGACGCCGCCGAGGCCGAGCGCGCCCTGCGCGCGGAGTGGGCCGGGGTCCTCGGTGCCTGGCAATCCGACCGTCCCCTCGCCGCCAAACACGCGCACCGCATGCGAGGCATCGCACGCCTCCTTTCCCTCTCCGAGCTATCGCCCCTGCTCGCGCGTCTCGAAGTGGCCCTGGCCGAATCGGACGACTCCTCCGCCATCGCGGACGCCGTCCGCGCCGCGACGGAGCTTCTCGAACGCAAACCGCTTTCCCCCCTCCGGCGGAACGAAACCGCCGGAACGTAGCGGGAGCATCCTGCCCCCGATTCAGGCCGTTTCGCATTCCATTGTTTTAGGATTCATTCCCGCTTCTGAATTCCACATAAAGCCGAACTCGCAAGGCCGCCAAAATCGCCAGCGTTTCCGCCGGTAGTTCCGCGGTGCAATCGCTACGGCGATAGATCAGGTGCAAGGACATTTCCGCTCCGTCGCTGAGGCTTAGCTTGTGGAGGAAAGGGAATACTTGGGCGGCGAAATCACCAACATCATCATCCTGCCGCCATTCTTCGTCTTCGGTCGCAATTCCGACAGCCAAGTTCCATCGGCCGTCTTCGACGCGAAATTCGCCGGATTCACGAATCCAATCCGGAAGCCGAAGCGATAGCAGCCTCCCTTTCAGTTCGTCCATGCCGCCGCTGCCATACAACGCACAGCAATATTTGATACCGGAAATCTCGAAGCTCATCTCCATTGGCTAAATCAACGTCCAAGGTAAGCGAGATGGATGCTTGGCGCCGAGGGTGCGCCGGCACGGTCCGTGACACGTATCCGGCTTCGCGGCATAGCATCGTCAGGCTCCCCTATGACTATAAGGCTTTTCGCACGATCGACAGGATGATAACCGACCAACAAGCGAAGAAGGCGGACCCGACGGCGTCGAGCCACGCGCTTCGGAAGACGCAAACGGCGGTGCTGGCGAGGAAGTAGACGGCCGGAACGAGAAACGAACAAAAATAGATGAGGCGTATGGAATATGCCGACTCCCGGAGAAACGGTCCGGCGATGAGCGGACTAAACGTATAGGCAGCGAGGAGGACGGGGATCACGACACGCCCGCCTTTCCGCTCCGATGTGTTGGAACCGCTCATGTCCTATTCTGGCTAGCGGCTCGGAATGACCGGAATAAGAAAAAAGGCCGCAGGCGATTCCGCCCGCGGCCCCTTTTTTTGACTTCTTCGACTCTGTGGCCATTCCGCCGATTGGGCGTCTTGGCTCGCCAGCGCCTCACCACGTCACCGTCAGCAGCGTCACCGCCTGCCGGGGCAGCGCGAAGTTCACCGACGCCTTTCCATCCGCGCCGCGCTCCAACTTCGGCGCCTTCGCCTCGGCCAGACGACCCGCCTTCTCGAGCTTCTTGTATTGCTTCGGCGTCGGCTCGGCCGGCGATCCCATCTCCTTCCACGCGGTGTAGGCGTTGCTGTGCGTGCGGTCGATCAGGTGGCGCGTAACGTGGGGACGCTTCGCCTCCTTCGGCAAGCCCGCCAGCTCGACCGACACCGCCGCGTCGGGCCCCGCGATGTCGTCGTCGTGATAGTGCCAGACGATCACCGTCAGCTTCTTCGCCGACTTGTCCAAGGCCGCCAGGGCCGCCACGTCGGGCGCGCCGCGCACGCCGCCCTTCATGATCGCGTCGAGCGGCACCTCGGCGCTGCTCGTGACCGCCAGCCGCTCGCCGTCCATGCGCGAGAACATGCGAAACACGTTGATCACCGGCAGATCCACGCCGTTCGTCGCCAGCGCGCGGAAACCCGCGAACCAGGGCTGGTCTTCGAATTCGAAGGCCCAGGTCAGCGCGCCCTCGAGGTTCACGCCGTGCTTCTCCGCGAGCAGATGCTTCCGGTAAAAACTCGCCGCCGTGTAGCTCGAATAGACGGTGCCGTTGCGATAGCTCAGCTCCGGCCCCTGGCAGGCCGCGCAGCCCTCAGGATCGGACTCGCCGATGATGATCGGCTTGTGCTTGGTCTCCGGATACGAGGCGACGATCGAAAAGCCTTTGTCGATCTCACGAAGCTGGTTCGAGATGCCCATGAGCACGCGTCCGTCCACAAACTTGGGCGAACCCTTCGCGTGGAAGGCCACGAAATCCAGCGGCGTGCCCTTCTCGCCGTTCGCGTGGTTCACGCCGCGGATGCAGTGCTCCAAAAAGTCGCGCTGGAACTGCCCGCCCGCGCCCGCCGTGTGCGGGCCGCCGACCCGCGCGGTCGGCAAGGCCCGGCGCACGCCGTCGATCGCGTAGTCGTGCAGCTTCCGAAACTCCTCCTTCGGCGCCTTCCAGTAGTGCCCGTTGGGCTCGTTCCACACCTCCCAATACCACTGCTCCACCTCCTCTTTCCCGTAGCGCTCGACGCAGTGCCTCGTCCACTGATAGCAGAGCTCGCGCCATTTGTTGTAATCCTTGGGCGGATACGCCCAGCCGGTCATGATCTTCTCGTATTTAAGGCCCGGGTGCCACTCGTGCTGGTAGGGCTCCGGGTTGGTCGACAACGCCTTGGGCATGAAGCCGAGCTGCACGAGCGGCCGGACGCCGCGCGCGAGGTAGGTGTCGAAGATCTCGTCGACGATCTTCCAGTCGTAGATCGGGTTACCCTGCGCGTCCTCGGTGTAGATGTTGGTGCTGCCCCACTTCAGGGCCGCCGTGCCGTCGCCGGTGCAAAGGAGGTTGTGCGCGCGGAAATAGACCTGCTTCGGGCGCAGTTCGCCGAGTTCGCCGACGAGCTTTTTTCCGTCGGGCATCGTGGCGTAGTTGGGCTCGTCCGCGCCGAAGAAGCGCCAGATCGGCTTCAGCGCTCCGTGCGAGCGGGAGGCGTCCACCTCGATGGCCACCGGAAAGGCGGCGGGAGCGGCGGACCCGGCGGCGGGCGAATCGGGCGTGTTCGCAAACAACGCGGACGAGGCTATCAACATTGGCAGTAGGGAACGTTTCATGGGGTGAAATCGGGTGCTCCGGCCGGAGGAAAAGATTCGCCGCGCAGAGACTCGACGACGGCGGAGAGATCATGCGAGCCCAGACCGGCGCCGACCGCGGTCGCGAAGCGCTCCAGCGCAGCGCCCGCGGTCCGCAGCTCCAGGCCCGACGCCGCCGCCTCGTCGCGCGCGTAGGCGAGATCCTTGGCCATCAGGGCGAGGTGAAACTGCGGCTCGACCGGCGACGCCGCGCCCATCCGTTCCGCCATCGCCCGCACCAGCGGACTCCCCGGCGCGCCGCCGGTCAGCACGCCAAGCGCCGCCGCGCGATCCAGCCCGCCGCGCTCGATCATCACCAGCGCCTCCGCGAAAGCCGCCACCTGCACGCCGCAAAGGAAATTATTGATCAACTTCAGCCGCGCGCCGCTGCCCGCGGGCCCCGTCGGCAGCACCGCGCGCCCCAGCGCCGCCAAGGCCGGTCGCGCCTTGGCCAAGGCCTCCGCCGGCCCGCCGACGAGGAAGGCAAGCTCCCCCGCCGCCGCATGCGGCCTGCTGCCCGTCACCGGCGCATCCAGCACCGCCAGCCCCGCGCCGCGAGCCTGCGCCGCCGCGTCGAGCTCGCGTATCCAGCCCACGCTTACGGTCGAGCACTCCACCAGCACCGCTCCGCGCGACGCGGCCGCGAGCGCGCCCGCGTCGCCCAGCCACACCGCCCGCGCCGCCGCGTCGTCGGCCACCATGCTGAAAATCAACTCCGCGCCGGCCGCCGCCTCCGCGGGCGTCGCCGCCACCCGCGCCCCAAGCGCCGCCAGCGAACGCGCCTTCGCTGCATCTCGATTGTAGACCGCCAGCGAAAAGCCCGCCCCAGCCAACCGCCCGGCCATGCCCGCGCCCATCAGCCCCAGCCCAAGAAACGCGACGCGCGGAAGCGGGCGCGAGCTCGAAGCAATGGCGTTGGCATCAGGCGACATCAGGGAAACGGGATCGGGTGGTTTCTGGTATTTCAATAACTCCCGCCAAGGTCTCATCGACGGAG
Organism: uncultured Verrucomicrobiota bacterium; assembly: GCA_946482165.1. The sequence goes on along the minus strand of CAMLQS010000228.1, from coordinate 2,646 downwards.
CATAGATGCTCTCGTTAGCGTAAACCGAAAGATCAATACTGATATTTCAATTTGACGCTTTTGCTCCTCCCGTTCTTTCAAAGGCCTCCGCAATGCCCCAGGTCGCCCCCGCGCTCCCCATCCCTCCCTCGCTCGCGACCGCCATGCCTTCCGCTATCCACGGCCCGCTGGCGGCGCGCGCCTACGAGCAGATACGCAACCGCATCCTCCGCGGCGACCTCGTGATCGGAGCCGTCGTGTCGCGCCGCCAGCTCGCCGCCGAGCTGAACATCAGCGTGCCGCCCGTCACCGAGGCCCTGCAGCGCCTCGAGGCCGAGGGCCTGCTCGAAAGCCGACCGCGCGCCGGCACCCGCGTCCGCCGCCTCACGCGCCGGGACGTCGAGGACCGCTCCATCGTGCGCGAGGCGCTGGAGAGCCAGTCCGCGCGACTCTTCGCCGAACGCGCCACCGCCGCCGAAAAAGCCGATCTTCGCCGCATGGGCCTGCACATGGACAAGCTCTACGCCTGCTGCGAAAGCGAGGCCGTCGACCGCGATTTTCTCTTCTCGGTCAACACCTACCACCTGGGCCTGCATCTCCGCATCGCCGAGTGCGCCCGCTGCCCCGCGCTCCGTGATGCGATCGAGAAGCAGCAGGTGCTCGTCTTCAACTGGCTTCACGACACCGCCGTCGAGCGCCGCACCCTCGCCTCCGACCACCACCAGCGCCTCACCTCCGCTCTCGCCACCGGCACGCCCGAGCAGGCCGACGCCGCCATGCGCCACCACATCCGCTTCGGCATGGCGGAGGTGCTGGCCAAACTCGATGACTCGCCCGAGCCCGAAGCCGCCGCCTGGCGCTCCCGTCGCTCCGCCGGCTGATTCCGCCGCCGCCCGTCGGCTACATCCCCGGTCCGCGGCCGCCCTGCCGCCGCGCGTCTCCCTTTCCCCTCCCCCTATGCATTCGCCCGCTCCCCGTTCGCCGGTGGTGGCGGCGCTTGGCCTGCTCCTCGGCCTCGCGTCCGCCTCCCCCGTCGCCGCCGCCCTCGTCCACCGCTGGTCCTTCAACACCGCCTCCGGCGCCGTCGCGTCCGGCACCAGCTACCCCGACTCCGTCGCCGGCCTTCCCGCCGTGCTTCGCGGCCAGGGCGCCACCGCCAACGGCGCCGCGCTCACGCTTCCCGGCACCACCACGGGCAACCAAACCCCCGCCGCGATCTCCGCCTTCATCGACCTGCCCAACGGCCTCGTCTCCTCGAAAACCAATTTTTCCCTCGAGATCTGGGCCACGCCGCTCAGCTACCAGGCATTCCAGCGCCTCTTCGACTTCGGCCGCGTCAACGTCGCCGGCGACGGCCTCGGCGCTCCGGGCGAAATCACCGGCCTCGGCACCGCCGCGCCCGGCTCCACCCAGGCGAGCGACGCCCTCACGCTCTCCCTCTGCCGCGGCGCCACCGGCAACATTTCCCAGCAGCGTTTCGAGGCGAAACTCGACGGCACAGGCAACACCGCCGACCCCGCCGGCCTCTTCCGCCAGGTCGACACCAACCTCGCCACCACCGCCGGCACGCGCTACCACTACGTCCTCACCTTCCAGGACGGCGTCGGCGCATTCGGCTCCGCCGGCGGCCGCGTCTCCTGGTATCGCGACGGCACCCTCGCCGCCACCGCCGACGTCGGCTTCCGACTCCGCCAGCTCGAGGACGTCAACAACTGGCTCGGCCGCTCCCTCTGGAGCCCCGACCGCATGGCCCACGCGTCCTTCGACGAGGTCCGCGTCTACGATCACGCCCTCACCGCCTCCGAGATAGCCTCCAGCCGCGCCGCCGGCCCCGACGTGAGCTTCCCCGCGCCCGCCGCCCAGCCCGACCAGGCCACCATCCACCCGGGCCAGAAAGTCCTGCTGCCCGTCCTCGCCAACGACACCGGCCCGCTCAACCCCGCCTCCGTCGCCATCGCCCAGGCTCCCGCCGTCGGTAATGCCACCGTCGATACGCAGGGCCGCGTTCTCTACGCCCATCCCTCCTCCGCCGGCCTCGCCCCCGTCACCTTCACCTACACCGTCACCGGCCCCGGCGGCGTTTCCGCGCCCGCGACCGTCACCATCACGCCCTCGTCCGAGCTTCGCATTCCCGCCCCGTCACTCAACATCCCCGCCGCACCGCCCGCCTCCGCCCTTCAGCTCGTCAACGCCCTTCCCGGCCTGACCTTCTCCCAACCGCTCGCCCTCGTCAGTCCGCCCGGCGAAACGCAACGCCTCTTCGTCGTCGAGAAGACCGGCGTGATCAAACTCGTCCCCGACACCGCCGCCGCCTCGCCGACCCAGTCCGCCTTTCTCACGCTCTCCTCCGTCCTCTCCCCGCGCGGCGAGTCGCTATCGACCTCCAGCGAGCAGGGCCTCCTCGGCCTCGCCTTCCACCCCGCCTACGCGACCAACCGCCAGTTCTACGTTTTCTACTCCGTCAACAAATCCGGCGCCGTCTACGAGCGTGTCTCCCGCTTCCTCGCCCAGTCGGGCAACCCCTCCGCCGCCGACATCAACTCCGAGCTCATCCTCATCGAGCAGCTCGACGAGGCCGACAACCACAACGGCGGCGGCCTCGCCTTCGGCCCCGACGGCTACCTCTACGTCTCCTTCGGCGACGAGGGCGGCCAGAACGATTCGTTC
>CAMLQS010000227.1 GCA_946482165.1 uncultured Verrucomicrobiota bacterium | reverse complement strand
TTCACGGGCGCCGTGGCAGGCGACCGTGACTTCACGAAAAGAACCACCTCGTGCCCTCTCGGCCCACGCGAGGTGGACCGGATTGGAACGCCGCAGGATTTTGCGGGGTTCGCTGATTTGCCTGGGCTCAGCTTAGAAGCCGCTTGGGAAAGTGGGAAAAGGCACGGGCGCTGGGCCCGGTTCCCGGAAGCGGCTGGACACAAAAAATCCACTTCCAGGGCGGAAGTGGGCGAATCGGACGGAGACGTTTTGAGATACGTCAGGTCATTCCCACTTCCAGAGGCGCGACATAGGCGGGCGTAAAACGGCCTTCACTGTGCCGGGTATTAATCGGCATCGCCTGATGCTTTCTCGTCGCCTCGGAGCGCGCACAATCGCGCGGCCAACCTAACGAGGGTCGGGCTGTCGGCGATAGGTGTTGTGCGCTAAGGGTCATCGAAGTGATTGAGTGTTCAGTAGGCTCAACGGCAGCCGTGGGCAAGAAATCAAGGGGCCGACGAAAGAATCTTCGGAATTCTCACGCGCCTCGTCCGGCTCACCAGTATCGGCCCGGATGGCGTAACCCGATTCGGCTCCCGCTGCGCGCATCGCAAAACCGCCCATCTCCGCGATCCATGGCCGCCACTTTCCCGTTTGCCCGGGCCGACGCCACCTGATTTGCCCTCCATTCCGCAGTCGGAGCTCGTTCCGCCCATGCCTTCCCACCCATCCCCGTCCCCTGACTCAAGCGGCCCCGCCGATGGGCCGCCGCTTCCGGCGGACGAGGCCTCGATGCGCGAATTGTATGACGAACTGCGTCAACTCGCCGCCGCCCGCATGGCCGGCGAGGCGGCCGGTCACACCCTCCAGCCCACCGCGCTCGTTCACGAGGCGTGGCTTCGTCTCGCCGGACCGGACGGCATCCACCCTCGCTGGACCGACCGCAGCCACTTCTTCCGCGTCGCCGCGCTCACCATGCGCCGCGTGCTCGTCGACCACGCCCGCCGTCACGCCACAAGCAAGCGCGGAGCCGGCGCCGACCACATGCCCTTCGACGGGCTCGATTTGCCAGCCTCTGCGACCGATCAGAACAGCCGTGTCGTGCTGATCGACGAAGCCCTCTCCCGCCTCGAACAGGAAGACGCCGATGCCGCGCGTGTCGTCACGCTGCGGTTCTTCGGCGGTTTCACCAACCGCGAGATCGCCGCCGCCCTCGAGGTCACCGAACGCACCGTCGAGCGCCAGTGGGCCTACGCCCGCGCGCGGCTCATGCAGCTTATCCAGGAAATCGCATGAGCCCTGATCCGGATGCCGACGCAAAGGCGCCGGGCATCGACCCCGACGCGCGTCGTAAAATCGAACGCGCCTTGTTCGACACCGCGCTGGAACTTCGCGACGTCTCGCTGCGCGCCGCGTTTCTCCAACAAGCCTGCGGCGCGGACGCGGACTTGCTTGCGTCGCTGCGCGGCCTCCTCGCCGCCCACGAGCGCGCGGAAGCGTTTTTCCCGCCGCAACCCCGCCTTCCCGCAACCGCATCCGCATCCGCGGCCGCCGTCGCCCACGAATCGCCCGCCGCCGCCCCTTCGCACCCCGACTCGCCTGGCGCGCCGGAACGCATCGGTCGTTACACGCTCCTGCGCCGGCTTGGCGAAGGCGGCTGCGGCGTCGTTTTCCTTGCCGAACAAGACGGCCCGGTGAGGCGAAAGGTGGCCCTCAAGATCATCCGCCTCGGCATGGACACCGAGCGCGTGGTCGCGCGTTTCGCCTTGGAGCGCCAGACGCTCGCCTTGATGAACCATCCCCACGTCGCGCAGGTGCTCGACGGCGGAGCCACCGAGACCGGCCGCCCCTACTTCGTGATGGAGCTGGTCGAGGGCGCACGCATCACAGACTACTGCCGCGCCCAGCGTCTCTGTATTCGCGACAGACTTACGCTGTTCATCCAGGTCTGCCACGCGATCCAGCACGCCCACCAAAAGGGCATCCTGCATCGCGACATAAAACCCTCCAACGTCCTCGTCGCCCTGCGCGACGGCGCGGCCGTGCCCAAGGTCATCGACTTCGGCGTCGCCAAGGCGATCTCCGGGCCGGGGGGCGGCGACGCCTCGCGCACTGGCGACGGCCTTTTCATCGGCACCCCCGCCTACATGAGCCCCGAGCAGGCCGAGCCCGGCCGCGTCGACGTCGATACGCGCAGCGACATCTACAGCCTCGGCGCGTTGCTGTTCGAACTGCTGACCGGCCGCCCGCCTTTCGATTCGCGCAGCCTGCTCGAGTCCGGCCTCGACGAACTCCGCCGCACCCTCCGCGAAAAAGAACCGCCCCGACCCTCCCGCCTGCTCCGCTCGCTCCCTCCGGACGAACTCGCCCGCATCGCCGACGAGCGCCGTTGCACGCCCGCCGAACTCGTCACCACGCTCCGTCGCGATCTCGACTGGGTCCTGCTTCGCTCTCTCGAAAAAGACCGAACGCGTCGCTACCCGACGGCCAACGCCCTCGCCTTCGATCTTGGGCGACACCTGCGCGACGAGCCGGTGGAGGCGCGCCCGGGCGGACGGCTCTACCGCCTGCGCAAACTGGTTCGCCGCAATCGCGTGGTGTTTTCCGCCGGACTCGCGGTCACGGTCGCCCTCGTCGCCGGCCTCGGCGCGTCCACCCGCCTCTACTTTCGCGAGCGCGCCGCGCTCCGCGAACAAACCGTGCTCCGGCATCAAGCCGAAATCGCCGAGCGGCTCACCCGCGCGGCCTTTCTCACCCGCGAGGGCAGCTTCGCGCTCGCCGCGCGCGTGCTCGACGAAATCCCTGCGCCCATCACCAAGCCGTCTCTCGACGGCGTCGTCGCCTACCGCGCCGTCGGCGACTGGCTCGCCCGCCAACGCCGTTGGGCGGAAGCCGCGGACCGCTTTGCCGTCACCCTCGAACTGGGCCGGCTCGACAGCTGGGCTCCCGTCACCCTCGACCACCAATCCTACGGAGTCGCCCGGCTGCTTGCCGAAGACGAGGCCGCCTACGAAAAGTTTCGCCACGCCGCCGCCGAGCGCTTCTCCCCCGCCACCAACTCCGACGCCGTCGCGCGCGTCCTCAACACCTGCCTCCTCCGCCCCCTCGACGACGAGCTCCGCGCGCAACTTCTCCCCCTCGGCGCCCGCACCGACTTTTGGTTCTCCAGCCTCAGCCCCCGCCTCGCCACGGGCTGGGCCGCCCTGCCCGTCAGCCTTTGGCACTATCGACTTGGAAACTTCGACAACGCCCGCCGCTTCGCGCTCCAAGGCGACGACCCGGCCGATCGGGGCGGCGCCCGCGTAGTAACGTTGCGCCTCATCATCGCGCTCTGCGACTGGCAACAAGGCCGCCCGGCCGAAGCCCGCGCCCGCCTCGCCCAGGTGCGTCCGCTTGTCGAAGCCGGATTCTCCGGCGATTTCGCCCGCGGCAACAACCGCGAGGGCTTCTGGTATGATTGGGCCTTTGTGCGCATCCTTCTGGACGAAGCCGAAGCCTTGATGGCCGGAATGCCCGCCAGCCCGACCATTCCCTGATTCGCCCTCCGCGCCCCCGGTTTCGGTCGATCCACCGATTTTTTTCGTCCCGATGTCGGGTTGGCGGGAAAATCCGCGCTTTTCCTCGTGGCCCGTCCCCGAGCCGCCCCACCCCCTTCAACCGTCCCGCCCTGGATTTTCCCGTTTCCGCATGTCCGCCGCCGCTACTCCGTCACCCGCCAAGCCCCGCTTCTCGCTCGGCCAAGAACTCGGCCTCGCCATCGTGGTCCTCGTTCTGGCCGCGATCCTCGCCGCCTACGGCTGGCACGACGCCTCCGCCGGCCGCCCGAACACCTTTCTCAACTTCGACAACCTCGTCGACGGCGTCGCCACGCCGATGTCCTACTACGCCATCATGGCCGTGGGCCTCACTGTCGTGATCATCACCGGCGGCATCGACATCTCGGTCGGGTCCATCATGGCCCTCTCCGCGCTCGGCGGCGCCGCGGCCCTGCAAGGCTTCCCCGCCGGAGCCCCCGCCTGGCAAGTCCTGCCTGTCGCCTTCATCGTCCCCCTCGTGATCGGCCTGCTCTGCGGCGTGGCCAACGGCGCCCTCGTCGTCGGCCTGCGCCTCCATCCGTTCATCGTCACCCTCGGCACGATGAGCGTTTTCCGCGGCCTCGCCAACGTGCTGCCCGAACAAAAAACCCTCCCCGCCGCCGGCAAGCGCCTGCCCGAGGCGTTCACCACCGACTTCATGCGCGAGGAGCTTTGGGGCATCCAGCCCATGCCGCTTGTCATCATGCTCGCCACCGTCGCGCTCGGCTGGATCTACCTGCAACTCACCATCGCCGGCCGCGAAACTTACGCCGTCGGCGGCAACGAGGAGGCCGCCCGTTTCAGCGGCCTGCGCGTCGGCTCCATCAAACTCCGCACCTACGCGCTCTCCGGTCTCTGCGCCGGCCTCGCGGGTTTCGTCTCCCTCGGTCGCTTCGGCACCGCATCCACCAGCACCGGCACCGGCTATGAGTTGACCGTCATCGCCGCCGCGGTCGTCGGCGGCGCGAGCCTCGCCGGCGGTCGCGGCACCGCCCTCGGCGCCCTCCTCGGCACCCTCATCATCGCCCTCATCGAAAACGGCATTCTCATCCTTCGTCTCGCCCAGGAATACCGCCTGATCATCATCGGTCTCGCCATCGTCGTGGCCGTTGCCCTCGAACGCCTGGGCCAACACCTTCGCCAGCGCCGCTCCCGCGCCCATTGAGCCGTTCACGTCACCCTTTCCCCAACACCCAACCATGAACAAAATCCCCCGCATCCTCCGCGCGACGGGCCTCTCGGCCCTCGCCCTGCTCGCCCTCTCCGCCTGCTCGAAGAAAGCCGAGCCCGCCGCCGAAGGCGCCGCCGGCACCCCCGCCCAGCGCACCGTCCTCATCGGCATCATCGGCAAGAGCCAGACCAATGACGTCTTTCAAGCCGCCCACGCCGGCGCCCGCGACGCCGCCGCCGAGCTCGGCGCCAAATACGGCGTGAAGGTCGAGATCGAGATCCGCACCCCGAACGACGAGGACGCAACCAAGCAGGCCGAGGCCGTCGACGCCCTCGTGCGCCGCGGCGCCCAAGGCATCAGCGTCTCCTGCTCCGAGGCCAACACCGTCACCCCTTCCATTGACAAGGCCGTCACCAAGGGCGTCGCCGTCATGTGCTTCGATTCCGACGCGCCCGACAGCAAGCGATTCGCCTTCTACGGCACCGACGATTTCACCTGCGGCCAGCGCATCATGGAGAGCACCATCAAGGCGCTCGGCGGCAAGGGCGTCGTCGCCATCCTCGGCGGCAACCAATCCGCGCTCAACCTCCAGAAGCGCGTCGAAGGCGCCAAGGCCGCCGCCGCCAAGCACCCCGGCATCAAGCTGAACGAGCCCGGCGTGTTCTACCACGTTGAGACGCCCGAGAAGGCCGCCGAGGCCGTCGCCTCGGCCCAGAACGCCAACCCCGGCATCCAAGGCTGGACCTTCATCGGCGGCTGGCCGCTCTTCACCACCGACGCCCTCAAGTGGGCCCCCGGCTCCATCAAGGTCGCCTCCTGCGACGGCCTTCCCGCCCAGCTCGACTACCTCCGCAGCGGCCACGTCGAGGCCCTCTTCGCCCAGGACAGCTACGGCTGGGGCTACAAGTCCGTCGAAATCCTCCTTGAGAAGATCGTGAACGGCAAAGCCCCCGAGACGCCCCGCGTCGTCGACCCGCTCTTCGAGGTCACCAAGGCCAACGTCGATTCCTTCGCCAAGAACTGGGAAAAGTGGCTGGCCAAGTAAGCCCGGCCGCCAACCCGTAGGGGCGCGCCTAGCGCGCCCCTCTCGGGCGGCCTTCGCCTCCACCGCCGCCGCAGGCCACACCTCAGGTTTCAAGTTTCAGGTCTCAACTTTCAGGTCTCCGCCCTCATCCCTCCGTCGCCCCCCCATGTCCGACTTCGTCCAGTTCCGCTCCATCACCAAGACCTTCGGCGGCGTCACCGCGCTCTCCGACGTCTCCCTCGGCCTCGCCCGCGGCGAATGCCACGGCCTCATGGGTGAAAACGGAGCCGGCAAGTCGACCCTGGGCAAGGTGCTCGCGGGTATCCACCTCCCCGATACGGGTGACGTCGTCATCGACGGCGCCGCCCACGTCTTCGGCTCCCCCCGCGACGCCCTCGCGGCCGGCGTCGCCATGGTCCACCAGGAGCTCGCCTTCTGCCCCGATCTCTCCGTCGCGGAGAACCTCAGCCTCGGCCGCTATCCGCGCCGCGCCGGGGGCCTCCTCCTCGACCATGCCGCCATGCGCAAACGCGCGGAGGAGCTCCTCGCCGGCATCGGCGTCAGCCTCGACGTCTCGCGCCCCATGCGCGAGCTCTCCACCGCGCAGGAACAGATGGTGCAGATCGCCGCCGCCGTCGGGACCAATCCCCGCATCCTTGTCTTCGACGAGCCGACCAGCTCGCTCTCCGCCACCGATGCCGAGTCCCTCTTTGAGCTCATCGACAAGCTCAGGGCCCGCGGCATGACCCTCATCTACGTTTCGCACCGCATGCCCGAGCTCTTCCGGCTCTGCGACCGCATCAGCGTGCTCCGCGACGGCCGCTACGTCGGCACCCTCGCCAAGGCCGAGATGACCCACGACGCCGTCGTCCGCATGATGATCGGCCGCAGCGTGGCCGACTATTTTCCCCAACACCTCAACAACGCGCTGGGGAAAACCGTGCTCGAGGTCCGGGGCCTCTCTTCGCCGGGGAAATTCTCCGACATCACCTTTTCCGTCCGCGCCGGCGAGATCCTCGGCTTCGCCGGCCTCGTCGGCTCCGGCCGCAGCGAAATCGCGCAGGCCCTCTTCGGCCTCGACTCCCGCGCCGCCGGAGCCGTCTCGCTCGACGGTGCCACGCTCCGCCTCGGCTCGGTCAAAGCATCCCTCGCCGCCGGCGTCGGCCTCGTCCCCGAGGACCGCAAGCGCCAGGGCTGCGTCCTCGGCATGCCCTGCAGCTCCAACATCAGCATGGCCATCCTCGACCGCATTCGCCGCCTGGGCGTGCTGCTCGACCGCCCCCGCGAGACCGCCGTCTCCACCGACTACTTCGCCCGCCTCAAGGTCAAGGCCGCCTCGCTCGACGCGCCCGTCAACTCCCTCTCCGGCGGCAACCAGCAGAAAGTCGTCATCGCCAAGTGGCTCGCCCGCGGCGGCCGCCTGCTCATCGTCGACGAGCCCACCCGGGGCGTGGACGTCGGCGCCAAGGCCGCCATCCACGAGCTCATCGACGAACTCGCCCGCCAGGGTCTCGCCGTCATCCTCATCTCCTCCGAGTTGCCCGAGGTCATCAATCTCTCCTCTCGCATCCTCGTCATGCGCGAGGGCCGCATCGCCGGGGAACTCGCGCGAAAAGACGCCACGCAGGACGCCGTCCTGCGCCTCATGACCGGCGTGGCCAAGGCGGCCGCCTGAAAGTTTCGCGCAACAAACTTTTGACGAGGCGGTCGCCAAGCACGCAAAGAGTTCCGCCCCGGACGCAGCCACATCGCGCTTCGCCCTTCCCCGGTCTCAACGATCTTCGCGTCAACACCCCCTCCTCATGCGCCTCCTTCGCCTCCTCGCCAGCTTCGCCGCTCTCGCGGTATCCGTCGCGTCCTCCTTCGCCGCCGCGCCCGCGGGCTTTCTCTTCGTCACCTTCAAGGGCGAGCAGTCGCCGCTCACCGAGCAGATCTACTTCGCGGTCAGCCCCGACGGCCGCAACTGGAGCGCTCTCAACGATTCCGAGCCCGCCCTCGTCAGCAAGCTCGGCGAAAAGGGCGTGCGCGACCCCTACCTCATCCGTGCCCATAACAACAAGAAGTTCTACCTCATCGCCACCGACCTCTCGATCCACCTCAACGGGGACTGGCGCCGCGCCGCCCAGCAGGGCAGCCGCTCCATCGTCGTCTGGGAGAGCGCCGACCTCGTGAAATGGTCCGAGCCCCGTCTCGTCCGCGTCGCCGCCGACGACGCCGGCTGCACCTGGGCCCCCGAGGCCGTCTACGACGAGGAAAACAAGGACTACCTCGTTTTCTGGGCCTCGACCAACAAGAGCGACAACTACGCCAAGTTCCGGATCTGGGCCGCCCGCACCAAGGATTTCAAGAGCTTCGGCGCCCCCTTCATCTACATCGAAAAACCCCACGCCGTCATCGACACCACCATCGTCCGCGACGGCGCCAGCTACTACCGCTTCACCAAGGACGAGCAGCGCAAATCCATCTTCCTCGAAACCAGCCCGAAGCTCGTCGG
>CAMLQS010000226.1 GCA_946482165.1 uncultured Verrucomicrobiota bacterium | reverse complement strand
ACCTTCTTCAACGACAACAAGGCCTTCACCGAGAAGCTCGACCTCAAGCAGGTCGGCCTTCCCTTCCTCGTCATCTATCTCGTCTCCGACGGCGGCAGCGTCTTCTTCGGCTGGCTCGCCACCAAGTTCATCGGCATGGGCTGGTCGGTGAACAAAGCCCGCAAGGTCACGATGCTCATCTGCGCATGCTGCGTGGTGCCCATCGTCTTCGCCTCCATCACGAGCAACATCTACGTCGCGATCGCGTTGATCGCCCTGGCCACCGCCGCTCACCAAGGGTGGAGCGCCAACCTCTTCACCACCGTGGCCGACCAATTCCCGCGCCGCGCCGTCGGCAGTGTGGTCGGCATCGGCGGCCTCGCCGGCGGCCTCGGCGGCGCGCTCCTCGCCGCCAAAGTGGGATCCATCATCAACACCGGCGGCTACGTCCCCCTCTTCGTGATCGCAGGCAGCGCCTACCTCCTCGCGCTCCTCATCCTGCAGATCCTCTCCCCCAAGCTCGCGACCGTGGAGATCAAGTCCGCCTGATCCGGGCGCCACGCGCGTTCGCTTTTCGCCGGGAGCCGCCACGCTCCCGGCTTTTTTGCGCCCAGCCCTCGCCACCCGACCCGTCTCCAAGACATCCCCGCCGCCCGCCAATCGAATGTTCGTAATACGAACATTCGATTCGAGGGACCGTGATGGATCTCGGGTAGGGCCGGACCGCTGGGCCGGCCGCGGTCAACCTAAGGGGTGGATCCCCTCCGACGGCACGCCTCGCGCTCGCGCCCCTAGCTAGGAAACTTCACGCCCCATCTTCCCTCCGATCACCGCCCGACCGCGAACGGACCGAACTCGGCGTGGCCTTCGTCCTTCAAGCCGGGCGCGGCGGAACAGAAAAGGCCCACCTTGGCGCCTACCCAACGGCTTGAGCTTGCGGTGAACGGCTTGCCCAACGCGGCGAAGGGCGCGGAGCCGCCGGTCTCGGCCGAGCGGAAAAAGAAGCGACAGGAGAGATCCGTCTCCACGTTCACGCGCAAGGCGACCGGCTGCCCGCTCGGCCAGGACACGGAAGCCACGATCTTCTCGACACCGCCCTTGTCGGCCCGCTCGCAGAGCACCTGCACGAGCTCCTGGCCGCCATCGGCGGTTTCGCGGAGACCGATCCAACCGTAGTCGTAACCAAATACAACGAGGCCCGCGCGGCGCCCGGCGGTCTCCGGGTTCTTCAAGCTCAACGTCGTTTCGGCCGTGAAGCCCGGAGCCGGGAACTTCTGCATCAGAAGATTCGCCGCCATCCACAGGGAATCGGCGGCGGGCGCCGGCACCGCGCGCAACTGCAGCCCGCGCCGGTCCGCTTCGCCGCGCAGCACCCAGTCCGACTCGGGGTTGCCCTGCCATTGCCACTGCAACCCGGGACGACCGCCGGCAAAATCGTCGCTCGTCGCCGGCGCGGCCACGGCCTGCGAGGCCAGATCCGGCTTCGCATGCACGAGCACCGGCTCGCCCGTGCCGTCGTCGTTCGCGTCGACGCCCATCACCGGCCAGCCGTCGGCGCGCCAGCGCATGGGCTGCAGATGCACGACGCGCCCGTGCGCGGGCAGCTCTTGAAAATGGAAGAACCAGTGCTGCCCCGAAGGCGTGTCCACCCAGGCGCCTTGGTGCGGGCCGTTCACCGGCGTCGCGCCCTGTTCGAGCACGACGCGGTTCTCGTAGGGCCCGCGGATGTCGCGCGCACGAAACACCGCCTGGTAGCCTTCGGCGACGCCGCCGGCGGGCGCGAAGATGTAGTAATACCCGTCGCGTTTGTAGAATTTAGGTCCCTCGAGCGTGCGCCAGCCGGGCATCTTGTCCGCGTCGATCACGACCATACCCTCGTCCAGCAGGCCGGTGCCGTCCGGCTTCATCTCGTGCAGCGTAAGGCGATTGTTGATACCGGAGCGGCTCTTTGCCCAGCCATGAACCAGCCAGGCGCGCCCGTCTTCGTCCCACAAGGGGGACGGATCGATCAGCCCGCGTCCGCCCTTCAGGAGAAAGGGCTCGCTCCATTTCCCGCGCGGATCCGCGGCCGTGACGACGTAAATGCCGAAATCGGGATCGGGATAAAAGATCCAAAACCTGCCCGCGTGGCGCCGTATCGACGGCGCCCATACGCCCTCCCCGTGGCGCGGCGTCTTGAAATGTTCGACCGGAACCGGGGCCGGAAGGGCGTGGTTGACCAAGGTCCAATTCACCAGATCCCGCGAATGCAGGATCGGCAGACCGGGCGCGTGATTGAAACTCGACGAGGTCATCCAGTAGTCCTCGCCCGCCCGCACCACGTCCGGATCGGAATAGTCGGCGTGCAGCACCGGGTTGCGATAGCTGCCATCCCCCCGGTCCGCCACCCACGGCGCGACGGGCGCGGAGGAGGGTTCGGCGGCGCCGCGAACGGGGGTCTCAAGCAAAAGGGCGGATAGCGGAATGGACATGAGGGTGAAGGGGGAGAAGGGGCGAAAGGGCATGTTCAGGGTTTTGGAGTCGGGGCGCTTTCGGCCCAGCGCGCGTGCAGCCAGTCAGTCAGAACGCGGCTCCAGTCCGGCTTGTGCTTCGCCCATTCGGTGAGCCGGTGAGGCGCGCCGTAGAGGACGTCCACGTCGCAACGTCCGCCCGCCGAGCGCACCGCGTCCTGAAACGCCTTCGACTGCGCGAGCGGCACCGTGCGGTCCGCGTCGCCGTGCAGGAGCAACACCGGCGGGCAACCCGGCCCCACCCGGCCCAGCGGCGAACTCGCCGCCAGCACCTCGATCGCGGCGGGGGTGATTTCCGGCGGGAGATTATGCAGGTTTTGCAGCGCTTTGCTGACTTCGCCCCTGCGTTGCGAATCCGAGACCAGATCCGAGACCGCCGCGCAGCCGACCGCCGCCGAAACCGGCGCGGGTTCGCCCGGCGCCGGCAACGCAGCCATCAGCGCGAGATGCCCGCCGGCGGAGTGCCCCATGATCGCAAGCCGCGACGAATCTCCGCCATGCTCCGCGATGTGCCCGCGAACCCACGCCAGCGCCGCGCGCGTATCCTCGAGCTGTGCCGGCCAGCGATGCGCCGGAGCGAGGCGATAGTTGATGGAAACCCAGACGATACCCGCGTCCGTGATAGGTTGAAACCAAGGCGTGATATCGGCGCCCGAGTTCGGCCGCTCCGCTCCGGCCTTGTCGCCGCTTCCCCAGCCGCCGCCATGCACAAGGACGACAACCGGAAAAGGGCCGGCCCCCTCGGGCGTGCAGATGTCGAGCCGCTGCGCCGGATCGCCTTCGGCGACGTAGGGCAGATCGCGGACGACGCGCGGCGCGCCCGCGGCCGGGGACGCCAGGCCCCCGATCAAAATCGCCACGACAACACCGAATCGGCTTCGCGTTTTCATCGTCGCATCAGGCGTCCGACCGCTGAATTCGCGGCACCAGAATCTGCAGGACCGCCAAGGACAGCAGATACATTCCGGAGAAGTAGGCGAAGACCCACACATAGCCGCCCCCGGTCTTCTCGAGGATAAAGCCGACCAATCCGTTGACAAAGCCGCCGGTGAAATAGGCGACAAAACCACCCAACCCGACCACCGAGCTGATCGCCTCCTTCGGCATCGTGTCCGACACGACGCTGAAAAGATTGGCCGACCATCCTTGGTGCGCCGAACCGGCAAGCCCGATGATCACCACGGCGACGAACACGTGATTGGCGAACGGGGCGAAGTAGATCGGCACCACCGCGATCGCGCAGGTGAGCAGAGTCAGCTTGCGGGCCTTGTTGAGCGTCCAGCCCTGCTTCATGAACTTGCCCGAAAGCCAGCCGCCGCCCACGCCGCCGGCCGCCGCAAGCGCGAAGAAGATCGCGGTCCAAAGGCCCGTCGACGCCAAGTTGAGATGGAAGCGCTTGTTCAGGAAATCCGGCAAAAAGGACTGGTAGAAGCCCCAGGCCGGGCCCGCCAAGATGCTCGCGATCACATACGCCCAGACCGCGCGGTAGCCGAAAAGCTTGAGCCAAGGCACGCGCCTGGGCGTCTCCTCCGTCGCGGGCTGGCCGTCCCGGATATAGGCGAGTTCGCCGGCCGACAGCCGAGGGTGATCCTTCGGCTCGTGATAAAGCGCCTTCCACGCGACCAGCCACAGCAGGCCGACCGCGCCGGTCAGATAAAAGGTCCACTCCCAGCCGACCCACTTGTAGAGCAGCGGCACCAGCAGCGGACAAATCACCGCGCCCACGTTCGAGCCGGTGTTGAACCAACCGGTCGCCAGCGCGCGCTCTTTCACCGGATACCACTCCGCCACGACCTTGATCGCCGCGGGGAAATTCGCCCCCTGGAGCAAACCCAGCGCGGTGCGCGACACGACGAAGCCCATCACCGTCATCGGCATCACCAAGGTGGCCAAGGCCAGCCCGCCCTCGGTTTTCTTGAACCACGGGAAGCTCAGGACCGACTCGGGCGCGATAAACGCGCAGAATCCATGCGCTATCGCCGCCAGACTCCAAAGACCGACGAACACCGGAAGCCCCCGCTTGGGGCCCACCCGATCGATGATACGGCCGCCGAACAGATATCCAAAGGCGTAAGCGAAGGACCATGCCGCCGCGATCATGCCATAGTCGATCTCGCTCCACCCCAGCTCGCGGCTAAGCTCGGGTTTCAGGATGCTGATGATCTGCCGGTGAAGGTAATTGACGACTATGGAGAAGAACAGGAGGCCGCAAACGACCCATCGGAAGCGACCGGATGACGGAGATGGAGCGGCGGAGGAGAGGGTGTCCTGGAATTTGGGCATCGGAATGGAGACAGGTGGTGTTTCGAAAACACCGGATTTTAATCCATCGAGGCCCGCGGGGCGACGGCCGCCTTGTTCATTCCGTCCGCCGCGCCGTTGCGCGGACGGGCGACGAAGGGAGTGAGAATCGAAAAGTTCATGGGCACGACACGGACAGCGGGAGCGGGGAACGGCGCGGAGAGATATACCGCCGACTGAACCACACCGACTATCGGACAAGCCGCCGCCCTCACAAACGACCCGCCGTGCGCATCGTTGATCAACCGTCGCGCAACGATGCGTGCAGCCAGACCGATTTACCCTCCGCTCCTTTGTTCGCGTGATGGCGCTCGTCCGCGTGTCGACCCCCTACCCGCCTGCCTCGCGAGTCCGCCCCAGCATGAAAGTCCTGCCGATTCTCTTCGCCGTGTTCTTCACGGCGGCATCCGCCTTGGCGGCGGACCTCGCCTCGTTGGTCCCCGACGCGCCTCGCATTCCCGATCGGGAGTTTTCGGCGACGGAACTCGGGGTCGCCCCCGGCCTTGAAGTTCCCATCACCGCGGCGCTTCAAAAAGCGATCGACCACGTCGAAGCCCAAGGCGGCGGCAAACTGATCCTCGCTCCCGGCGCCTACCTCGCAGGTCCCCTCCGGCTGACCTCCCGGCTAGATCTCCACCTTTCGGCCGGCGCAGTGATCAAACTCCTCCCTCGCGAGCGGGACTACCCCGCGGATTCGTCCCGCTATGCCAGTCTGCTCTCCGCATCCGGAGCGAGCGACCTCCGGATCAGCGGTCCCGGACGCATCGATGGCCAGGGCGAGGCCTGGTGGCGGGCCTACCGCGCAAAGGAGCTCTCCTTGCGCCGCCCTCAAATCATCCTCCTCGAGAACTGCGAGCGGGTGGAGCTCTCCGGCTTCACCAGTATCAATCCCCCCAATACCCATGTCGCGCTCCGTCTCTGTCGCGAGGTCGCGATCCGCGGGGTGACGCTCGACGCGCCCGACGATTCGCCCAACACCGACGGCCTCAACCTCTCGGGAAAAAACCACCTCGTCGAGCGCTGCCGCATTTCGACCGGCGACGACAACATCGTCGTCCTCACCCACTCCGCCCGGGGCTGGCCTTCGCCCGTCTGCGAAAACTTCGTCATCCGCGATTGCGCCCTCGGTTTTGGCCACGGCCTGTCCATCGGCAGCTACACCGGCGGCGGCATCCGCGGCCTGCTCGCGGAGCGCGTCACCTTCGACGCCACCGTCTCCGGTATCCGCATGAAAGCCGATCGCGACCGCGGCGGCCTCGTCGAAAACCTCACCTACCGGGATATCACGATGCGAGGCGTGCGAAACCCCGTCTTCATCTCCAGCCACTATCCCAAGGAACCCAGGTCCCCGGGCGACGACGAAGCGCGGCCAATCACCGAAAAGACGCCGCATTGGAAAAACATCCTGATCGAAAACCTGCGCGCGGAAGGCTCGCGAAACTCCATCGTTCTCTGGGGCCTCCCGGAACGCCCACTTGAAAACGTCACGATTCGCAAAGCCGCCGTCGCCAGCGAATACGCCGCGAAGTATTACTACGCCGGCAACCTCGCCGCCACGGAGGTCCTGCTCGAAACTCGCGCCGTCCCCGCCCAGGATGTCTGGCCCATCCCCGAATCATCCGCGCGCACACGCTAACTTCAGTTTTCGACCTCGTCATGCGTCTCCCATCCTTCCTTTCCGCCCGAGTCCTCCTCGGACTCGTCCTCGCCGCGTCAGGCCCCGCCTTTGCCGCCCGCGAGAAGTTGCCTCCCATCGACCCGATCCACGCGCCATTCAAGATGCCGCAGCTCCAGCGGCCCGACTTTCCCGACCGTCAGGTCAACATCCTCGACTACGGCGCCGTCCCTGGAGGCGAGGCGAAAAACACCGCCGCCATCGCCTCGGCCATCACCGCGCTCGACAAGCTCGGCGGCGGCCGCGTCCTCGTCCCGGCCGGCGTCTGGCTTACAGGCCCCGTCCACCTCCGGAGCAACATCGAGCTTCATCTCGCCAAGGACGCCGTCCTCAAGTTCAGCGACGTGATGGAGGACTATTTGCCCAACGTCTTCGTCCGCGTCGGCGGCATCGAACTCTATAATTACTCGCCCTTCATCTACGCCCGCGGCTGCGAGAACGTCGGCATCACCGGCCCCGGCCGCCTCGACGGCAACTCGCAGGCGTGGTGGGACTGGACGAAGGAAACCCGCGAGTTCTTCGCCCAAGGCGCCGCGAACGTCCCCTCGGAAAAGCGCGTCTACGGCACGCGCGAGGCCGCCATCCGCCCGAGCTTCGTGAGTTTCGTCGATTGCAAAAACATCCTCATGGAGGGCTTCACCATCGGCGGCGGCCCCAATTGGACCATCCACCCGATTTACTCGGAAAACATCATCATCCGGAAAGTGAACGTCCTCACCGAGGGTCCGAACAACGACGGCATCGACCCGGATTCCTGCCGCAACGTTCTCATCGAACACTGCACCTTTTCCACCGGCGACGACTGCGTCGTCCTGAAATCCGGATACGACCAGGACGGCCGCCGCGTCGGGCGACCGACCGAGAACGTCGTCATGCGCCATTGCACCGCCAAGCGCGGCCACGGCGGACTCGTCATCGGCAGCGAGATGTCCGGCTCCGTGCGCAACGTTTACCTGCACGAGAGCGACTTCGACGGCACCGACCGCATCCTGCGCATCAAATCCCGTCCCGGCCGCGGCGGCGTGGTCGAAAACGTCTGGGTCGACCGCGTGCGCGGCCAGAACCTCAAGCACGAGGCCGTGATCCTCAACATGGACTACAGCTTCGATACCAACGCGATCGTCGACCAGCACCCTCCGATCTTTCGCAACATCCATGTGAAGAACCTCGAAGCCTACAACGTGCCCGTGGCCATCCGCATCACCGGCATGGAGACCTCTCCCATCCAGAACGTGTCCTTTGAGACGGTGTTCATTCAGGCCAAACGAGGCATCATCGCCGCCCACGCGCGCGGCATCGAGTTTCGCGATCTTACCCTGACCGTCGCGGAGGGGCCGCGTTTCGAGTTCGCGCATGTCGCCGAAGCCGTCCTCGACGGAGTTCCCCTCCCGCTACCCCAACCTCCCGCCGCCGCGTCTGCGTCCCGTTGACCGGCCGTCCGCTTTTCCCTCCCCCATGCCCCATCCCCGCCTGCCTCGTCCGCTGCTCGGCTTCTTCCTCGCCCTCGCGTTCTCCGCCACGGTCTTCGCCTCCCTTCGCGCGCCGGTCACGCCCGCGGCGCCTGCCGCCCCGCGCATCCCCGAGGGTCGCGTCAGCGTCGCAGATTTCGGCGCGCGACCGGACGGCGAAACCCTCAACACCGCCGCGTTCGAGCGCGCGTTCGCGGCCCTCGCCGAGCGCGGCGGCGGCACGCTCCTCGTCCCGCCCGGCATCTGGCTCACCGGCCCGATCCAGCTTCGCAGCCGCGTTCGCCTTCACCTCGAGGCCGGCTCCCTCATCCAGTT
>CAMLQS010000225.1 GCA_946482165.1 uncultured Verrucomicrobiota bacterium | reverse complement strand
CTGATTGGGCCGGCCTCGAAACCATCACGCAAGGGCCGGGCGCGACCATTCGCGCGGACGGCGTCGTCTACCGCGTGTGGGCCCCCGACCATGCCCGCGTGCGCGTGCGCGTGGACGCAAAAAACGGCCGGCGCGACTTGCCGATGCACAAGCATGACGACGGGTATTGGGAAACCCACGACGCGCTTGGCGTGGCCGGCGACCTGTATCGCTTCGTCCTCGCGGACGCGGCGCTGCCTGATCCGGCGTCCCGATTTCAGCCCCAAGGCGTGGAGGGCCCCTCGGAGGTGATCGATCCCCGATCCTACCCATGGATACGGGGCGCCTGGCGCCGCCCGGCGTGGAGGGGCCGCGTGATCTACGAGCTGCACGTGGGCGCATTTACCCCGGAGGGCACCTTCCTTTCGGCGATCAGCCGGCTCGACGACCTGGTGGAGCTTGGCGTGAACACGATCGAGCTCATGCCTCTCGCCGACTTCGCGGGAAACCGCAACTGGGGCTACGACGGGGTCATGCCCTACGCCCCGGCGCGTTGCTATGGGCGTCCGGACGATTTGCGCGCCTTCGTCGACGCCGCTCATGCGCGCGGTCTCGCGGTGGTGCTCGACGTGGTCTACAACCATATCGGGCCCTGCGGCGCGGTGCTTTCGCGTTATGCGGCGGGCTATTTCCATCCGGAGAGGAACACGGTCTGGGGACGGATGCTCAACTTCTCCGATCCGGCGGTGCGCGCCTTTTTCGTCGGCAACGCCTGCATGTGGCTCGACGAATATCGTTTCGACGGCCTGCGGCTCGACGCGACGCACGCGATCGAGGACGACTCGCCCACGCACCTCGTCGCCGAGATCGCCGGGGCGGCGCGGGAGCGCGGCGCCTTCATGATCGCCGAAGACGAGCGCAACGATGCTCGCGTCATCACGCCCGCCGATGAAGGCGGCTGGGGCGTCGACGGCGTGTGGGCGGATGATTTTCACCACGCGGCGCGGGTGACGCTGACGCGCCAGCGCGAGGCGCATTTTGCGAGTTTCTCGGGGACGGTGGAGGAGACCGTTCGCGCCCTGAAATCCGGGTGGATTTATGAGGGGCAGCACAGTCCGCACAAGAAGGCCCCGCGCGGCACGGCGGCCGGACATCGGCCGCCGGAGCAGTTTGTGCACAGCATCTCGAATCACGACCAAGTGGGCAACCGGCCGCTCGGCGAGCGCTTGAGCGACACGGTCTCGCCGGAGGCCTATCGCGCCTTGTCGATGTTGCTCTGCCTGACGCCCTACACGCCGATGCTTTTCATGGGCCAGGAGTGGTCGGCGGGATCGCCGTTTGTTTTCTTCACCGACCTGCCGGGAGAGGTCGGCGCCGGAGTCGCCGAGGGTCGGCGCAAGGAGTTCGCGCACTACGGGGCAAACTACGACGCGCGCACGCTGGCGCTCATGCCGGATCCGCAGGACCCGCAGTCGTTCCGGAGTTGCAAGCTCGATTGGGCCGAGCGGCAGCAACCGCACCACATCGAGGTTCTGGCGCTTTACCGCGCATGTCTGCGTCTGCGGGCGGCGACGCCGATCTTCCGCAATCCGCAGCGCGATGTCTGGGCGGTCGAGCGCGTCGCGGAGAACGTGCTGGGCCTGCGTTGGAAAGAGGAAGGCGGAGACTGGCTCCTGCTGGTCGGTCTCGAACCCGGCCGGAGCACGGTGAAAGAAGAGAACTTCGTCGCCTGCGAGCCGGGTCGCCGTTGGCGCCTGCGGCTGGCGAGCAACGAGGCGCGCTTCGGAGGCGACGGTCCCGGCGGCGCCGGAAGAGTGGAGTCGGATCGCATCGTGTTCCCGACTCCGGGGGCTCTGTTGCTGCGTGAGGACGGAGCATGACGCTGCCGTTTGCCAGGCCCGTGGCCCACCGGCCGCTCGCGACCTACCGAGTTCAGCTTCACCCCGGGTTCACCTTTGATCACCTCGCCGCGATCGTGCCGGCGCTGCATGCGCTGGGAGTCAGCGATTGCTACTGTTCGCCCATTTTCCGGCCTACAACCGGCAGCCTTCACGGCTATGACGTCTGCGATTACGGGCAGGTGAATCCGGAGATCGGCGGCGAAGAGGGCTTGCGGCGTCTTTCGGCGCGGCTGCACGAGCGCGACATGGGGCTGCTGCTCGACTTCGTGCCCAATCACATGGGCATCGACGGGCCGCTCAACCGCTGGTGGAGCGATGTGCTGCGGCTAGGGCGCGGCTCGGCCTACGCGGACTTTTTCGATATCCATTGGAACGATTACGCCGACCCCGGCCGCGCGCGGGTCTTCGCGCCGTTGTTGCCGGAGCACTACGGGCTGATGTTGGAACGCGGGGAGCTGCGGATCGTTTTTGAGAACGGCGCGCTCGCCCTGGCCTACGGTGAAGTTCGCCTGCCGCTGCGTCCCGAGACCGAGGCGGAGATCCTTGCGGACGCGGAAGGCGCCGGTGGCGACGCGATCCTCGCGGAGCGGTTGGCGCGGCTAAACGGCCGGCCCGGTGATCCGAGCAGCTTTGACGAACTCGACCGCATCATCGACCGGCAGCATTACCGGCTCACCCGCTGGCAAGCCGGCGCGCACGGCACGAACTACCGGCGCTTTTTTGCGATCGACACGCTGGTCGGGCTGCGAATGGAGGAACCGCGCGTATTCGAGGCGGTGCATGCCAAGCTGCGGCAGCTGATCCGCGAGGGCATCGTGAACGGGCTGCGCATCGACCACATCGACGGGTTGCGCGATCCCGCGGGCTATCTGGAGCGACTTCAAACTTTGGCCGGCGAGGTCGGCGGGGCGGGGGACCGGCTCTTCCCGGTCTATGTCGAAAAAATCCTCGCGGTGGGCGAGTCGCCGCCGCGCTCGTGGGAGACGGAGGGCACGACCGGTTACGAGTTCGTCGAGCAGATCGCCGGGCTGATGGTCGACGCGAGGCAGGCTCCGGTTTTCGACGCGATCTACGGCGAGTTCACCGGGATACGCGAAGACTACGGCGCGGTCGTGGTGCGCAACAAGCGGCTCGTGCTCGACGAGATGTTTGCGAACACGGTGCTGATGCTCGCGCAGACCTTGAAGGACCACCTCCGCGTCGACCGGCGCTGGCGGGATTTTACGGTGATCGAGCTCGGCGCCGCGATTCGCGCGCTGCTCGGGGGCTTCTCTGTGTATCGCACCTACCGGCGCCAAGGCGGGCCGGCGCAGGGATCCGACCGGGCCGAGATCGCGCAGGCCGCGCGGGCGGCGCTGGCCTTTGATCCGCGGATCGAGCCTGCGACGGTGCATTTCGTGCGAGACGTGCTGCTGGGCGATTATCCGGAGCCCGGGGCTTTCCCGCCCCATCGCGCGGCGATCAACGATTGGGCGCTGACCTTTCAACAATACACGGGTGCGGTGACGGCCAAGGCGGTCGAGGACACCAGCTACTACACCTACAACCGCCTCGTGGCGCTCAACGAGGTGGGCGGCGATCCGGGGATCTTTGGGAAGCCGGCGGAAGAGTTTCACCACGCGAACCGGCTGCGCTTCGAGCGGACGCCGCGCGCCTTGCTCGCCACTTCCACGCACGACACGAAAATGAGCGAGGACGTGCGCGCGCGTCTGCTGGCGCTTTCGGAGATTCCGTGGGAGTGGCGCGCATGGCTCGAGGAATGGCGCGAACTCAACGCACCCGCCAAGTCACGCGTTGGCGGCCGTCTGGCGCCGGACGCGGACGAGGAATATCGGCTCTACCAAATGCTGCTCGGCGCCTGGCCGCTCCCGCCGGGGTCGACCGACGGCGAGTTTTGCGGGCGGATCGTCGAACACCTGCGAAAGGCAGTGAACGAGGCGAAGGTAAACACGTCCGTGCTTCATCCGAATCAGGCGTGGATGGACGCCTGCGACCGTTTCGTTAAGAGCCTGCTTGATCCGGAGGGCGCGTTCTTGCTCCGCTTTCGGCCCGCGGCGGAACGGCTGTCGCGACTTGGAATGGTCAACTCGCTCGCTCAAGCGACGCTGAAGTTCACCGTGCCGGGCGTGCCCGACCTGTATCAGGGAAATGAAGCCTGGGATTTCAGCTTGGTGGATCCGGACAGCCGGCGCGCGGTCGATTACCCGAGGCTGCACGCGTTGGCGGAGGATGCATCGCATGCCACGCCCGGCGACCTTTTGGCCCTTTGGCGGACGGGTGGCATCAAGCTCGCGCTCACCCGTGCATTGCTGCGCTTTCGCCGCGAGCATGCGGCTCTGTTTCAGGGGGGCACCTACGAAGCCATCGAGATCGAGGGGATACTCGCCCCGCACGCGATCGGGTTTCTGCGCTCCCACGGCGACGACCGGATGCTCGTGCTGGTGCCGCGGCTCGTCGCGCATCTTGCGTGGCCGCCAGTGGGCGCGGTGTGGGACGAAACGCGGGCTCGCCCGGGATCGGGGGCTGTCCTCGACGGCGAGTGGCGAAATGTCGCGACCGGCGCGGCCGTGGTGTCGCGGGCGGATGGGGCGATTTTTCTGCGGGAGGCGTTTTCAGAGTGGCCGGTGGCGGTTTTGCACCGTCAACGCGTCCACGGCTGAGAACGTCCAGTTTGGTGGTTTCGGCGAAGGATGAGAAACGGAAGCCCGCCCCGGTTCCGGGGCGGGCGACGTGTTATTGGGCGCGAAGATTATGAGTTGAAGAGCAGGCGGGATCAGTGGCTCGTTGCGGCCGGCGTATGCGGCAAGTGATGGTCGTCCGCGCCCGCAAGGGCGGAGCGGCTCATCAAGGCCACGCCGATCTCAAGGAGACCCACGACCAGATGAGGAGCGAAGACCCGGTCGGCGAAGTTCATCAGCCACGGGCTGGCGGCCAGAAAAAGTCCGGCGGCGATATCGAGCGCCAGATGGGCGCGATAAGGAATGAGTTTGGCGATGCTGAGTTCGTAGGCGGTGAAGAGGCTGTAGAGGAGGGTGCCTCCGCCCACGATCCAGGCGGCGTTTCGAGCGGGCTCGTCGTCCGCGAATCCGAACAAGTAGGGAGCGAGGATAAGGGCTGCGCCGACGACGTAATCGATAATGCCGTGGGCGCGACTGTTGATGTGTTTCATGGCGGACCTTGGCGTTGTGGGTTCAGGTGGAGTTCATCGAGGCGGGCGGTCGGCCCGCGGGTTCGCCAGCGGGCCGGAGCGCGGCCACGGAGGGGAGATGGTCGGATGTCGGGATAAAAACATGGCGCCGCAAAGGTAGCAGGATAGAGGCGCCGATGAGATCGGGTCGCCAAGGGCGCTCGCGTTGGGGCGGGCGACCCGGCGTATGTGGTGGTGCGACGCCGAAGGGGACGGGAAGAGATTGGACCACTCTCGGTGGGACGATGGCCCCACGCCGTGGGAAAGGACGATTTTGGGGAGAACGCCCTCGGAGAGATGAGACGCGACTCCGCGCAAGATTCTGCCTCTGGTCTTAGTCCCTCGGATTTAGCGGCATGTGCATGCAGCCGAAAGCGTCGGGTAAGAACGGGCTTGTTGAGGGTCGGGGAAATCGCCGCAGGATCGGCCTTGTAGGGGAAAACTCGCTGCCGATCACCCTCGGCGGGCTGAGCGTGTCGCCCTTACGGCGACGGAGCTTCTCCGGCGAATTCGCGGATCCGCGGTTCGCGCGGTCGACAAATCGAACCCGCCCAGCCTCGTGCGCGGGGGGGGGGGCTGCACCGCGAACAACCCGATCAACCGTTGCCGGCTGATGGAACGGCCAGCTGGCGGACTCGTTTGGACGTCCCGTCAGCCTGCCGGATAGCAAACGCCCGCTCCGGATAAACCGGAAGCGGGCGGTAAGTCGGACCGGCGCGCGAGAGGCTGCCCGGTCGAAGAGCGCTCCGTGTGGATCAGGCCGCTACGGGAATGCGTTTCGGGATGCGCACGCTGAGGACGCCGTCGGCGAGTTCGGCGCTCAGGCCCGCGTAGTCGAGATCCCGTCCGAGGCGCAGTCGGAGTTCGTAGTCGCGCTGGGCATGTTCGAGGTGGGCCGCCGCAAAATTAACGCGCACGATATGGCTCTTGCGGCCGATGACGACGAGGTCGGGCCCCCGGACGACAATCTCGACGCCGGCGGCTTCGACCCCGGGGAGGAAGACGGTCAGGTCGATGGCGTCCCCGTGCTGCAGGCAGTCGTAGTGCGGGCTGCGCGTCTCGCCGAGGGCGGGAATGGCGCGGCCCGGGCGACGATTGCTGGTCAGCGTGGGCGGGAGGATCGTGTTCATGGAGGGAAAGGGAAAAGGAGTTGGACGGGACGGGGCGGGGGAGGAGCGGGGAACGGTCAAAGCCCGACGAGGGCTGGCTGACGAACGGCCACGAAGAGCCTGACAGGCCTCGGGGCGGGCCGCCGGGAGCGAGAGTCTTGTCTCAGGGAGCGAGCGCGCTTTTGAGGTGGCGCGTGCTCAGACTCGTCGGCCCGGAGCGGCCGATTGGTGTTTTTGACACCAATGGCATTGACGGCCTTGCATCATGGCGGCGCGCTGCGCGGTCTTCGTGGTCGAAGCACCGGAGCGGCGGGAGGCGATGATGGAGGAGGAGGACGTCATTTTTTGTGTGTGGATTCAACTATGCACAATGCAGACCGCATGCCAAGCACGAGGTTCGCCTTGCGAGGTTAAGAATTTGTGTCGGCGGCGCGGCAGGCGGAACTCGCCGGGCGGCGGGGCAGGGCGCGTGTTTTCCGCGTTGGACAAGCGGGCGCGGCTGTTTCTCCGTGTGTCTCTTTCATGGCCCAATCCACTCCAGTTGATCCCGCCGAGCCGGGGCTTGAGGTGCGCACCTTTTTCGTGCGCGGTCGCAACGTGCTCGTGGCGCGCGCGAATTTGTCCGACCTCTACGTCGATTATTACCTGCACCTTGGACAACACGGGGTGAAGCCGGCCGAGGCGCACGACGCGCTGTTCAAGCGGGCGCTCGCGGCCTTCGTGTTGCACAGCGCCTCGCGTCCGTGGAACGAGATGACGGCGTGGACGATCAACATCCAGGAGCCGCGGGTGAATCTGTTCCTCACCGGCGACAACGAGGTCGGCGCGGTGACGGGCCGGATTTTCGACGAGAACGTGAAGGAGCTTCCGGAGAACCTTTTCTATTCCGATGTGGTGCGCGGGCGTCAGCCCAAGCGTCGCAGCGTGGTGCCTTTCGTCGGCTCCGACCCGATCACGGGCATGGAGACCTTTTACGCGCGCAGCGAGCAGCGGCCGGTGCGCTTTTTCCAGCTCGCGGAAGAGGAGTTTGCGCTGGTGAGCGAACATCCGGACTGCGACCAGGCCTGGTTCGCGTCGCTCGACGCCGACACGGTGCGCAAGCTCCTGCCCGGGGCGGAGGGCGGCGCGGAGACGGTCGCGGAGATGGAGAAGCGCGTTTGCCGCTGGCACTGCGGGTGCAACCAGGACCGCATGCTCGAGGTGCTGGCGCCGGTGATGAAAAACGACCCCGCGGGGCTCTTCGGCGAAGGTGGCGCGATCACGATCCAGTGCCCGCGCTGCGCCGCGCGCCACACGGTGACGCGCGAGGCGCTGGAGGCCTACGTGGCGGGGCACCCGTGATCGAGGTCCTCCGAAACATCTGGCTCGGCTTCGCGGAGGCGCGGCCGCTCGATTTGTTCAACCTCGTGCTCGGCGTCGCCGGCGTGTGGCTGATGACCCGGCGCAGCTTGCTGGCCTTTCCCGTCGGTCTCGCGGCGGTGTCAGTGCAAGGCGTGCTCTTCTGGCAGTCCAAGTTCTACGCCGACGCGAAGCTGCAGGCCTTTTTCTTCGCCTGCCTGTGCTACGGCTGGTGGCACTGGACGAAGCACAGGGGCTCGGCGCCGGAGCTGCCGGTCACGAGATTGTCGTGGCTGGCGCGCGCGGTGGGAGTGGCGGCCGCGACCGCGCTCTGGCTGCTCTGGGGCTGGTGGCAACAAAACCACACCGACGCAGGCATGCCTTTCCGGGACACCTTCATCGCGAGCTTCAGTTTTCTCGGACAAATCTGGCAGGTGCGAAAGCGAGTGGAGAACTGGCCCGTGTGGACGGCGGTCAACGCGGTCGCGATCTACACCTACTGGAGCGGCGTGGGCGCATTCACGGCCTTCCTCTACGGCATCTTTCTCGTGCTTGGCCTGATGGGCTGGGTGGAATGGGCCAAGGCCCTGCGCAAGCCAGCGGCCTTCGTGGAAGAGCCGCCGGCAAAGGAGCCCGTCGCATGAGCGCGGCCGGCCGGGCGCCGCTGCGCGTCGTGTTTTTCGGCGCCGAGTCCACGGGCAAATCCACTCTCGCCGAGCGGCTGGCGGCGCGTTTCGGCGCGCCGTGGTCGGCCGAGTATGTGCGCGAGTATTGGGATTCCCATGACGGCATGATCGCCGCCGCCGACCTCGACGCGATCGCGCGCGGCCAG
>CAMLQS010000224.1 GCA_946482165.1 uncultured Verrucomicrobiota bacterium | reverse complement strand
CGGGCGGCAGGCGGCCAACAGCTTGTGCGAGACGACCCGATCCGACTGCCGTTTCTAGGCTCAGGGCTCCGTCGACTTCGGCTTGCCCGTCTCCGCGATCCACACGGCGGCGGCAAGCAAGGCGAGGCTGCCGAGCAGGTAGGGAAGATGGGTGGGCTCCTTGAAAACGAGGAGGGAAACGGCGACACCGAGGGGGATTTTGGCGTTGTTGAGCGCGGCGAGCGTGCCGGCGTTGACCTGCGCGAGGCCGCGGTTCCAGAGGAAGAACCCGCCTCCGCTGGCGACGAGGCCGAGGAAGGCGATGACGAGCCACTGCGTCGGGCTCGGGGCGAAGGCGGTCCACTTCGTGATCGGGGCGGCGACCAGCGTGGTGGCCACGAAGCCGCCAAGGGCGAGCCAGGCAAAGATATGGGCGTCGGAGGCTTTCTCCGCGAGAGCGGGCCGGGTGCGCTTGTAGGCGACCTGACCGGCGGCGAAGCAGAGGTTGGCCCCTTGGACGAAGAGAAATCCGATCATGACGTCGGCGGTGCCGACGCCGCGCGGGATGATGAGCGCGGCGCCGACGACCGAGAGCACGGCCGCGGCGGCGTGACGCGGGGCGAGTTTGTTGGCGATGGCGGAGTCGAGCAGGACGACGTAGAGCGGGGTGAGGATGGTGAAGAGGTAGACTTCGTGGCCTTGGAGGTGTTTGAAGGCCTGGAGGTAGAGCAGATACATCAGGCCGAACTGGATCGCGCCGATGCCCGCGAGCCAGCCGGCGGTGGCGGGCGCAAAGAGGCGAAAGCGTAGGAAGGGAGCGAAGACGAGGACGGTCAGGCCTAGCCGCATGGTGGCGATCGCGGGGGAAGGCAGGTCGCCGAGGAAGTGCTTGATGAGGCCGGGCGAGAATGCCCAGAGCAGCGAGACGAGGAGCAGGAGGAGCATCGAGAAGAGAGCTTCTATTTAACCGCGGATGGAGCGGATAAGCGCGAATTGTTCAGAAGGGTTGACCACGGATGGCACGGATTATCACGGATAGGAACAAGGCGACGGACCAGCGTCTTTTATCCGTGTTGATCCGAGAGATCCGTGGTCGATGGATCAGGATACTTTGACGGGGGCGCCGATGGCGTAGAAATGGCCGCCGGCGACGTGGTGGATCGTGCGCAGTTCGTCGGGCGCTGTCTCAAAGTGCCAGCGGCCGCCGGAGAAGACGCGGGTGTCGGCCTGGGCGGCGAGAACCTCGGCGATGAACAGGTCGTGGTCGCGTTCGTTGCGGGTGTAGCGGTCGTCGCGCAGGACGCGGCATTCGAGCCAGGCGACGCAGCCGGCCACGAGCGGCGCGGCGATCTTTTGCGCGGGAAACGTGGCGAGGCCGTGGCGGGCGAACTTGTCGGGATGCGCGCGGCCGGATTCGCGTCCGACGCCCTCGGTGGCGGCGGCGAGGGAGACGGGAGGCACGTTGAGCGCGAATTCGCCGGAGGCGTCGATCAGTTCGCGGGTAAAGGTGTCGGCGGCGATGACGGCGAGGACCTTGGGCGGATCGTAGTCGAGGGGCATGGTCCAGGCGGCGGCCATGACGTTGGAGCGACCGGCGTGGGCGGCGGTGATCAGCACGGTCGGGCCGTGGTTGAGCAGTCGGGCGACCTTGGGCTGGGGCACGGGCTCGATCCGGGCGGTGGAAGGCATGGCGTGAAGTTCACGAGGCGCCATTCAAGGCGCAAGGGCGGGCAAACGCCGGCAACCGGTTGCGTTCGGCGGCCGTCTCCAGAGCTTTCCGCTTCCTATCCCAAATCATGAACACCCCGAATCCCGGCAACCCGCGCCCGACCGCGCGAGATTTCGACCAAGAGTTGATCGACCTCTACGACTACTACGCCCACGGACAGATCGACCGGCGGACCTTTCTGGAGCGCGCCGCGAAGTTTGCGGTGGGAAGCCTCACGGCGGCGGCGCTTCTGGATTTGCTGAGTCCGAGCTACGCGCTGGCGGCGCAGGTGCCGAAGGACGACGCCCGCGTGTCGTCGGAGTATGTGAAGTTTCCCTCGCCCGAGGGCCATGGCGAAGGACGCGGTTTGCTCGCGAGGCCGGCGGGGCCGGCGACGAAACGCCCGGCGGTGCTGGTGGTTCATGAGAACCGAGGTTTGAATCCCTACGTCGAGGATGTGGCGCGGCGCGTGGCGCTGGCCGGCTACACGGCCTTCGCTCCCGACGCGCTGTATTCGCTCGGTGGTTACCCGGGGACGGACGAGGAGGGGCGGGCGATGCAGCAGAAGCTGACGCGCGACAAGATCGTGGAGGACTTCGCGGCGGCGGCGAAATTTCTGCAGGCGCACGAGGAATCTAGCGGCTCGGTCGGCGTGGTGGGTTTTTGCTTCGGCGGCTACGTGAGCAACACGCTGGCGTGGCGTTTGCCGGAGCTGATCAAGGCGGCCGTGCCCTACTACGGCGGGCAGCCGCCGGCGGAGGAGGTGAAGAAAATCAAGGGCGCGCTGCTCATCCACTACGCCGAGCTGGACACGCGGGTGAACGCCGGCTGGCCGACCTTCGAGGCGGCGCTGAAGGAGGCGGGCGTCTCGTATGAGGCGCACATCTATCCCGGCGTGAACCACGGCTTCCACAACGACACGACGCCGCGCTACGACGACGCGGCGGCGAAGCTTTCGTGGGAGCGCACGCTGGCGTTTTTCGCCGAGAAGCTGGGCGCGAAGGAGTGAGCATTTCCACGCGCCCCCTTGCCGCGCCGCGGTCTTGGCGGGAGCGTGTTCAGGACGGCTAATGGCATGTGCTTTCCTCCTTAATACGCGAAAGAAAGACATGGAGCGCCGGGGGAGTCCGTCTCCGGGCGCGTATCAATTGGCAGAGACGCTCGCGCACACCGCGCGGGCCTAGCTGAAAAACTAAAAGGAGAACCCTGCCATGAAAGCTCTACGTTTGTCCCTGGTTTCGCTCGCCGCGGTCGTTTTTGCGTCCGCTTCCTTCGCCGGCCCCGGCCTGCAGTATTGGAAATCGCGTTCCACCGTTCCTCCGACTGCCGTGGAAAAGCCGGCGGTGAAGGCGGAAAAGGACGCCTGCAAGGTCATGCCTGTCACCCACGGGCGCTTCACGCGGATGGTAAAGTGCGATCTGGAGAAGGTGCCGGGATGCAAAGCTCACTGCGGAAAGTGATCCATCCCGGTTGACCGAGGAGGGCGCCCAAGCCCCGGCCGAAGATGGCCGGGGCTTGTTTCGTCTTCCCACTAAACCCGGAAGATGGCGCCGAGTTTTTTGCCGAGGACGATGCTCAGGCCGACGATGCAGATGCCGAGGAAGGCCATGGCCCATACGCCCAGGGCGCTGGCGATGAACTGGCCGTCGCCGAGTAGCTGGAAGAGTTCGAGGATGGCCTTGGTGATCGGGTAGAACGCCTGCTTCTGCGCGAGTATCAGCGAGTCGGATACCTCGAGCATGGCGAAGGCGAAGGCGAGCAGTCCCCCGGCGATAAGATTGGCCGCGATGAGCGGAAGGGTGATTTTCGCCATGGCCTTGAGGGGCGGGCAGCCGAGATTCTGCGCGGCCTCCTCGAGGGTTTCGCTCGTCTGCTGGAAGCCGGCGACGGCGGAGCGCACAACGTAGGGCAGCCGGCGGACGGAGTAGGCGATGATGAGGAGGACGGTCGGGTTCTCGACGGGATTGAGGAACGCGAAGGCGCGGCCTTCCTGGCTCATGGCGAGGTAGCCGAAGGCCACCACGAGGCCGGGCACGGCGAGCGGCAGCATGGCCAGGACGTCGAGCAAGCCGCGATAGGGGAGCTTCGAGCGGACCACGACGTAGGCGATCGCGATGCCGAGAACGATGTCCACGACAGTGCTGGCGGCGGCGAACTTGAGCGAGTTGCCTATGGCCGAGACCGTGAGCGGGTGGCCGAGAGCGAGCTCGAAGTTCTCCAGCGTGAAGCCCTGCGGCAGGATCGAGGCATACCAATCGCTCGCGAAGGCCGTCAGCACGACGCCGAGGTGGGGCAACACCGCGAGAGCAGTGACCCCGCCGAAGAGGGCGGTGCAAAGCAAAGCCCGGCCGAGGGGCAGCGGCCGCGCGCCGCCGGTAGAGGACGCCTTGGCCATCATGGCGTGGGATTGGCGTCCGAAGAGACCTTTGCCCAAGGCGTAGAGAGCGGTGGTGCTGAGCAGCAGGAGGGTGACGAGCGCGTAGGGGGCGGGATTCCCGCCAATGTCTTTCAGGCCGTAGAAAATCTGGACGGAGGCGACGCGCGAGTAGTCGAAAACAAGCGGGACGCCGAGTTCGGTGAAGCCGGCGATGAAGACGATGGTGCCGCCGGCGAAGAGGCCGGGCTTGATGAGCGGCAGCGTGACCCGGCGGAAGCGGCGCAGGCCGGTGCAGCCGAGATTCTGCGCGGCCTCCTCCATGGCGGGATCGACGTTGGCGAGGGCGGCGGCGCAGTTGAGATAGATGATCGGGTAGAGCGTGAGCGCGTTGACGAACGCGATTCCCCAGAAAGGCGCGATGGCGAACCAGTCAAGGGTCCAGCCCTCCGGGCGCAGGCCGATTTGGATGAGCAGGGCGTTGAGCGCGCCGTATTGCCCGAAGATCTGTTTGATGCCGATGGCGCCGACGAAAGGCGGAAGGATCATCGGCACCAGCACGACGGAGGCCAGGGCGGCTTTGCCGGGGAATTGGAAGCGATCGCTCAGAAAGGCGAGCGGCAGGCCGATGGCGAAGGCGAAGACGGTGGTCGCGAGTCCGAGCCAGAACGAGTTGAAGAGGCCCCCGCGGTAGAGGGGATCGGCGAGAAGCGCGGAGAAGGTGCGGAGCGTGAAATTGCCATCCGCGTCGACGAAACCACCGCGCAGAATCTGGAAGATCGGCCAAAAAAAGAACGCCGCGAAAAAGAGCAGCGTGAAGAAGAAGACGGAGCGCGCGAAGGTCTGCGACATCGCCCGAACGGTGCCCAAGACAGGCAGGGGCTGACCACGAAAAACACTGGAACGCGTAAAAATGGGATGGCCGCGAATGAAGCAAGACCGCGGGCCGTGGAGCGGCGGGCTTCCCTGATGCGAGGGGGAGTTTGCGCGGCGGGCGCGGACGAGCAGCTTGTCCGATGAGAACCGAACGCGATTCGATGGGGGAGATGCAGGTGCCGGACGACGCGCTTTACGGCGCGTCGACGCAGCGGGCGGTGGAGAATTTCCCTGTCGGCGGACGGCCGATGCCGGCTGAGTTTATCCATGGGCTGGGGCTCGTGAAATGGGCCTGCGCGCAGGCGAACGAGGAACTCGGATTGCTGGCGCCGGAGAAGGCCGGGTGGATCAAGCGCGCGGCGCGCGAAGTGGCGGACGGAACGCTGGACCCGCATTTCCCGGTGGATGTTTTCCAGACCGGGTCGGGCACCTCGACGAACATGAACGCGAACGAAGTGATCGCGAACCGCGCGAGCCAGCTGGCGGGGATGCCGATCGGCTCGCGGCGACCCGCGCATCCCAACGACGACGTCAACCTCGGCCAGTCCTCGAACGACATTATCCCGACCGCGCTGCATGTGAGCGTGGTCCTGGCGCTCGCGCGGAGCCTACGGCCCGCGCTGGAGCACCTGAGCGCGAGGCTGGGGGAGAAGGCGCGGGCCTATGATACGATCATCAAAATCGGCCGCACCCACCTGATGGACGCCACTCCGCTGACGCTTGGCCAGGAGTTCTCCGGCTATGCGGCGCAGGTGGCGAAATCGATCGGGCGAGTGGACCGGGCGGTGTTCGTCCTGCGGGAGCTGGCGGTTGGCGGGACGGCGGTGGGAACGGGGATCAATTGCGATCCTCGCTTTGGCGCGGCGGTGGCGAGAATACTGTCGGCGGAGACGGGGCAGGGTTTCGTCGAGGCGGCGAATCATTTCGAGGCGCAGGCGGCGCGCGACGACGCGGTGGAGGCGGCGGGGCAGCTGGCGGCCATCGCGGCGAGCCTTGCGAAGATCGCCAACGACATCCGCCTGCTCGGCTCCGGGCCGCGCGCGGGGCTGGGCGAGCTGCGTTTGCCGGCGACGCAGCCGGGCTCCTCGATCATGCCGGGGAAGGTGAATCCGGTGATGAGCGAAATGCTCGCGCAGGCATGCATCTATGCGCAGGGCCATGCGTCGATGGTCGTCGCCTGCGGCAACGCGGGGCACCTAGAGCTCAACGCGACGCTGCCGCTGATCGCGCACGCCCTGCATGAATGCATTCGCGTGCTGGCGGCGGGTGCGCGGCGGTTTGCCGACGCGTGCGTGGCCGGAATCGAGGCCGACCGGGCGCGATGCAGGGAACTGGTGGACCGTTCGCTCATGCTGGCGACGGCGTTGAATCCGAAACTCGGATACGACACGGCCGCGTCGATCGCGAAGGAAGCCCACGCGACGGGAAAGACGCTTCGGGAGGTGGCGCTGGCGCGCGGCTTGATGACGGAATCCGAGCTCGACGCGGCCCTCGATCCGGAGGCGATGACCCGGCCCTGGGCCAAGGGCTCCGGAAACGGCTGACGCGCGCCGCCGGCGGAGGCGTGGAGCGGGCTTACGCCTTGGCGGGCGGACGCAGTTCGGGGTGGCGAGCGAGGAAGGCGGTTGCGTAGCTGCAATGGCTTTCGACCCGACGGCCCTCGCGTCGCGCCCAGTCTAGGAAGGCGCGGACGAGTTGCTCGGCCACGCCGCGCCCGCGCCACGCGGGCGGGACGAAGGTGTGGGTTACCGTGGCCGAGCCTTGATCGGCGTCGTAGGTGAGAAACGCCTCGCCATCTACCTGAGTGACGACGAAGCGGCGTTCAGCCGGATGGTGGGTCTGGGTCATGGACGGGAACGAATGCAGAGCCGGAGTTTCCGCCACTCGACCGGCGTCATCTCGCTAGACGCCGACGGCGGTCGCCTCCGGCAGGCAAAGCGACAGGACCTTGGCGGGACCGTCGGTGTGGTTCCGAAGGGTCGCGGCACGGTCGGGCGGCAGGGTAAGGACTGAATCGGCGGCCAGAATGTGGTTGGTCCGGCCGACGGTCACGGTAAGCGCTCCCGTGACAACGTAAAGGGATCGGAGGCGAGGGACGGCCGCGCAAACGTGCTCCGCGCACGGGCCGAGCACGGCAATCTCGCCATCGACGCCGTGTTCCCTCGGAACGGGGCGGGCGGCGATCCAGGGCGCGAGATCGACGGCGGGGAGGGGGGCGGAGGTGGAATTGGTATCGGATTTCATGGTTTCAGTTAGGTTTACAGGTTTCGGATCAGGTCAGGAGTTCTCGGGTGGATTCACCTCGATGAGTGTCAGACGCCGGAGTCCGCCGGGCATTCGCCATGTGATTTCGTCGCCTTCGGAGAAGCCGAGGAGCGCGACGCCGAGGGGCGTAAGGACGGAGAGACGACCGCGTTCAACATCGGCCTGTTCGGGCCAGACGAGGGTGAAGCGATCGATTTCGCCGTTGTCCAAGTCGCTCACGGCGAACGAAGAGCCGACGCGAACGATCTTTGGCGGCATGGCTTCGGCGGGAAGGAGCGAGGCGCGGGCCAGTTCTTCGCGCAGGCTGTCCCAGATGTCGCGATTTCGGGTGTTGCCGGGAAGCGAACGCGCGAGGCGGGCCTGAAGGGCGAGGTGGTCGGTGGTGCTGAAAGTGATGGTTTTCTGTGAGGTGATCATGGGGATCGGGATCGATGTTCGGAGTAAAGGCCGTGCCAGGAACGCGACGGTGCGCGCGAAGGCGGGCCGCGGCGGAGACCGTCGGCCGCAGACGCGAAAAAACGCGACCGGCCGACCGGGCGGGCGGGAAGCGACGGAGGCTATTGTCCCGGGCGAAACCGGATCACGCGGCGCGAAGGCCCGGCGTGGTCACTCGGTCGTCAGCCCGGGCACGCAGGGAAAGACCACGAGCTCGTTGCTCGCGGTCAGGCTGGCGTGAAGTTGTCCGGTGGCCGACATGGAAAGGCGCGCCTACCTTTCACGCGTTTTCGTTCGGGTCAAGCGGGGGTGATGGCTCGAGGTTCGGGGCCGGCGTCGCGCCGACCCGGGCGCGGCCCGCTCAGTCGAAGCGAAGGAGGTTCGCGACGAGATAGTTGTCCAATTCCACGAGGCTGCTGAACTGGATCTTGTTGCGCTGTATCCGTGCGAGCACGACGTCGACGGCGGCGAGCAACTCCTGGTAGCGCTCGCGGCGGCCGGCCTTGCGGAGGAGCGCGGCAAGGGCCTCGGGATCGCGTGCGGCGGCGAGATCGCGCCGAGGGAAGGCCGCCTTGAAGGCATCGGGATCGGAGCGGAGTTCCTCCAACGAGCCGGTCACCAGACCGCCGACGTCTCCGCGAGCGAGTCGGGCGCGGTAAAGGAGCAGGAGGGCCGCGGCGGTGCCGAGGATGCGGTCGTCGTTTGCTTTGATTTTCATTAGGCGGGCGGTCGGA
>CAMLQS010000223.1 GCA_946482165.1 uncultured Verrucomicrobiota bacterium | reverse complement strand
GCGACGATCAGGCGTCCGCCGCGCGGCATGGAATCGGCCGCGTTCAGCGCGAGGTTGAGCACGGCCTGGCGCAGCTGGCTGGAATCTCCGAGCAGCGGAAACCGCGCGCCGACGGCGAGGGGCACCAACTCCAGGGATATCTCCTTGCGGAAGGTCTCGCGAATGATCGAGCCGACGTCGTCGACCACGTCGCGCAGGTCGAGGGGCACCTTCGCCCCGGCGTCCGCCCGGGCGAAGGTCATGAGCTGCCGCACGATGAAGGAGCCGCGGCGGGCGCCGCTCGCGATCGAGTCGAGCAAGGTGCGCGCCCCCGGCTCGGTCAGATGGGGACGGAGAATGGCCGGGGCCATGAGAATCGGCGTGAGAATATTGTTGAGGTCGTGCGCCACGCCGCTGGCGAGCCGGCCGATGCTTTCCAGCCGCTGCTGGCGCATGAGATGAGACTGGAGGGCGTCGCGCGTGGTGACGTCGCGCAGGATCGCGAGGTGTATCCCCGGCTGGATACGCGCGACGGCGTTGATCTCGACGCGCACCGGGGTGCCGTCGTGGCGCCGGAGCCCGAGTTCGCCGGAGTATCGCCCGGAGGCGAGAAAATCGCGCCAGACCCCCTCCGCCGTTTCACGGTCTTCCGGCGAGAAAAGTCTCGCGAAACGCTGATCGCGGAGCTCCTCGATCCCGTAGCCGAGGAGGACGCGGGCGGCGGGGTTTCCGTCGACAAAGGCGCCGTCGTCGGCGGCGAAAAGAATGGCGTCCTTGGAGTGGTCGAACAACGCACGGAGCCGGGCCTGGCTGGCGGCCAATGCGTTCTGCTGGCGTCTGCGCTCCGTGACGTCCCGCTGCACGCCGACAAACTGGGTGATCTCGCCCCGCTCGTTTTTGACCGGGGTCACCGTGAGATCGTTCCAGAAGGGGGTGCCGTCCTTGCGGTAATTTATCGTCTCGGTTTCGAAACCCAGCCCCGCGCCGAGCGTGCGGCGAGCGCGGTCCGCCAAGTCGAAAGGCGTGTCGGGACCATGCAAAAACCGGATGCCGCGACCGACGGCCTCCTCCGGAGCGTAGCCGGTTATGCGAGTGAAACCGGCGTTGACGTAGAGTATCCGGCGCTCGGCGTCCGTGATGATCACGCCTTGCGAAACCGAGCTGAGCGCGTGGTTGCGCAGCCTCAGCTGATCCTCCGCCTGCGCGCGGTCGCTGATATCGTAGGCGTTCAAACAGATCCGCCGCCGGGGAGCGCCGTCGGCGCGCAAGGGCGCGTAGCGGATGATGAAACGCCGGCGGCGCCCGTCGCGATCGACGAAGTCCGCGTCGCGCTGGAAAACGTCGCCGGCGAGCGCGCGGGCCAGACCGTCGGCCAAGGCTTCGTGCAATTCCTCCGGCAGCAGATCCGAGAGCGCCACGCCCCGCGCGGGCGCCGCGCGAAGAACGCTCGCATGACGGCGGTGGGCGGCCTCGTTGAAAAGTTCGATCCGTCCGGCGTCGTCCACCACGAGGAAAATCTGGTCCGAGGAATCGAGCACCCCTTGCAGGAGCCCCTCCGAACGGCGCAGTTCGACGGTGCGCCTCTCCAACATCCGCCGGGCGCGGACCAAGGCCACCTTCTGCCACGCCAGATGGGACAACCCCACCAGATAATCGGACGCGAAAGGCCGGCGCAGATGAGCGTCGGCCCCGGCGCGAAGCGAGGCGACCGAGCCGGAGGGAGCGGCGTCGGACGTCACCGCCACGAACGTCGTATCCGTCGCCTTTGCCGTGCAGGCCGAAAGCCGCCGCCGGTCGAGCCCGGGCAGATCGAGATCCCAGATCACGGTGTCCCAAGTCCCGCCCGCGAGGGCGGCTTCGACTTCCTCCTCACGCGAGGCGTGGCCGAGCTCGGTGTCGTAGGCGGCGAAACTCGCGCGCAGCCCATCGAGTTCATCGCCCGCCGGCAAGACGAGCAGCACCCGCCAAGGCGCGACCGCGGACACCCCGCCGAGCAAGGTCCTCACTCGCTCGGTGAGGGCGGGTAGATGCAACGGGAGCATCCAAGCGTCCTCGCAGCCGGCGCCCGATTCGGCGTCGAACGCGCCTGGGAGGTTCTCGGGACCCGCGCCAGAAACCCTCAGCACGGGAAGATCGCCATACCGCGGATTGGCGGGAGATCGCAGCATTCGGACGAATTCCTCGCCGGCCCCGCCGGGCGCACTGTCAACGATGACCAAGGCCGGGCGGCGACTCCGGACCAGCTCGTAGGCCTTCTCGGTATCGGCGCCCATCCAGCGGTCCGCCTGCACGGCGTCGAGGGCGGTGCGGATAAACTCCCGCCTCGAATGCACATCGCTGACAACTAACACGAATGGTGACTGAGCGAGGGTGTCCTTTTTCATATCCAACGCGAAACACCAGTAGTAAGAATCCGGACAACAACAAGATAAAGGAATGAAAACCGCTCCTCCGAGCATGCTCGGAGCGAAGTCGCCGCCACGCGCGCCGGCGCTAGCCGCGGGCGAGAAGCGGCAGGAGTTTGGCGGTGACGTCGCGGGCTTGCACGAGCATCGCGGTGTGAGCCTCGGAGCGAATCTGGAGGCGGGCGAGCTGCGTCGTCTCGGCGGCGATGTCGGCGTCCTGGATAGCGCCGAGAGCGGCCTCGCGATTGGCGCTCGCGACGTCGGCGACTCCGGCGGCGAAGGTCAACCGGCTCTGGATGGCGCCGACCGAGGCGCGAGCGTCGCCGAGCTGGGAAAGGGCGGCGACCAGCGTCTCGCCAAGAGCGGAAGAGCCGGACGCGGCCGGCGACAGGGCGAAGTTGCCGGAAGCGTCCTGCCGCAGCAGCGAGCCGAGCGCGCCCTGGCGCAGATTGATCACGGGCAGCGCGACGGCTTCGCCGGCCTCGACGCCGATGGCGATCGTATCGCCCGGGCCGGGGCCGAAGAGCTCGCGATCATTGAAGCGCCCGAGCGGGCGCTCGACGTCGGAGAGCCCGCCGATTTCGGCGCTCGTGCCTCCGACTATCTGGCGAAGCTGGGCCTGAAGCTGGGTGAACTCGGACGCGTATTGGGAGCGATCCGAGTCGGGGCGGGTTGCGTCGGCGCCAAGGGTCGCCAATTCGGAAAGCCGGGTGACGATCCGGCCCAGGGTGGAGAGCTGGCCATCGGTAGCCTGGAGCTGGCTGACGCCGTTCTGGATGTTCACCTCGGCGGCGCGCAGTCGGGTCTGCCCGGCCTCGATGCGGGCGACCTGGCCGACGCCGGCCGCGTCGGTCGCCGGGCGGTCGATGCGACGGGCGGAGGATATGCGGGCGGACACGGTTTCGATGGCCGAGTCGGCGCGGGCGAGGCCCGAGGCGAGGGAATGGGAGGCGTTGCCGATGGGGAGAGATGACATGGGCGCGGGAGCGGGGCGGGTTCAGGACTTGGTGTGGGGCTGGGCGACGGGAAGTCGCGGAAGCGCGGGCATGCGGGGGGCGGCGACGGCCGCGGCCTGGTTGCTCGCGGCGATGTCGGTGAGCACTTCTTTGCGCACGATGGAAATTTCGCGGGGGGCCTGGATGCCGATCTTCACGACGTCGCCGTCGATCCGCGTTATGCGAATCTCGATGTTGTCGCCGATGACGATGGCTTCGTTTACCTTGCGGGTGAGGACGAGCATGGCGGGAAAATCACGCGGACGTGACGAGGGGATGACGGGCGCTGTAGAGGGAGTGGTTGGCGACGACGACCTGGCGGGCCGCGCCGGTGTGGCGGTTGATCACGACCGGGCCGACGAGGTTGACGGTGGCCCGCGAGGGGTCGTCCCGAACCGTCACGATATTGAAGATGAGAGCGTCGGCGGCGGAGGCGATGCCGAGGGCGGCGGCATCGTCGTCGAAAAGTTCCGGCGCGTAGTCCGGAATGATGCCGCAGGGGTCGATGACGACGAAATGCAGGGGCGAGGGACCGTGCAGGCGGAGCCACTGGAACGGATGCTGATCGGCGATCTGAAAAATCTCGCCGCGGCGGTGGTCGGGAAATCCGACGATGCCGGAGGCGAAACGTAGCTCGGGCGCGGGCGGGGCGGCGACGGCGGGCGAGGACGGGGTTTCGGCGAGGACTTTCATGGGGAAGAAAAGGATGAAGGCGGACGTGAGGGATGAGGGCGGAGACCTGAGACCTGAAGAGGGAGGAGCGTAGCGAAATGCGCGGCTTGGGTTTCAGGTTTCAGGTTTCAGGTTTCAGGTTTCAGGTTTCAGGTTTCAGCCCTCGCTCAGCGGAGGTAGTCGAGGAGGGAGAGCTTCAGGACCATGGACGAGGAGGAGAGCGCGGCCTCGTAGGCCTGGCCGGCCTGGTTGAGGCGCACGATGACCTCCGGCAGATCGGCGTCCACGTCGGTCGAT
This sequence comes from uncultured Verrucomicrobiota bacterium, assembly GCA_946482165.1. Next base: position 4,057 of record CAMLQS010000223.1, on the reverse strand, counting down.
ATCTGGCGTTCGAGTTCCTGGAGGCGGGACTTTTGCGCGGCCTGCACAACCTCGATCCGAAGCTGGACCGCACCCTGCTCCGAAAGGCCGCCGACGAGGAGATCCTCGGAGGCGGCGAGCCCGTCGCGCAACGCGCCGAGGGCGGGCGCGTCCCCGGCCGAGAGTGCGTCGCGCAGGCCGGCGAGCTGGTTCATGAATCCGGCGAGGCCGGCGTTGATCGCGGGGTCGGAGCCGGGCCGCAGGGTGGCGTTCTCGGCGACGGGAACGGCAACGCGGGCGGTGTCGCCGGCATAGGAGACGGACGCGATCCGCCCGTCGGCGCCCCGGGAGAACTCGAAGGGCCGCGTGTCGACGGCGGAGCCGGCGAAGACGTGATCGCCGTCGTGGCGGGTGTTGCCGAGGCTGACGGCCTGCTCGAGGAGCTGGTCGACCTCGGCGGCGTAGGCGCGGCGGGCGTCGGCGTCGAGAACGCCCTGGCCGAGGACGGCGAGTTCGCCGGCCCGGTCGGAAAGCTTTTTCATCTGCTCCAGGCCGCTGTATGCGGTCTTCGAATACGCCAGCGCGGTCGATGCGTTGCGCGAAAACTGCTCGATCGAACCTTGCTCGACGCCGGCGGCGAGGACGCGGCCGGCAGCGGCGGGATCGTCGCCCGGCCTTTCGACACGCTGCCCCGTGGCGACCTGGCGCTGAAGATCGGCCTGCCGTCCGGCCAGCCGCTGGAGCTGGGCGAGCACGGCGTCGGCGGTGGAACCGGTGGAGATGCGCATGGGAGGAATGAGGAGGGATGCGGGAGGAGACCTGAGACCTGAAAGGGACGGGCGCGCAGCTTGGTTTCAGGTCTCCGGCTTCAGGTTTCAGGCCTCAGGTTTCAGGTCTCACGCTTCGTCCTTCAGCGAATGAGGCCGTTGACGACGGTGTTGAGGAGCTCGTCGATCATCGTGATGACGCGGGACGAAGCCTGGAAGGCGCGCTGGTGCTTCATGAGGTCGGCCATTTCCTCGTCCATGGCGACGCCGCTGACGGACTGGCGTTGTTCGCGCACGAGAGCCTCGATCGCTTTTTGATCGTCAAAACGCCCTTCGGAAATCGAGACGGCGCGGCCGAAGTCGCTGACGACGCTTCCGTAAAACCGAGAGAAAGTGCCGTCGATCAGGTCGCCCTGCGCGGTGGAGAACTTCTTCGTCGCCAGCTCGGACACGGCAAGAGCCACGGTGTTGTCGCCGGCCGCGCCTGTGGCGGAGGTCCGCAAATTCGCGGCGGTCAGTCCCGGGGCGAGACGCAGGCCGGCGGCGGGCGCGGAGGAGTCCCAGGCGAAGAAATCGGCGCCGGCGCCATCGGGGTTGAAGGCGGCGTTGACGGAGGTGGCGAGCTGGGCGGCGAAGTCGTCGATGCGGTCTCGCAAGGTCTGGATCGCGCCGGCGCGCGCGGTCAGCAGTCCGTGGACGGAGCCGCCGGAAAGGGCGAACTCGGCGGAGCCGGCGAGCATGCGCTCGCCGTCGACGGAGAGAGGCGCGGCGACGGACGCGCGATCAACGAGCACCACCGGGGCGCCGGAGGCGTCGCGGACAAAAACGTCGAGCTGGCCGGGAGCGGCGGCGTTGGCGCGGGTCTCGGCGCCGATCAGGCCGGCAAGTTTTTCCACCGCCGCCTGGCGTTGGTCGCGAAGGTCGGCGGCGGAGCCGGGCATGTTGACTTCGAAGCGACCGATCTGGGCGTTGAGTTCGGCGACGGAGGCGAGGAGTTCGTTGGCTTCGGCGACATCCATGTCGACCTGCGCGCCGAGGTCCTCCTGGAGCTGGCCGAGTCGCTCGTCGGCGACGCGGAAACGCTCGGCGAGGAGGTCCGCCCTTTGCACGAGGTTCTGGCGCTCGCCGAGGTCGGTGGGGCGCGCGGCGACGGCCTGGAAGGCGTTGAAGAAGCCGGTGAGCACGGCGGAGAGCCCCTGGCCGGAGGCGGCGATCTCGTCGGCGGAGCGGGTGCGGTCGATGTTCTCGCCAAGGAGGGCCTCGCCGCGGGCGTAGGCCTCGCTCTCGGCCTCAAAACTGGCGCCGCGGCCGATCTCGCGCGCGACCTGGCGGTCGAGCAGCTCGTCGCGAATTTGCTGGATGGCCTTGGCCTCCAGTCCGAGCGATTGCGCGCCCTGGGGAGTGATGACGGAGCCGCGCTCGGCGAGCAGGACGCGTTGGCGGGCGTAGTCGGGATTGTTGACGTTGGCGAGATTGCGGCCCGCGACCTCGACGCCCCGGGACTGGGCCTGGAGCGAGCGGACGGCTTGGTTGAGACTGGAGACGAGGCCGGACATGTTTTGAGGGATGAGGGCGGATACCTGAGACCTGAGAGGAGACGGCGAGTGGGCGATGGTGGCGGGCGGCGGGCTTGGACTTCAGGTCTCAGGTTTCAGGCTTCAGGTTTCAGGTTTCAGCCTCGGGCTTCACCCGGTCGCGTGAAGGGTGGAGACGGGCTCGGACGAGGAACGGGGGCGGCCGCCGGGGGCGTAGGTGAACGGACGTGTTTCGGGGCGGACCGCGGCGAAAAGTTCGCGACGCAGCTCGACGGCGCGCACGAGGATGGAGTGGTTCTGGCGGGAGCGACGGCGCACCACCTGAAGGAGGCGGTTGATCTCCTCGATCAAGGCGTCGAGCAGGTTGCGCTCGTCGGCGGGGAAAAGATCGAGGTGGCGACGGAGCGAGTCGGTGACCGGACGCCGATGGGCGCGCGCGAAGGATGCGACATGGAGCTCGCGGGCCTCGCGGGATTGGGCGGTCTCGACGGCGAGACGCTCGATGGCGAGGGCGTATTCGGCGACGGCCTGGGCGTCGCGTTTCATCAAGGCGGCCTGCTGGCGGTCAAACAGGCCGAGGAGCCCGCCGTAGGCGGCGAGTTCCGCGCGGAGGAGGGCCGCGAGTTGGTCGGAGGAAGAGGGGTTCATTCGGGATCGTCCGCGGCGATGGAGGCGGCGGAACCGGCGGGTGAAAGCTGACGGGAGATGACGGAGGCGAGGCCGAGGCCGCCGCCCTCGGCGATGGAGGTGGCGAGCGTGTCGGTCAGAAGGTAGCCGTAGACTCCCCCTCCCTGCCCTGCGGCCGGCCCGGCCGCGCCGAGCGAGCCGCCGCTCATCATGGGCTCGATGGACGGCGCGAGGAGCTGGCGGACCATGATGGCCTCGAACTGGCGCGCGGCCTTCTGGACGTCGGCCGCGGAAGGCTTGCCGGCGGCGGCGGAAGATTTCGCCGACACGGCGAGATCGAGCGGCACGGAGGCCGACGCGAGGGAGGAGACGGGGGCGATCATGTCAGTTGATGACGAGCTCGGCCTGGAGGGCGCCGGCGGACTTGAGGGTTTGGAAAATGGCCATCATCTCGCGCGTGGTGACGCCGAGGGCGTTGAGGGCCGAGGCGAGGCGTTCGACGGAGGAGACCTCGGGAACGACGAGAAAACTTCCCTTGGTCTCGGTCACATTGGTCTCGGTGGACGGCAGAACCGCGGTGGCTCCGGCGCGGGCGAAGGGGGCGGGCTGCGAGGCGGTGAGCGTCTGGGCGATGGTGATGGTGAGCGAACCGTGGCTGATCGCCACCTGGGAGAGGCCGACGGGGGCGGTGGCGACGATCGTGCCGGTGCGCTCGTTGATCACGACGCGGGCGGCGGCGTCCGGGGTGACCGCGATGGCGCCGACATCGGCGAGGAAACGCACCTCGTGGCCGACGTAGGAGGGGGGAAGGACGAGGTCGACCGAGGCGGCGTCGCGGGCGCGGGCCCCGGCGTCGGGCAGCACGGCGTTGATGGCCTCGGCCAGGCGCGAGGCGGAGGTGAAGTCCGGCTCGAGCAGCGTGTAGACGAGGCGTCCGTCGCGCACGAAGGAGGCCGGAATCTCGCGCTCGACGATGGCCCCGTTGCTGATGATGCCGACGGTGGGATGGTTTTTCTGCACGGTCGCGCCGCCCGCTCCGCCCGAGCCGCCGATGAAGCCGCCCACGGCGATGGGCCCCTGGGCGACGGCATAGACGCGGCCGTCGGCGCCGAGGAGCGGGCTCTGGAGGAGCACGCCGCCCTGGAGGGA
>CAMLQS010000222.1 GCA_946482165.1 uncultured Verrucomicrobiota bacterium | reverse complement strand
CGTTTCCGCCGGTCTTGCGCCGGGCGTCCACGCGCTCACGGCGAATGCCATCGCCACTGACGGTGCGTCGCGTGTCTCCGCCGCGGTCAATATCACCGCTCAAGCCGTCCCTCCATCGGTTGAGATCTATCAACCCGTCTCTGGCGGCGTGCTCCTGGCGTCGGCGCCATTCGAAATCGCTGCGCGAGTCACCTCTCCGGTGCAGTCCATTGCTTTGGTGGAATTCTTCTCCGGCGAGACAAAGCTGGGCCAGCAAACGGCGCCCGCCGTCGGCGATGCCACCACGTATTTCTGGCAAGTGACGAACGGCCTCCCCGCCGGCGCTTACACCTTCACCGCAAGGGCGACCGACGCCGACGGCACCGTCGCGGTCTCCGCGCCCGTCTCGGTTACGCTGGTGCAGAACAGCGGAGTATTTGACGCTGAGATCATCTCCCCGGCCGAGGGCGCGCATATCTCGGGCCCCACCGCCGTCACCGGCTTGGTCAGCGGCGCCGCCCTGACAAATTGGACCCTGGAGCACCGCTTGAAAGCCGCCGCGGGCAGCCCCGCCGCGTCTTGGACCCGCGTTTCCGGAGGCAACCTCGTCGTCGGTATCCCCGCCACCGATACCACCGCCGCCGTCCCCGGCGATCTCAGCATCTTCGATCCCACGCAGCTCGTCAACGGCATCTACGAGTTGCGCCTCCGCGCGACTGATTCGACCGGCAGCGTGCTCACGACCGAGCCCGTCGCCATCCTGGTCGAGGGCAACCTGAAGATCTGCCACCTCCAGCTCAAGTTCGAGGACTTGAACATCCCGGTCATGGGAGTTCCCGTGCGGGTGGTCCGCACCTATGACAGCCGGCGCGCCTCGGTGATCGGCGATTTCGGCCACGGCTGGTCCCTGGCCACGGGCGATGTGACCGTCACGAAATCCCGTTCCCTCGCCGATGGCTGGGAGATGGTCGACCTAGGCCAGCTGATGTGCCCGCTGCGCCTCGAACCGCTCGTCGAGCACATCGTGACGATCGCGGTGTCGCCCAGCGAGTCCTACAGCTTCCTCGCGGTCGCGGTGAATAAAAACACCGGCCAATCCTGCTTCTCCTCGGCGGGCGGCGGCACTCCCGTCGAAATCCTCTTCCTTCCCTTCCCGGGGACCGAGGCGGATCTCGACGTTCTTGGCGAAAACGAGGCGCTTCTCTCGGCCCCCCTCGGCGAAATCACCCTTTGGAACCCCGACGATTTCAGCGACTTCAATCCGTCCCGGTTCCGCCTGACCACCCATGATGGCACCGTCTACGACATCGACGAGCATCAAGGCTTGCTTCGCGTCGCCACTCGCGCCGGCCACACTTTGACCATCGGCTCGGGCGGCTACGTCCACTCCGAAGGCATGAGCATCGCTTTCGGCCGCGATTCCGCCGGCCGGATCACCACGATCCAAGACCCCGCGGGCAACGTGATCCGCTACGCCTACGACGCCGCGGGCGATCTCGTGCAAGTGACCGACCGCGTCGGCGACGTCCAACGTTTCACCTACCATTCCGCGCCGCACGCCCACCGCCTGAACGAAATTGTCGACGGCGCCGGCGTCTCGGTCGCGCGCAACGAATACGACGATTCCGGCCGCCTCTCGCGCGCCGTCGATGCCAATGGCAACAGCACCCGTTACAGCTACGATTCGGCGGGCCGCACCCAGACCGTCACGGACCGCTTGGGCCACAGCTCCACCATCGAATACGATCTCCGTGGGAACGTCGTGCGGCGTGTCGATCCGCTCGGGGCCGTCACGATTCTTCGTTACGAAGATCCCCTCTATCCCGACAAAGAAACATCCGTGACCGACGCCCTTGGCGTGACCAAGCGCGTGGAATACCACCCGACCTCCGGCGCCATCACCCGGCAGGTGGTCGGCATCTCGCCGACCACGCCCGCCGGCTTCGAGACACGCTTCGCCTACGAGGATCCGCTGCATCCCGCCTTCGTCACCCGCAAGACCGATCCGCTCGGCCGCGAGACCCGCTACACCTACGATGAGCGGGGCAACGTTCTTACCGAACGCGACCCGCTCGGCCACACCACGACCTACGCCTACGACACGGATGGCAACCGCACCCGCCGCACCGACGCCTTGGGCAACGCCACCGAGTGGGTCTACAACGACCGGGGCCTGCCCACCGTCGAGCGCAAGGTGCGCCCCGACGGGACCGCCGCCAGCGAGGTGCAGACCGTTTACGATGTCGACCTTGACGAGAACAATGACGGCCAGCCCGACCGCCGGGGCATAGGCGTGAAGGTCGCCCAGACCACCACGCGCACCAACGTCGACGGCACCACCACCGAACTGGTCGCCTACTTCGACCACGACGCGCAGGGTCGCATGCTCCGCCAGGTCTTCTCCGACGGCGCGAGCGTGTCCCAAACCTATAACTCCGCAGGCCGTATCGCCACCCACACCGACGAGCGGGGGCAGGTCACCAGCTACACTTACGACGCCCAAGGCAACCTCACGAGCACCGAGCTTCCCGATGGCGGCGCGCTGCGCGCGACATTCGACGCGATGGGGCGCCAGCAAACGGCCGCCACGCAGCTCGGCCACACCGCCACCTACACCCGCGACGCCGTCGGCCGTGTCACCCGCGTCACGTATCCGGACGGCAGCGACGAGCGCACCGAATACGACCTGCTAGGCCGCGTCGTCCGCCGCCTCGATCCCTTGGGCCGGGCGACCGTTCACACCTACGACCCGCGAGGCCTCGCGACCTCGACCACCTTCCCGGATGGCACCGTGGAGCGCATGGGCTACGACGCCGCGGGCAACCGCACCGGCACCGTGGACCGCCTCGGCCGTGCCAGCACCGTCGTCTTCGACGCCATGAACCGCATCGTCGAGACCCGCTTCGTCGGCGCGGTTTCCTCCGCGGGCGTCGACCTCGACCCTTCCGACAACACCGTCGCCTCCAGCGCCTACGACGCCATCGGGCAACTGATCTTCACCGTTGACGCCGCCGGCCGTCGCACCGAGTTCACCTACGACGCCAGTTGCGGCTGCGCGGGCCGGCGCGCCACCGTGCGCGACGCCCTCGGCAACACCCAGGCCACCGCATACGACGAGCTGGGCAACAAGGTATCCGAGACCGACGCCCTCGGCCGTGTCACTCGTTTCACCTACGGTCTTCGCCAGCGTCTGGAATCGATCCTGCACCCGGACGGCACCGTCACCCGCCAGCAACACGACGCCGCGGGCAACCTGACCCGCTCGACCGACCAGCAGGGCCGCGTCACCGACTACGCCTACGACGCCCTCAACCGCCTCGTCCGTCAGCGTCGCTACCTCGACTACACGTCCGCCGGTCTGCCGATCACCACCGATCCGGCCCGCATCGTCGAGACGACCTACGTTTACGACCTCGGCGGCAACCTCCTCTCCCAGACCGACGCCAACGGCCACGCCACCGTCTCGGAATACGACACCCTGGGCCGCCGCGTGAAGCAGACCGACGCCCTTGGGAACATCACCCGCTACACCTATGACGCCGCCGGCAACCTCCGCTCGGAGACCGACGCCCTCGGCCGCATCACCTCCTATGAATACGACGCCAACAACTTCCGCTTCCGCACCACGCGGCCGGACGGCGCCATCGAGCAGACCCGCCACAACGCCGCCGGGCTCCAGATCAGCCTGACCGATCCCCGCGGCGGACAGACCGCCTTCGCCTACGACAGTCTCAAGCGGCTCGTCTCCACGACCGACGCACTCGGAAACGTCACCCGCCACCAGTATGACCTCGTCGGCAACCGCACCGCGCTCGTCGACGCCCTTGGCCGTCGCACCACCTACGAATACGACGCCATCAACCGGCTCACCGCCGTGGTCCACCCCGGCGGAGCCCGCCAGCAGTCCGCCTACGACGCGCTCGGTCGCCTGACCGCCTCCACCGACGAGAGCGGCCGCATCACCCGCAACCGTTACGACACGATGGGCCGTCTGATCGAGGTGCGTCGCTACCTCGACCAGGCCACCGCCGCCTCGGACGCCGGCCTAAGCCTCCCGTCCAACCATTCCTCCATCGCGTCGACCACCTACACCTACGACACGCGCGGACTGCGGACTTCCCAGCGCGATGCCCGCGGCTCCATCACCACCTATACCTACGACACGCTCGGCCGCCTCGTTCAGAAAACCCAGCCCGAGGGCCAAACCGAGCGCTACGCCTACGACCTCGTCGGCAACCTCGTGTCCCGCACCGACGGCAACGGCCACGTAACGACCTTCCACTACGACGCAGGCGACCGCCTTTCGCGTCGCGTGGCCGATCCGAGCCATCCCTCCCTCGCCCTGGCCCACGCGCCGGCCAGCATCGAGTTCGAATACGACGCCGTTGGCCGCCGCGTGTCCGCCTCCACCTATCCCGCCGCCGGTTTCGGCGCCGCCGCGCTTCACCGCGAGACCTTCACCTACGATCTGGGCGGTCGCCTCTCCGGCAAGTCCACCCCCTACGGCTCGCTCGTCTACGATTACGATGTCTCCGGCAATCTCGTGGGCGCCGCCTCCGACGCGCCCGCCTTGGGTTTTGACGTCGACTACGGCTACGACGACCTCGACCGCCTCGAGACCGTCAGCGACGCCGGAAACGCCGCCGCTCCCGCCGAGCACCGCTACACCTACGACGCGGCCGGCAACGTCGCCACGCTCGGCTACGCCAACGGCACGCTTCACACCTTCGAATACGACGCCCGGAACCGCCTCCGCGTCCTTGGCATAGGCGGCCCCGGCAACACTGGCATCCTTGGCCAGACCTTCACGACCGACGCGTCCGGCCGCCGCACCGCCATCGCTGAGGCCTCCGGTCGCACCGTGGCCTACCACTACGACACGCAGGCGCGCCTCATCAAAGAAGTGGTCGCGGCCGACCCCTTCGGGGCCAGCGGCTCCACCGATTATGCATACGACGCGGTGGGCAATCGACTCCAACGCACCGGCGACCTCGGCGCCCTGCCCGCGCAGTCGTTCAACTACACGGCGAACGACGGACTGGTGGGCGACGTCTATGATTCCAACGGCAACACGCGCGTGCCCGGGCCGGCGACCCGAGCGCGAGATCCGCTGACCTCCCTGGCGCCGCTCGCGGCCACGCAGGACATCTACGACTTCGAGGACCGCCTGATCCGCCGCGTGCGCACCGACGGAAGCACGGTGGACTACCGCTACAGCGCCGACGGGGACCGCGTGCGCAGGACGGTCGCGGCGCCCTTCGGCGCGGCCGGCAGCGACCTCGCGTTCCTTGTCGACACCCAGGCGATCGGCGGGCTGCCGCAGGTTGCGGAAGAGCGTGTGTGGACCACCGCCGGCTGGGTGCCGAACCGCGTCTATGTTCACGGCCTCGCGACGATCAGCCAGTCGCAGTGGCTCGGCGAAGCAGGCGCCGAGCAGTGGACCACTCACTACTATCACCACGACGGGCAAAGCAGCGTGCGCCACCTCACCGACGCCGCGGGCGCGGTGACGGACGGCTACGCCTACGACGCCTTCGGCAACGTGCTCGCGCGCGTCGGCGCGCGCACGCCCAACACCCGCTTCTACGCCGGCGAGGAATACGATTCCGAACTCGGCCTGTATTACCTGAGGGCGCGCTACATGAACCCCGAGACGGGGCGTTTCCACACCCGCGACAGCTTCACCGGCTACGGCGAGGACCCGCGCACGCTGCACCTCTACACCTATGCGTTCGCCGACCCCGTGAACTATCGCGATCCGAGCGGCCACTTCCCCATGGGCGGCTTCGCGATGCTGACGTATTTCACGGCCTTCAGCCAGACGCTGAACAGCTACACGGATCTGATGATGTTCTACTTCCGGCTGGCTCATCGCACCGGAAGCAGCGAGCACCTCGCCAACCTGCTCGACGTGGTCAACGAGGGCGAGACGGCGGTCGGCAACCCCGCGCAGTTCTTCGCGAGCCTGCCGCCCCTTCAACTGACGAACCTCTGCTCAAGCATGACTTCGCGGCTGCGCGCGGAGTCGAGCGGCGTGGCGGGCGAGTTCATGGCCGAGATAGCCGGGTGCATGTGCAACATAAGCGCCGGGGTGCTGGCGGGCTTCGTGAGCTCCGGGGCCGATGCGATCAAGTCGGGATTCGGGATGCTCCTGAGCAGCGCGAAGATGTTCTTCAAATACGCGCCGGTGACGCCCTGGGGGATCTACAACACCTTCGCGGACGCGCCGAAGCTGCTGACGGCGGTGCAGGCGATCACGGACGGGCTGCTGAAGCTGGGCGTGTTCCTCTACGACGCGACGGCGCTGGATGCGTTGCAGGCCTTCAGTCCGGATCTGCACAACGCGGTGGCGGCGGCGCTGGGGAAGAGCGACGCGCGGGGAGTAAGTTACGAGGAAGTGTGCGGAAGCATAGGGCGGCTCGTCGGAGGAGCGGCGTTCGAGATCGTGATGTCGGTGGCCACGCTGGGAGCGAGCGGAGCGCTGAAGGCGATCCGTTGCAGCAAGCTGGTGGTCGGGGCGGTCGACACGCTCGACAACCTGCTGCCCGATTCGAGCGTGGTGCGCTACCTGAGGCGCAACACGGGATGCTTTGTGGCCGGGACCTTGATCTGGACGGCGGCCGGGGCGACGCCGATCGAGGACGTGGCCTTGGGCGCGCCGATGCGGACCTCGGCCGAGCACGCCGACGCGCAGACGCCCGAAAGCCGCGCCGCCGACGCGCGGCGGACCATGCGGGTGAAGGTGACCTTCGCGCAGGCCGACACCGCCAGGCAGGCGATGGAGCTGGTCACGTGGGTGCCGCCCGAGTGGTTCCCCGAGTTTGGCGAACCGCGGAGCGCGGTCGGCCAGGTGCGTTACCTCGAGGACTACGACTTCACGGGCGAAGTCGCCAAGGTCGAGGTGCTCGCGACCCGCGAGCCCGGAGCGTTTGCCGACGGCCCGGTGGTCGTGGCGACCTCGCGCCGCGACGGCCCGATCCCGAAGGTGGAGCTGCGTTTCGAAGGCGAGACGGAGGCCTTGCGCGTCACCACCGAGCACCCGGTGTATTCAGTAACTCGCGACGGCTGGATCCACGCCGGCGCCCTGGCTTCCGGCGAAACGGTCAAGACGCTCGCCGGCGAGGGCCGGGTCCGCGTCGCCAGCGTCCGCACCTACGTCGACGACACCCCGGTCTACAACCTGGAGGTCTCAGACCACCATAACTACTTCGTCGGAACAACCGGCGTCCTCGTTCATAACGCGAACGATTGTAAACTGGAGATCGTTAAGAGCGTAGAGGGAGATCCGATTGCTAACTATTTGAGCAATCGGCGAAAGGGCGCGCCTCAGCGGCCCTCGACTATGTATGATAAGCATGTCACTGGAATGGATTATGAAGAAGTGTGGAAGCTGTCAGATGGCTCTATCGTCCGCGTTGACGGCCGTAGTGGGAATATTCTCGTCGAGGCCAAGTGGACGGGTAATCCGAGGCAGTGGGATTCGAGTCCGTATAATCCAAGTAATGAATTCCACACGCCCGAGATCGATGCCAAGGTCGTGGATCAAGCTAGGCGGCTTCTTCAGTTGCAGTCGGAGGGAGGATTTAAGATGCTGAATTATGCCGTATCCAATTCCCAAGGCCGGGCTTATTTCGAGGACTTGTTAAGTCGGCATTTTCCAGCCGAATTTAGAGATGGACGAATCAAGATTTGGGAAGTTGATGGAGCGGGGATGTCAAAATGAGCGGGTTTAATAAAATTGAAAAATTACGGGAGGTTTTTGAGCTCCTTATGTCCATTGATTGGACGTGGGCGTGCGGTGATGACGTCCTTCTGGCCAAGCGGCACTTGTGGTCGCTAAAGAGTGAGTTTCCCTTGCAGGAGGGCGGGGGCGGAAGGCGAACTTATGAGTTAATCGACGGAGTGAATATCAGTTTTTACTTCGATGATGAATTTATTAGATCGGCTGAATCTAATCTGGTGGTTGAGTTTTTTGATTATGATGAGATTGGGCCTGACGGATGGGATGCGATGACCGCTCGTTACATTGTGATAATGGGTGAACTTGCTGCTGGTGTGATACCCTCATATTCCGAGGAGGTTGAGTGTGGCTGGATGCATGACGACCTTGTTAAAGGCTATGTGTGGAAGATGTCGGGCATGTTGCTGGTGCTGGCTTTAAAGAATGAGGATGAAAATCTTCCTTTTAGGATTTGCTTTAGAGTGTTGCCGAGTGAACCCATGAACCAATCATGAGTGGCTGGGCTGAGGGGGGGCGTTGTTGATTGAATACCGCCGCCTGGAGCGCCCTCCGCGCGTTAACGCGGCCGATCCTCGCGGACTCGGCGGCACACGTCGCGCCAGCCGCGACGAACCGCGTCTGACACGCCGTCTGCTTCCTCCCTCCACTCCCTGCCGGTCGTTCCGGTCCGGTGAAGTGAACCCACGAGCCAACCATAGCAGGCGAGGGGCCCCCGTGCCAACCGTGGG
>CAMLQS010000221.1 GCA_946482165.1 uncultured Verrucomicrobiota bacterium | reverse complement strand
GCCGAGGCGATGTGCGAGCTCTGCGAACGCCACGACTTCCGCGGCGTTTTCCACTGGGCCGGCGCCGAGCCGCTTTCGCGCGTCGAGCTCGCGAAGCGCATCCGCGCGCACTTCAAGCTCCCCGCCTCCGTCGCGCCCATCGCCGAGGCCGGCCGCGCCGACGATCCCTCCACCGCGCGCCGCCCCGCCAACCTCGCGCTCGACTGCAAGCCCCTGGCCGGCGCGCTGAAGACTCCGCTCGAGACCTTCGACGCCCAGCTAGACCAGCTCGTCGTCCCGCCCCCCGTGCGTCCGTGGTTTCTCGCCCTCGCGTGAGCGAACCACAAAACGACTAACCGCGGATTCGCCGCCGGCGAACAAGTGGCGCGGGGTGGCGCGGATTCCTTTGACCACGGATCTCACGGATTTTCACGGATACAAACCCATGAGCGATCACTTCCATCCGTGTTCATCCGTGCGATCCGTGGTTAAAACCTCGGTGTCCGGCTGATTCAGGTTTCAGGTCTCCGCTCTCCGCCTTCCGCCTCATGCTCGACGTTCTTCCCACCCGCAGCGACTCCGCCGCCGCCAACATGGCGGCCGATTTTCTCCTGCTGAAACGCTACCCGGACAAGACGCGCGCCCGCTTCCGCGCCTACGGTTGGCACCGCCCCGCCTTCAGCTTCGGCTACTCGCAAAAGATCGCCTGGGTCCGCGCCAACCTTCCCGCCGACGCGGACAACCCGGAGCTCGTTCGCCGCCCCAGCGGCGGCGGGCTCGTCGACCATCGCGACGACTGGACCTACGCCCTCGTGATTCCTCGCGGCCACGCCCTGGAGGCCGCGCGAGCCGTCGAGAGCTATCGCGCCGTCCACGCCGCGCTCGCCGAGGCCCTTCGCGCCTGCGGCCAGCCCGCCACGCTGAAGGAGAGCTGCGAAAAACCGCCCGGGGGAGCCAAAGACGAAGCCGGCTGCTCCGCCTCCGCCGGACCGACGATCTGCTTCACCCGCCCCGAGCTCTACGACGTCATCCACCCCGAGACCGGCGAGAAAATCGCCGGCGCCGCGCAAAAACGCTCGAAAGACGGCCTCCTGTTCCAAGGTTCGCTGCTCCGCCCCGCCGCGCCCCGTATCGGCGATTATGATACGCTTCATTCCGCTTTCGCTTCCGCCCTCGCCGTGACGCTCGGCCTCGGGTCCGTCGAGGTCCCCTGGCCCGACTACCCCGAGGGCGAGGCGGAGGCGCTCACGGAGCAATATTCCGCGACGGAGTGGACGGAAGCGCGCTGAGCATCCACCGATCTTCCCGCCATTGCCACATCCACCTGCTCCGTCACACCCTGCGCGTCTTATGCGAAGAATCGGCCAGTTCATTCTCCCGGCCTTCCTCGCAAGCCTCCCGCTCCAGGCGGCTCCGGTCACTCTGGTGTTTTCCGGCGTGGACGCCTCCGCGCAGCCGGTGCGCGCCTCGCTTCTCGATCCCGCCACCAAGGAGAGCGCCTGGGTCGCGGTGGGTGGGCGCTTCGCCGGCTGCGAAGTGCGCTCCTACGACGCAAGCCGGCAGACCCTGTCCCTTGCGCGCGGCGCCGAGACTTGGGAGCTCGCCATGGAGGCCGCCCGCGTGGCCTCCGATGCGCCGAGCCCGGCGGAAGTCGCGCAGATTACCAAGGAGGTGACGAACAACCTCCGTCAGCTCGAGATCGCCTGCGCGCAGCATTTTCTCGAACACGGCGTCACCACGGTCCGATTTGATCGGCTGGTGGGTCCGGAGCCCGAAAAATACGTCAAGTGGATCAATCCCGCCGACGGCGAGGATTACACCAAACTCGATTTCACGCAGCCTGCGGGCGGGGCGCAGCCCCTGGAGTGGGTGATCGTCACCAAACGGGGCGTTACGGTGCGTCATAAGCCGTTTTGATCGCGGAGCGGTCCGCACGCCTCGCCGATTTCCTCCGGCGTTTCCCGGCGCCGCCCATCCGGGAATTACCGTTTCCGGCGCATTTGTCACCTTCCCGTGACGCAACCGTCACCGCCGCCCTTGCCCGTGCCTTTCCCGGCACCTGTCCTGAGGGTGCATGGCGCTGAAAAAAATCCGCCTCGTTTGGTCCACGCCCCAGCTGCCCGAGGGACGCTGGCGCATCGGGCTGTTTAACCTGCAACGCCTCCCCGAACCGGCCCGGCCCTCCGCGCTTCCGTCCGCCGCGCTTCCGTCCTACTGGAAAAAATACCTTCATCACGCCCTGCACATCAGCGTGCGCGGCCTGTTCGCGTGGGGCGCGGCGGCCGCCTTCGCGGCCTATTTCGCGGGCGCGGCGCTCGTGCTGCTGCGTCTCGAGCGCGCGAATTTGCACAACCGCGTCACCTACCTCGATCTCGTCGATCCCTCCCGCTGGGCCGAGCTCGACCGGCTTCGCGGCGAAGGCCTGGTCCTCCAAGGCCGCGATCTCCTCCAACGCGGCGAATTCGTCAACGGCTTCAACTTTCTCCGCCTCGGCCTGGAGAAAAACCCCGCCGATTCAGAGGCTCGGCTGGAAGTCGCCCGCCTCTACGCCGCGCTCCGTCTCCGCGCCCAGGCGGAGAAACTCCTCTTGGATGGACTGGCCTACGACCACCCCGGCCGCGACTACCTGGAATTCGCCTTTGGCCTCGCCGCCGACGCCGACCGCCCGGCCGACTGGGCCGCCCTCGCCCTGCGGGCCCGCGACCGCTTTGCCGCGCTGCCCGCCGAAGAACGCCCCGCCGCCGAGGCGCTTTGGCTCGACCAGCAGACCGCGCGAGCCCTGCGCGCCGCCGGACGTCCGGACGAGGCCCTGGCGCTCGTGGAGAAGACCTATCCCGTGGAGCACGCGTTCCGGCGTGAGTTCGCCGTGCTGCATCAACTCGAAAAAGCGCGGCCCGCCGAGGCCGCCGCCCTCGCCGAGCGCTGGGCCGACGCGTCGCCCCGCGCCCCCGAGCCGCTTCGCCTGCTCGTCCGCGCCCATCGCGAAGCGCGCGACTTCTCGGCGATGGACGCCGCCCTCGAACGCCTGCGCGCGCTCGATCCGGCCAAGCCGGAACTCTTGCTCTACGCGCTCGCGCAAAACCATCTCGCCGGCCGCGGAGAGGCCGCCCGCGCCGCGCTCGACGAGCTTCTCTTTCGCCACGGCGCCGCCTCCTCCGTCTACACGGCCGCCGCCGCCGTGCTGGTCGAACTGCGGCAGGCCGACGCGCTCGACCGCCTCGACCGGGAGCTGCGCGAGCGCGGCCTCCCCGTTCGTCCCGTCTTGCAGGCCCGTCTCCAACTCGCCGTCGCGCGCCGCGACTGGCCGTCGGTTCTCGACGCCGCGGAGGCTCTCCGCGCCAACCTCGGAGCGACGTCCGCCGACAGCCCGAACGCATGGCTCGACACCGTCACGCGCCTCGCCCGCGCCTGCATCGACAACGCTTCCGGAACCCAGGCCTCGCTGGTCGAGATCGTCGCCGACCACCCCGGCACGCTCCGCCTCTACAAACTGCTCCTCGAGGCCCTGCTCGATTCCGGCCGCCCCGCCACCGCGCGCCAGATTCTCACCCTCGCCGAGGGCCCCTATCAAAACGCCCGCTCCATCGTCGCGCTCCGCGCGCGTATTGAAAGCGCCCTCGCCTCCATTCCGTCGGCCGCTTCCGGCACCGCCTCCGAGACATCATCCGCGTTCGCCTCTTTCGCCGCCCTCTCCGCCGCGTTCGAAAGCCGTATCCAGGCCAACGATACCCCGGGCGCGCTCGCCCTGATCACCTCAGCCCGAAGATCGCGCCCCGACTGGCTGTCCGCCCACGAGCCTTCCCTGGACGGGCTCGAGCTTCCGCTTCGCGCGCGCGGCGACGACCCGCTTCGCCTTCAGTTTCTCGCCCGCGCGGCGCTCGGCCGCGATCCCGGCGCACCCGACCACCTCCTCGCCCTGGCCCGCCAAATCGTGGCGGATAATCCCGCGCTCCGCGCCAACGCCCTGCTGCTTCTCAAGGAGACGCTCAACCGCTTCCCCTCTCATCCGGACGCCCTCGCCCAGCTCGCCACGTGGGAACCCCGCGGCGCCTCTCGGACCCCGCTCGACGTCACCCCCTGATTGCCCAACCAAGGCGGCCGGCCGTCGGCCATCAGGCCAAGCCTCGGTGTTTGGATAGGGAAACACCCGCGCTTCGGCGGCGCGCCATCCTGTTTAGCAAGTTGTTAACCTTATTTCAGTAATTTCTAATCGACAGATTTTTATATAGGACCGGCAGATGGGATGAGTGCGACTTGCACAACTCCGGCGCACCTGCGCCAGAGCAGTCAAAACCCCTCCCACCATGATCGATCAAAGCCTGTCAAAACGCCCGCCGCGCCGCCACTGGTTAAGCGCCGGCTGCGGCCTCCTCGCCACCCTCGCCGCCTTGGCCCTCCCCGCCCTTGCCCAACAGCAAATGGCAATCTGGACCTTTGGCCCCAACGCCTCGGGCTACACGGAAGCGCCGGCCTTTCACGCCCTAAACAGCCCGCCCAGCCTCACCATCGCCGGCGGCACCAAGGATACCAACGGCAAGGACGGCACTCCCTACACCGACCTGCGCTCGGTCTTCCACGCCACCGGCCAGGGCGCGGCGTGGAACGACCTGAACATCTCCAGTCCTGGCATCGATGCCTACTGGATCATCGGGGTCAACACGACCGGCTGGCAGAACCTCGCCATCCGCTTCGATTACAAGAAATCGAACATCAACACCAACAGCATCGACCTCGAATACCGCATCAACGGCGGCGCCTGGGTCGGCGTGCTCAACAACCAGTCGCTCCCCGGCGGCTCCGGCGTCTTCAGCCCCTTCAGCGTCAACCTCGCGGCGCACACCGCGATCAACAACCAGGCGCTCGTCGAGTTCCGCTTCAGCGACCTCAACGAAAACGGCAACGACGAGTTCGTCTTCGACAACCTCGAGGTCAGCGGCACCTCCGGCGGGCCGAGCATCACCCTCACGCAGCCGCAGTTCGCCGCCACCGGTCCCAACATCTCCGGCGTGGTCGGGGACGCGACCGACCAGCTCTCCACGATCGGCGTCGATTTCACCCTCGCCCACCCCACGCTGCCGCCCGGCAGCCTTACCTTCAGCGCGGCGAGCAGCAACCAGTCCGTCGTGCCCAACGCGAACCTCGTGATCACCGGCGCCGACAGCCTGCGCAACCTCCGCATAACGCCGGTCGGTCGCGGCTACGCCACCATCACCGTCTCCTCGAGCGATGGCAGCCAGACCACGAATCTTCCGCTCAACTACGCCGCCGCCCTGAACGGCCCCGTGCCCGCCAACTACACCTACGGCGCCGGCATGAGCGACGCCTCCACCGCCATCGCGCTGGCCGACGACTACATGCTCGTGACCAACGACGAGGGCGGCATCGGCAACGGAGGTCCGCTCAACTCTCCCGGACCGCAGATCTACCTCTTCGACCGCGTCATGTCCGGCCTGCCCCTCCGCGCCTTCGACTTCACCGCCCAGCTCGGCCTGCCCGACACCCGCGAGGTCGACCTCGAAGGCTCCACCCGCATCGGCAACCGCATCTTCTGGATCGCCTCCCACGGTAACAACCAGGACGGCGAGATCCGTCTCAACCGCCGTCGCCTCTTCGCCACCGACCTCTCCGGCTCCGGCGAGGACACCGACCTCGCCTACGTCGGCCGTTACGACAACCTGCGCGAGGACCTCCTCACCTGGGACTCCTCCAACTGGCACGGCCGCGGCGCCGACCATTACGGCTTCGTCACCGGCGCCTACGCCGTGCCCAACGGCCAGAGCGGCGGCAATCCGCCCAAGACCATCAACGGCTTCAGCATCGAAGGCCTCGCCATCGGCCCCGACGGCGCCACCGCCTACATCGGCTTCCGCGCGCCCCTCGTTCCCGCCGCCGGCACCGCCGGCAAGGCGCTGATCGTCGGAATCAAAAACTTCCAAACCTGGTTCGCCAGCGGCCTGCCCCTCGCCGCCGCCGACTTCGCCGCCCCGATCGAGCTCGATCTCGGTGGCCGCACCATCCGCAGCATCGAGGAAAACGGCCGCGGCGAATACCTGATCATCGCCGGTTCCTGGGGCGACGCCGAGACCACCGGCATTAACTTCGCCCTCTACCGCTGGACCGGCAACCCCGCCGACACCAAGCCCGTCAAACTCCGAGACCTGCTCACGCCCGTCCCCGGCCCCACCTTCGCTGGCGAAGCCATCCAGCCTGGCGGCTACGAAGGCATCGTCGCCGCGCCCTCCCCGCTTACCGGCGGCACCGTGCCCCTCGTCCTCGATAACGGCCGCTCCAAGTGGTATAACGCCGCCAACCTCGAGTCGAAGGAACTCCCCGGCGGCCACCAGCGCTTCGCCACCGAAAGCGTCGCCCTCCCCGCGCCCAGCACGCTGATCGGCAGCGCCTCCGGCGGCTCGGAGTCCGGGATCGCGGTGGCCCGCAGCGGCAACCTCTACGTCATCAACCACCAGGACTACCCCTCCAATGCCAACACCCTCGTCGCCCTCAACCGCGACCTCAGCGTCCGCTGGTCCGTTGCGCTGGAGACCGCCTCTTTCGACGAAGCCAGCCCGGTCATCGGTCCCGGCGAGGTGATCTACGCCGGCGTGCGCAACTTCCTCCACGCCTACGACAAAAACGGCGCTCTCCTCTGGAAGTTCAATGTCGGCGCGGACGACATCCGCTCCGATCCCGTCATCGGCGCCGACGGCACGATCTATGTCGGCGTCGATTACGGCGACGCGCGCATCTACGCCATCAACCCCAACGGCACCCAAAAATGGATGGCCCTCACCCAAGGCGACTGCATCCGCTCCCTCGCCATCGGGCCCGCCGGCGAAGTCTACACCGTCAACTGCGAGGACGGCATGGTCTGGGCCTTCCACCCCGACACCGGCGCCCTTCTCTGGAACGAGGATCCCCCCGGCGGCGACGAGATGTATGAGCTCGCCGTCGCGGCCAACGGCAACCTCTACGTCGGCGACGACAGCGGACTGCTCCACGCCTTCGACGGCGCGGGCAACTGGCTCTGGAGCTTCGCCTCCGTCGACGGCATCGAGGGCGTTCCCGCCCTCGGCCAGGACGGCACGATCTACGCCGCCGACACCAGCGGCCGCGTCTACGCGCTCACCTCCGCCGGCGCCCAAATCTGGTCGGTCGATGTCGGCGACGCCATCTACGGCGGCGTCACCCTCGGGGCCGACGGCACGCTCTACGTGATGTCGGGCTCCACCCTCCGCGCCCTCGATCCCGCCAACGGCGCGCAAAAATGGAGCCGCCTCCTCGACATCGCCTACTCGCGCCCCGTCGTCGCCACCGACGGCTCGATCTACGTGCATGGCCGCTACGCCACCTACGGCGTGCTCGGCGACGGCGGCTGGACCGAGAACGCCCTCGCGCAGGCCCTCGCCGCCTACGCTCCCTCGTCATGGCCCACCACCGGCCAAAACCCCTTCGGCACCGGCGAACTCAAGGCGCCCGCCGCCACTCCCCCGGCCGAATTGGTCGCGCAAAAAATCCTCCCCGCCGGCACCTGGATCGAGAAAAACATGTGGTGGGACTACGCCGTCGGCTACCACTTCACCCCGAAACTCGACGGCCGAATCACCGCCCTCGGCGGCCTCTTCTCCGGCACCAAGACGGTGAAGTTGTTCAATCAGACGACCGGCGAGATTCTCGCGCAAAAACAGGTGACCGGAAACAACCAATGGACCTACGCCGACATCGAGCCCGTCACGCTCCTCGCCGGCCAAAACTACACCATCGCCGTCTACTGCGCCGGCGAAGGCGGCGCCTACTTCTACGGCCCCTACCAACCCGCCGGCACCGACTTCGTCACCGTCCTCGGGGCCACCTACGCCTACACCGGCGACGACGCCGACGCGCGGCCCGTGAACAGCGACCCGTATGGCTACTACTACGGCATCGCCGACTTCCGGTTCCAACCTCTCGACCAAGCCGCGTGGGCTCCCGTGGCCAACCCCGTCGCCGGTTCCAACATCGGCTGGCACTACTCCATGGGCTACCACTTCACCCCGCAGAAGGCCGGCTGGGTGACCGCCCTCGGCGGCAACTTCAACGGCGCCAAAGTCGTGAAGCTCTTCAACCGGACGACCGGCCAGCTCCTCGCCACCGCCACCGTCACCTCGGCCAACAGCTTCGCCTACACCGCAATCGTGCCGGTGCCGGTGCAGGCCGGCGTGAACTACACCGTGGCGGCCTACATGGCCGGCTCGGGCGCCAGTTACTGCCAAAGCCAGAGCGCCCTGTTCCCGCGGACCTCCGGCGACCTCGTGATCGAAGGCACCACCTATGCCTACACCGGCACCGATCCAAACGCGCGTCCGACCAACCTGCTCACGACGATCATGTATGGGCAGGCCGACGTGAAGTTCGTGCCCAAGCCCTGATCCGAGATTTCGAGACCCGCCCCCGGCCGCCGCGCGGCCGGGGGCTTTTTCGTTTATCGCGGAATCCGC
>CAMLQS010000220.1 GCA_946482165.1 uncultured Verrucomicrobiota bacterium | reverse complement strand
TCACACCGCCGTCTCGGTGAACCGCGTCTCGCGGATCACCGTGATGCGGATCGTGCTCGGATACTGGAGCTCTTCCTCGATCCGCTGGCGCAGCGTCTTGCTGATCTCGCGCGCCCGTTCGTCGTTCACCTTGCTCGGGTTGACCACCACCCGCACCTCGCGGCCCGCCTGGATCGCGAAGGCCTGCTGCACGCCATCGACCGACACCGCCAGTTTTTCCAAACGGTCCAGACGCTGGATATAGGTGTGCATCGACTCGGCGCGCGCCCCGGGACGCACCGCCGAAATCGTGTCCGCCAGGATGACGAGGCCCGCGTAGACCGTCTCGGGCTTCACCTCCTCGTGGTGGGCCGCGACGGCGTTCACCACGATAGCGGTCTCGTTGTGGCGCCGCACGAAATCGGCGCCGATCGACGCATGGCTGCCCTCGTAGTCGCCTTCGATCGCCTTGCCGATGTCGTGCAGAAGGCCGGCGCGCTTGGCCACGTTGGCATCGAGCCCGAGTTCGCTCGCCATGAGCGAGCAGAGGAAGCCGACCTCCACCGAGTGATCGAGGACGTTCTGCGAATACGAAAAGCGAAACTTCAGCTTGCCGAGCATCTTGATGATCTCGGGATTCAGGCCGTTGATGCCGAGGCGCTGCACCGCGTCTTCGCCGTCGCGCTGGAGGTTCACGTTGAGCTCGGCCGTCGCCGTCTTCACCGCCTCCTCGATGCTCGCCGGGTGGATGCGCCCGTCCTTCACCAGCGCGTCGAGCGCGACGCGCGCGACCTCGCGGCGCACCGGGTCGAAAGACGAAACGAGCACCATCTGGGGCGACTCGTCGATGAGCAGCGTGACGCCGGTCGAAGCCTCGAAGGCCTTTATGTTGCGACCTTCGCGGCCGATGATGCGGCCTTTCATCTCCTCGTTCGGCAGCGAGACGATGGTGGCCGTCACGTCGTTGTTCGGACGCGAGGACATGCGCTGCATCACCGTCACGAGCAGGCGTTTCGCCTCGGCCTGGAGGTCCTGCTCCGAGCGATCGAGGATCTGGCGTCGCAGGGCGCGCAACTCGTCCTGACACTCGATCTGCACTTCTTCCTTCAACGCCCGGCGGATGTCCTCGGCGTCCATCTGCGACACGCCTTCGAGGCGCTTGCGGAGAGATTTGGAGAGAGACCGGATCGCGTCGCGCGCCTGCCGGATCGCGCTGTCCTCGCGATTGAGACGCTCCTCGCGCTGCTGCATCTGGTGGTCGAGCAGGGCGAGCGATTCCTCGTGCGAGCGGATCTCGCGCAGACGCACGTCCATCTCGATCTCGCGGCGGTCGAGTTCGCGGTTCACCTCGGAGCGTCGCGCCACGAGCTCCTTTTCCGCCTGCTGCTTGATCTCCTCGGCCGCCACCAGCGCCTCGCGCTTGGCCACCTCGAGGAGTTCCTGCGCCTGCTCGCGCGCCGCGCGCCGCGTCGCCTGGGTGCCGAGCCACACCGCCGCAAAGCCCGCCGCCGCGCCGGTGAGCAGCACCGCCGCCCAAGGCCAATAGGGCACCACCTCCTCCGTCGTTTGCGCGATGACGAGATAATGGGGGGCGAAGCTGGCGACCATGAGGGTTCATGAGGGAAAGAGATGGGACAAAATTCAACTCTACACTCGCCGGCGCCCGCCGGCCCCCGCGCCGTCCTTCCGCTTGCCCACTGTTCGAGTGTGCCGGCGCTTGCCGTTAACCCCGCCTTCCGAATCCTAGGCGCCCCCGCCTACCATGCTCAAAAACGGCCTGATCCACGCCTGGGAAAACCCGGAGCTCACGTCTCTCAACAAGTTGCCGCCTCGCGCCACCTTCGACAGTTTCCCCACCGCGAAACAGGCCCTGGCCCGCGCCCATGACAAATCGCCCTGGTTCCAGTCCCTCGACGGCGAATGGCAATTCCGCCTCGAGCGCAACCCGGTGGACGCCCAGGCCTTTGCCGAGGGCCGGCCCTTCAACGATTCCGCCGCCTGGGGCACGATCCCCGTGCCTTCCAACTGGCAGATGCACGGCCACGGCCGCCCGCATTACACCAACGTCGCGATGCCCTTCCGCGAGGAGCCGCCCTACGCCCCCGCCGAAAATCCGACCGGGGTCTACCGTCGCGCCTTCCGCATTCCCGCCGCGTGGTCCGGCCGCCGCATCGTCCTCCACTTCGGCGGCGCCGACTCCGTCCTCGCCGTCCACGTCGACGGTGTCGCCGTCGGCCTCTCCAAGGACGCCCGCCTCCCCGCCGAGTTCGACATCACCGCGCTCGTCCGTCCCGGGATCGACCACGAACTTGTCGCCATCGTGGTGCAATACTCCGACGCATCCTTCCTCGAAGATCAGGACATGTGGCGGCTCGGCGGCCTACACCGCTCCGTCTGCCTCTACTCCACGCCCCACGTCCACCTCGCGGACATCAAGACCGCCCCGCACGTCGACCTCGCCAAACGCACCGCCGAGCTTGAGGTGTTGGTAAAGGCCGGCTTCCCGCAAAACCTCCCGCTCCCCGGGACAAAGGTCGCCGTGCAGCTCCTCGACCCGCGCGGCCGTCCCGTCCTCAAGACGCCCGCCTCCGCCGAGGTCGTCCACGAGCGCCAGTGCATCGGTTTCGACCGCGGCCACGCCCGCCTCCGGCTCGCGATCCCCTCGGCCAAACTCCGCCTCTGGTCGCACGAGGACCCCGCGCTCTACACCGTGCTCGTTTCGCTCACGCCGCCGAAAAACTCCGGCGCCGAGCCTTCGCACGCCACCGTGCGCGTCGGGTTCCGCAAGATCGAGATCCGCCAGCGCGACCTCCTCATCAACGGCAAGCGCGTGCTCATCAAGGGCGTCAACCACCACGAACACCACCCCGACCACGGCAAGGCGTTGCCCCGCGAGACCATGCTGCGCGACGTCGTGCTCATGAAGCGCTTCAACTTCAACGCCGTGCGCCTCTCCCACTACCCGCACGACCCGCGCTTCCTCGATCTGTGCGACGAGCTCGGCCTCTACGCCATCGACGAGACCAACGCCGAATCGCACGACTTCCACAACTCGCTCTGCAACGATCCTCGCTACGCCACCCCGTGGCTCGATCGCGCGATGCGCATGGTCATCCGCGACATCAACCACCCGTCCGTCATCGCCTGGTCCCTCGGCAACGAGTCCGGCTACGGGCCGGCCCACGACGCCGCCGCCGGCTGGATCCGCCACTACGACCCGTCGCGGCCGCTCCACTACGAGGGCGCCGTGTCCCGCTGGCAAAGCGGCGCCACCTTCCTCCACGGCTCCGCCGCCACCGACCTCATCTGCCCGATGTATACCGGCATCGCCGACCTCGAGGCCTGGCTGGACCTCGCGGACCGCCACTGTCCCTCCGCCCCGACCGCGCCCTGCTCCGCCTTGCTCCCGGCCGTCGAAGCCGGCCCCGGCACCAAGGCCCTTCGCGCCAACCCCGGCGCTTTCCCGCTCCCCGCGCCGCTCCATCCGCTGGCCCGCCCGATCATCCTCTGCGAATACAGCCACGCGATGGGCAATTCCAACGGCTCGCTCTCCGATTACTACCGGCTCTTCAAGACCCGCGCCGGCATCCAGGGCGGCTTCATCTGGGAGTGGCTCGACCACGGCCTGCGCGTCAAAACCGCCGACGGCCGCGAGCAGTTCGCCTACGGCGGCGACTTCGGCGACACTCCCAACGACGCCAACTTCGTCTGCGACGGCATGGTATCAGCAGATCGGATACCCCACCCCGCCTGCCACGAACACCACCGCCTCGCCCAGCCCGTCGCCGTCTCGCTCGTCTCCGCCAAATCGTCCGCCGCCGCCGCGTCGGCGAAGATCCGCGTCCGCAACGAACACGACTTCACCGCCCTCGGCGCCGCCGGCCTGCGCGGCAAATGGACGCTTCTCGCTGACGGCCAGCCCGTCGCCTCCGGCGCGCTGCCCGCCGACGCGTTGAAAAACCTCGTCCCCGGCGCCTCCCGCGATCTTGCGATCTCGCTGGGCGCCCTGCCCGCCGAAGCTCGCGAGTTTCACCTCAACGTCGCCTTCGCCCTCGTCCGCGACACCCCCTGGGCCGACGCCGGCCACATCGTCGCCTCCGAGCAACTTGCGCTGCCCGCGCCGAAGCGCTCGGGCGTTTTCGCGCGCCCCGCCGTCGCCTACCCCGTCGCCGTCGCCGAGACCCTTGGCGGCGTGCTCCTCTCCGCCTCGGGCGTCGAGGCCCACTTCGACCGCGCCACCGGAACCTTGTCCTCGCTCCGCCGCGATGGCCGCGAAATCCTGGCCCGCGGTCCGCTCCTCCAGCTCTGGCGCGGCGCCACCGACAACGACGGCATCAAGCTCTGGAACGGCCAGGACGGCAAGGCCCTCGGCCGCTGGCAAAAGCTCGGCCTCGACCGCGGCCTTGAGCACCGCGTCGCCAAGTTCGACGTTTCCGCGCCCGCCAAGGACGGCTCCGTCGCCATCACGCTCGTTCACGAAGCGACGACGCCCCTCCGCAAGAACTGGAAGGACGCGCTCCACACCCATCGCTACACCCTGCACCCCGACGGCCGCCTCCAAGTCGCAAACGAGTTCGTATTGGCCAAAGACTACGCCGACCTCCCTCGTGTCGGCGTGCGCCTCGACCTCGTGCCCGGCTTCCGACAGCTCGCCTACTTCGGCCGCGGCCCCTTCGAGAACTACAGCGACCGAAAAACCGCCGCCGACCTCGGCCTCTACGAGAACACGGTGGCCGGCGAATACGTCGACTACGTGATGCCCCAGGAGCACGGCCACCACACCGACACCCGCTGGATCGAATTGTCCGAGGTGGGGCCGGACCGCCGGGCCGGCCGCTCCGGCGCCTCCGCCCTTCTCGCCGTCGAAGCCGCGACCACCCTGGAGTTCAACGCCACCCACTTCACCGCCGAGGACCTCTACGCCGCGAAGCACACGACCGACCTGAAGGCGCGTGCCGAAACGATCCTCTACCTCGACGCCGCCCACCGCGGCCTCGGCACCGCCAGCTGCGGCCCCGACGCCCTCGAACCATACCGCATCCCCGCCGGCAAACACGCCTTCGCGTTTACGCTACACACCTAAGCTACATGCCGACATAGACCTTACGCCGCCCCCACGATCCTTTTGGCTTTTTAACGGCCCGGAAGCGTGAAAGCGTCGGTCCATGGCTCGGTTGATCGCCCGCTTCCAAATTATTCGCACGCGTAGCCGCTTCCAAGCGATCGCGACCAAACTACTTTCCTTGGCCGTCCTAGTGTGCGCCGCCCCGGCAGGGGCCTCGGTCATGACGGTCAGCGGGACATCATCATGGTTCTCCTCCGGGACCATCGATCTGGGCGAGGTATCCTACCAACCGTCCGCGGTGCCCACCACCAGCGGAACGTATTGGAAAACCACTTGGCAACTGGAGGACTGGCCGCGCCCGGTGGCGGAGAACGGCGTGGTCACCGCGCCGTTCTCGAGCCTCTCCGTCTCTGTCCAACCGAACGCGCCCGCCGCGCGCCATGTGGCCGCTGCGGAGGGGGAATTTTTCCTTTTGGATCAACAAGGTCGGGTCCATGCCGCGCCCGCGCAGCGCCCGGATCAATGGAGCCCTCTCGAATCGGCCGCGACAAAGACGGTCGCGGATGATTTTTCCCTCGATGAGGGGATCCAACTGCTCACCGAGGAGGGCTTCGTTTCGCTCGATCCAGGTCCCGTCCTGCTGACGACCCTCGCGAGCGAACCCGCGCTGACTCCCGCCGCGCACCCGGTCCGTTTCGCTCCCCTCTCCCGCATTTTCGTGCGCCCCGGCACGACCTATCGGCTTCGGCATATTTTCGCCACGGGCGCCCGCGTCTTCGATGGCCAACCCAACACAGGCCTGACTCTGCCCCCATTTTACGGAGATGCCGTCGACGCCCCGCGGCGCGCGCATTCGTTGGGCAAGATCGTCCAAAGCTACTCATCCCTCCTTTATGGACTGGGGGAACTCCATCCGCAAACGCCCGGCTACACTCCCGGCACCCAGGTCCTGTTCAAGTCGACCGACTCGGGCGACACCTGGGTCTTTCAGCCCTTGCCATCGGGCACGGGCCGCTGGCGGGACTTGGCGGTCAACCACTCCTATGCGTCTTCCGAGAGGAGTCCGGTCGGCTCGCAGATCGTCATCGTGGGCGACGACGGCATCTACACCACGCGCGACGATGCCAATACTTGGGTGCACATCCGGCAGAATCTGACGACCGCCACCGCCGGGAACCTGCCTCTCGCGCTGCCGCCCCGCACCGATGCGCCGATCAACGAACCGCTCACGCTCAGCCTTAACACCGTGGTCTGGGCGAAGGACCGTTTCATCGCCGCCGGCCGCACTCTCGACGGGACGGGGAGCCCCGTCTACGTGGAGGGACTAAGCAAGTATTGGTTCGCCTACCCCCTCGCTGGCTGGCCTGCCGACCGCGAGGTGGATGCGATCTCAAGCTATCAGAACCGCCGTATTCTTCTGAGCAAACCCCACGACGCCGCCCCCCTTGTGGCGTCGGACTTGCCGATCTTCGCAGACGAGAGCCTGGGCGATGCGCCGGTCCTCTCCTCCTCCTCAACCATCGTCCATCCCGTCTTGGGAACCTACGCGAGCACATCTCCGCTTTCCATTCACTCGTCGTCCGCGAAGGTCCGCCGCTATGTGATCGAGAGTTCCGACGGGACGAAGTGGGGCGCCTTCGCCGGGAATCTATTTCCCCCCTACAATGCCAAGGCCGGAGGCAACTATTACCTGCAAGACGAGCCCACGCGCCTCACAATCACCGCGATCAACGAGTTTGGTCGGTCCTCGCCGCTGGAGATCGAGGTCGATGCCATCCGCCCCCCGCTTCTCCTGCCCAACTACGCCGCACCCGTTCTCTCCATCCCAAAAACGGTCACGGTCCCATTCGGATCACGGCTGAACATCCCGGTGAAACAGCTCAACAAGCGCGTGCCTTGGTCCGGCGAAAAGACGTGGACCTACGGGTTACCCGCCGGGGCTTCGGTGGACTTTCATCCCTCCGCGATCGTCGGCCACGCCCTTGTCCCCGGCACGCACTCGGTGGCCATCCTTACCCTAGGCAACTACGGCGCCACCTCTTGGGCCGGCCTTGAGATCAATATCCCCGCCCCGGCCCCCCGCCCCAGTGATGCCGGTTCGTTCGCCGGTATCCTCGAAGGAAGCGACACCCTTGCGGGAAATTGGACCGTGACGCTCCGGACAGATCGCCGCTTCACCGGACAGCTTCGCTTGATGGACCGCGCTTACTCGATCCGTGGCACCCTGAGCGCCGAACCCGATCTTCCGAACACTTACACGACCACAGTCGGCATCCCGCGCAAAGGCCTGCCTGCGTTCGAAGTCGATTTGATTTTGCATGCCGCCGACGGCCGGCTCGCAGTCCAACTTCGCGATGGCGAACACGAAGCCGCCACGGAAGGCGGCTCCGTAGCCAATATCCCTTGGGCCAAAGATCGGCTGACGCCTCGCGACGGGGATTATTCCGCCGCTATTCGGATGGATTCCGAAACCGGCCCCGTCGCCGTTGGCCAAGGCTTTCTGCGCATGCAGATCACGGCGCTGGGCAAAGCCACCGTCCGCGGCGAACTTGCCAACGGCCTGAAATGGACCGCCGCGGGTTCGCTCGCCGCCGATGGCGGACTACCGATCAGCGCCTCCATCGCCGGCTCTCGCTCCCTCCGCGGCACGATCGCCTTTTCAGACGAATCCCCCACCGCGACCGAGCTTGGCGGGACCCTCGCCTGGAGAAGCGCCGTGACGGAAAAGTGCCCCGCCTATGGCGCCTCTAACACCCTGTCGGTGACCGGCGACGTCGCCCCGGCCACCGAATCCGACTACGATTCTTTCCTCGAAAGCCGCCGCCATGACCTGATTCTCCGCCATCCCGATTTGGCTCGTTTTGTGAACGCAAGCAGCGAAGTCAAAGTGGCTTTCACAACCTACTCGTTCCAACCATACGTGGACCGTGCCTACGGAGAAACCACCCCGCTTAACCTTGCCTTGCGCTTTGATCGCGGGACCAAGCTCGCGACCGGCAGCTTCACCATCTTCACGGGTGGCCTCAATCTGTCCGTTACTCTCCGTGGTGCGCCCGTGATCGATCCAGATACCGGCAAGGCACACCTCGTCGGCTATTTCCTGTTTCACACCGTCGACAGTAAAACACGGCGCTCGGGCGAAGTCACTTCAGTCACGCGGCCATACTAAACACGCGTCGGCCCCGCCGCGTCGCGCGTGGTCAACACGAGCGATCAGGCAGGCACATAGTTTTCGTTCTCACCGACGCGACCTTGATGGGACGCATTCCCGTTCGGCCCATCTACTGCCCGGAGGCCTCCCCGCCAGACTTTCTTTTCTTCCGTCCCGCCCCGTCGCCGGCTCCGCGCCGCCGCAAATCATCCCGCCGCCTTGCTGGGGCCGGCGGACCGGCGAAAGTTCCTGCCGCATGAAACCGTCGAGCCTCTCCCTGCATCTGGCCAAGGCCTCGCGTGCCTTGCAGCGGAAAGAGTTCGAGACCGCCGAA
>CAMLQS010000219.1 GCA_946482165.1 uncultured Verrucomicrobiota bacterium | reverse complement strand
GGCCTCGGGGCCGAACTCGGCGGGGAGGTCGATCTTGGCGGAGCCGACGTGCCGCCAGGTCGCGCCGCCATCGTTCGACTCAGCGATCCCGAGGCGGGTGCCGTGGACCCAGGCGATGTCGGGGATGGCGGGGTCTTTCGCGCGGCGGTTGGTGTAGAACATCCACCAGGTTTCGGTCTGGCGGTTCCAGACGACGACGGGATCGGCGGCGCCGTCGTGGACGGGATCACGGAAAAGGGGGCGGGATGCGGCGGGCATGAGCGCAGACAAATGTGAGATGTGTGATGTCTGATGTGAGATGAGGCTGATCAGAATTGCACGGAAAGGCGTGAGACGAGCGTGGCGGAATCGAGGCGGGCGGTGGGCTCGGTGGGGCGGGAACCTTCCGGAAGGAGGACGGGGGCGTCGGGGCGGAGGGGGAGAATCTCGACGGTGAGCGGGGCGCCGGCGGCGAGTTCGGCTGCGACGCGGGAGAGATCGAACTCGACGACGTCCCCGTTGAAGAAGTCGTCGAGCACGAAGCGATCACCGACGCGGATGCGAATCACGTCGCCCACGTAACGGAGGCGGAGCAGCGGCGTGGCAGCGGGATCGAAGTCGGAGGGCAGTTCGATGCGCCAGGTGGCGGCGGCGGCGAAGTCGGCGTCGACCGGAGCGACGGCTACGGCGGGCTTGGTCCAGCCGAGGGGGATTTCGCGGGCGGGGCCGGCGGAACGGAGTTGGGAAAGCGGGAGCGATGCTTCGGAGACGAAACGGCTCCGCCGTTCCGCTACGGGGGGGAGGGCGAGCGCGGTGAAGAGCGCGTCGGCTGGGGCGTCGGGGGCGGGGAAGACGGAGACGGCGAGGTCGGCGGAGTTTTCGGCGGAGAGGCGGAGCGTGTCGCCGTCGATGATCAGGCCGGCGCGGGTGAGGAAGACGCGTTCGCGGCCTCGCCACCCGGCTTTCCAGAGGGCGCGGGAGTCGGCTTCGTCGAGGAGGACGACGCGGAGCTCGGCGCCGTCGTGGCCGGTGACGGTGTGCGCGACCGAGCGGCCGGGGGACAGCGTGCGCGGGGCGACTCCGTTGAAGGCGAATTCCGCGGGGATGTCCGCGGTGGCGGCGAAGAAGACGGTGCGGACCTTGCCCTCGTCGATGTGACAGAGAAGTTGCGCGGTGGCGTGGTCGAGGCGCACGCCGGGCGCGAGTTCGAGGCCGAAGGGCCAGATGAAGGACGCGCCGGCCGGGATGCTGACGGGCGAGGAGGGGAACTCGACGAGGGCGCCGTCGTCGAGGCTGAGGGAGAAGCGGACGCCGGGCTTGGCGGGGAGCTCGCGAAGGCGCTCGTAGTTGTTTACGAATACGAAGCCCTGGCGGCCGTCGGAGCGGGCGGACCAGCGAAGGGTGGAGACGTCGTCGGGTGCGGAGGGACGTTCGGCGGGGAAGCGGGCGGGCAGGCCGGCGAGGAGCGAGCCGTGGTCGCGGATGAAGAGGTGAAGGCGACGAAGCCCGTGGTAGTGGGAGCGAAGCTGGCCGGCTGCGCCGAGCGGGGCCTGGAAGTCGTAGTTTTTCTCCGGGAGGTCGTTCCAGTATCGGGTGGCCTGCGTCTCCTGGAGGGAGGTGCGGCCCTCGGGGTTGATGCCGCCGTGATACATGTAGTAGCCGGGCAGGTTGCCGCCGGAGCCGAGCTTGGTGAGGACGAGGGCCTCGATGTCGCGCGGGTCGATGCGAATGCGGCGATGGTAGGCGCTCATCATGCCGCCGCCGATTTCGCAGGTGAGAAAGGGGTAGCGCGCGGTGTCGGCGGGATCGTCGGAGTCCCGGCCGCCCTTGAGGTCGGATGCGATGCCGACGTCGGTGCGCCGGGGGCTGAAGCGGAAGTTCGCCGGGTAGGCGTTGGGCATCGGAGTGATCTCGCGGTCCCAAAAACCCTCGGGATAACCGCCGTAGAGCGGGAGCAGTTCGCCGAATGGCACCGGAGTGGATGGATCGAACCAGCCGGTGCGGGTGTAGAAGGGCGCGTCGAGTCCCGCCTCGACGGCGAGGCGCTTGATGGTGAGGAGGTGCTCGGCGGGGCCGAAGTATTCGTTCTCGATCTGGAAGGCGACGATGGGGCCGCCCTGTTTCCAGAGCAGGCCGTCAAGTTGCGCGAAGATGGCGGCGAAATGGCGGCGGACGACGGCGAGGTAGGCGGGGGCGTCGGTGCGGGCTTTTTCGCCAAAACCGGAAACGACCCAATCGGGGAGCCCGCCGTGGCGGACCTCGCCGTGGCACCAAGGTCCGAGACGGACGACGGTGGTGAGACCGGCGTCGCGAACGGCGGCGACGAAGCGGCGAAGGTCGCGGTCGCCAGACCAATCGTGGGCGCCCTCGGTCTCTTCGTGGTGAATCCAGAAAACGTAGGACGCGACGCAGTCGATGCCGCCGGCCTTCATCTTGAGCAACTCCTCGCGCCAGCGGTCGGCGGGGACGCGGATGTAGTGCAGCTCGCCCATGACGGGCATCCAGCGCCGGCCGTTCAGGAGCAGGCTGATGGAGTCGACGCCGATCTCGGCCCCGGCGGGATTGCGCGCGGCGCCGAGGTGGAAGACTTCAGCGGGAGGAACTGGGGGCGGGGGCAGGGTGATGGCGGACATGAAGGCGGGGAAGGGAGGCTACGGTGGAAGAGGGGATCGTCGCGACCGGCGACTTCCGCGATACCTTACTGTCCGAAAGCGGGGTCGCAGGTTCTCGGGGAATGCCCGCCTGATCACTCCGCCGGACGGCGGCCGTGGACGAGCTCGTCCACGAGCGCGGAGGCTTCGTAGATTTTGTCGAGGGCCTCGAGGATGCCGGCGCTGTGGACGCTGATGGCCCGCGACCGGACGGCTTCGTATCCGAAACTCGATGACAACGAATGGATGTTGCCGTCGAAAAGGATGCCGACGAACTCGCCGGCGCGGTTGACGACGGGGCTGCCGGAGTTGCCGCCGACCGAGTCGTTCGTGCTGACGAAATTGTAGGGCACGGCCAGGTTCATGGCGTTTTCTTTCGCGCTCCAGCGGGGCGGCAGATCGAAGGGCGGCCGGCCGAGCTGCCCGGAGCTGCGTCGATAAAGGCCGGCGAAGTCGGTGGTGGCGGCGATTTTCCCGCCGTTTTCTTCGTAGCCCTTCACCGTGCCGTAGCTCAATCGAAGGGTTCCCGTGGCGTCGGGGTAGCGGTTGGCTCCCTCAAGTGCGAAGCGGGCTTGGGAGACGAGCGCGTGCGCCTGTTTTTTGATCTCCTCTTGGGCTTCGGCGATTTGGCGGACGGCGCGGGCCTCGGCGTCGATCAGGCGCGCGAGCTCGATCATCGGATCCTGGGCGGCGGTGACGGCGGCGGCTCCGCCTTCGTAGAGGGCACGGCGGAAGGTGACGTTGCGGACGCGGGTGCCCTGGATGAGCTCGGCGGCGCGGGCGCGGGGCGATTTGCCGGCGAGCACGGAGCGGACGAGCGGATCCTCGGCGCCGAGCTGCTCGGTGAGGAAGGTGAGCGAGTCGCCGAGCGTGAGAATCTCGAGGTCGGGATAGATGGGGTTGTCGGCGAAGAGGTCTTGCTCGAGGGATTCGCGCTTGGCGTCGGAAAATTCGGGAAGGCGCTCGCCGTTGGGCTTGGGGAGTTCGGCGCCGGCGCGGAGGAGGGCGCGCGCCAAGGCGAAGGACTCCGAGTAAAAGCCGTAGCGGGATTCGAGCAGGCCGCGTTTCACCTCGATGGAGGAGAGCGCCTTTTGCGCCTGGGCGATACGGTCGTAGGCGGCGAGCACTTCGCGGCCGTCGCCCCGGGCGGCGAGGCGTTTTTTCAAGTCGTCCTCGGCGGTCGTCTTTGCGCCGAAAAACGCGGCGTCCTGCAAAGCGGCGAGCTGGCCGTCGAGCACCTTGCGGCCGTTTTGCACGCCCAAGAGCATCGTGCGGGCGCGACGGGCGTTTTCCAGGGTGCGGCCGCTCCAGCTCAGGAGAAGCACCTCGCGGCGTTTGAGCGTTTGCAGGGCGAACGGCAGGTTGGTGTCGCGGCGATAGGCCAACTCGGGGACGGTGAACAGTCGCCTGGTGCTGCCGGGGTGGCCGGAGACAAAGACGAGTTCGCCCTCGGCGGCGCCGGCGGCGGACCATTTGAGGAAGTGGGCGGGTTTCGCCGGGACGCCGTCCTCATAAACGCGGAAAAAGCAGACATCGAGACCGTGGCGCGGAAACTCGAAGTTGTCGGGATCTCCGCCGAAGAAGGCGATCTGCTCCTCGGGGGCGAAGACGAGACGAACGTCGGTGTAGCGGCGGTAACGGTAGAGGTGGTATTGGCCGCCTTGGTGGAGCGTGACGATCCTGCCGTGGAGCCCGGTCGCGGTCCGGGATTCGGATTCGATTTCGGCGCAGATTTTCCGGCGGGCGAGCGCGGCCTCGTCGCCGGTGGCGTCGGCGGGGATGGCCGCGGTGACGCGGGCTGTGACGTCTTCGGTGGATTGAAGAACCTGGAGTTCGAGATCCTGGCACTTGAGCTCCTCGGACGCCGTCCGGGCCAGGAAGCCGTCGCGTGTGTAATTGTGTTCGTCGGAACTCAGGTTCTGAACGGCGTCGGCGCCGACGTGTTGGTTGGTGATGACGAGGCCGTCGCCGCTGACGAAGGAGGCGGAGGCGCCGTCAAAGCGGACGGAGGACCGCATCAGGTGGGTGAGCCAGGCGTCGGTGCAGTCGAAGCCATAGTCGGCCTGGAGTTGAGCGCGCGGGGGCGCGGAGTAGAGCCACATGCCCTCTTCGGCGCGAGCGGGCGGGGTGAACGGGGCGAATGCGAGCGCGGCCAAGGCGAGCACGGGCGTTGCGAGGCCTGACACGGAGCGGAGGTGGGACATGGGAAAGCGGAAGGATGGGTGCCGGCCGTGCCGGGCGGCGTGGATCACGGGGCCGAATTTCATAAGATGAAGCGTCAGCCTCGGGGGCAGGGCAAAGGCGCGGAGCGCGCGGGGCGAGGCAATTAGCCAGCTGGCGCCGCGAACCGCCGACCATGGCGCCGGTCTCCCTTGCGAGTTTGGGCGGGAGGCCGGTTCAGCCGGCTTCGGCGGGTTGGCTGCCGAGGAGTTTGGCGAAGTAGCCGCCGGAGGCGGAGAGTTGCGCGAAGGTGCCTTGCTCGACGACGCGGCCCTCGTTGAGGACGACGATGCGGTCGGCGTGGCGGATGGTGCTCAGACGGTGCGCGATGGTGATGACGGTGCGGCCGCGGGCGAGGTTGTCCAAGGCCTGCTGGATGAGGCGCTCGCTCTCGTAGTCGAGGGCGGAGGTGGGCTCGTCGAGGATGAGGATCGCGGGGTCGCGAAGAATCGCGCGGGCGATGGCGAGGCGTTGGCGCTGGCCGCCGGAGAGCAGGGCGCCGCGTTCGCCGACGCGGGTGTCGTAGCCTTGGGGGAGGCGGAGGATGAACTCCTCGGCGTGGGCGAGGCGGGCGGCGGCGCGGAGCTCCTCGTCGGTCGCCTCGGTGCGGGCAAAGCGGAGGTTGTCGGCGATGGTGCCGGAGAGAAGGATGCTCTCCTGCATGACGAGCGCGGTGCGGCGGCGGAACCAGCGGAGGTCGAGCTCGGCCTGGGGAATGCCGTCGACGCGGATCTCGCCCGATTGCGCGCGGTGGAGGCCGAGGAGGAGGTTGGCGAGCGTGCTCTTGCCGGCGCCGGAAGGACCGACGAAGGCGATTTTTTCGCCGGCGCGGATCTCGAGACCGAGGTCGTTGATGGCGCCGCGATCGCTGTCCTGGTAGCGAAACTGGACGCGGTCGAACGTGATGGCGCCGCGCAAGGGATCGGGCCGGCGCGTGCCGTGCCATTCCTCGACGTAGGGGGCGTCGATGAGCTCGTTGATGCTGCGGTAGCCGGCCTCGGCGGTGAAAAACTGTTCGCTCACGCTGGCGAACATCTGGATGGGGCCGACGAGCACGGGCACGCCGGCGACGAAGGCGATGACGGTGCCGACGCTGACCTGGCCGTGGATGGCGAGGAGCGCGCCGCCGGCGACGACGACGAGGGAGAGGACCTTGATGGCGGCGAAGCTGAAGGCGCCGAAGCTGGTGGAAACGGCGACGAGCTCGACGCGCGAGCGCGCGGCGGCGTCGTTGGAGGCGGCGAGGTGGCCGGCGGCCTGCGCCTCCTCGCCGTAGACGCGCACGAGCTTGAGGGCGGTGAAGAGTTCGTTGGCGGCGCCGGTGAGCTTTTCCTGCGCGAGGCGGTTGGCCTCGTTTTTGTCGCGGAAGCGGTTGAAGTAGCGCGTCCGCATGATGGCGAAGACGGGCAGCATCAGCACGACGACGAGGGCGAGCGGCCGGTTGAGCGAGACGAGGACGGCGAAGGTGAGGAGACTGTAGAGGGAGTCGGGGATGAAGCTGTTGAGGATCGGCATGATCACGCCCTCGACCTTTTGGGTGTCGAAGGCGTATTTGGAGAGGAGGCGGCCGGTCTGCTGGCGGTCGAGGTATCCGAAACTCAGATACTGGATTTTCTGGAAGATGTCGCCGCGCAGGTCGAGGACGACGCGGGCGGTGATCTTGGCGAGGAGCGAGGCGCCGGCCACGCTGCAAAATTGGTGGGCAACGAGGAGCCCGACGGTGAGCGCGGAGAGCCAGAGGATGCCGGCCTGGTCCCTGGCGGGAAGGTGGACGTCGAGGATGCGCTGAAAAATGAGCGGCAGCGGCGCGATGGTGAGAATGCGCAGGATGGCGAGGCCGAGGCCGGGCAGGAAATCCCGCCGATGCGACCAGAGAAAACGGAGCAGACTGGCGGGCAGTTGAGCGGGGGCGGTGGACATGCGCGGTGGCGGGCGTGGAGCGGAGGATCAAACATCGGGCGATGCGTGAGACGCGCGAATTCCCCGCAGGCTGACTGTATGATTCGCCGGCTGGATTCGCCTCGGCTCAGGGCGCCTCGAGGCGGAGGCAGTCATACATCACGTTCTTAAACGGCACGCCGCCGGCATGCTGCTCAAGGGCGAGGACATGCGGGCCGGGCGAAAGGAGGCGGGCGGGGAAGGCGAGGTCCCAAGTCGAATATTGGCCGTGGTCGCTGGCGCGGGCGACGGCGTTGTCGGAACCGATGTCGGATTTTTCGCCGAGAGGCTGGTCGTCGAGCAGGACGCGGAGCTTGGCGTTGTGGGCCCCGGCGAAGGCGAGGCGGAGCCAGGCTTGTCGTTCGTCGAACGCGGATGCGGCGGTTTCGGAACCGAGCGACGGACCGGTGGGGAGAATTTCAAAACGCACACGCCAAGTGGTGCCAACGTAGCCGCGTTGGCCTTCGCTGGGGCGGGTGACTTGGGCGAAGTTCCAATCGGTGCGCGGGTCGCTGCGGCCGATGGTGAAGTCGACGTCGCCGGGGAAATCCTTCGGGTATTCGAGCCAGAGGCCCCAGCGGCGGGGATCGTCGCCGTGGCGGAACTCGGACGCGCGGCGATCAGGCACTCCGATTTGCCAAAGTTGACGACCGTGGCGGACGGGCGTCCAGACGAGGTCGCCGAGGGCGAGTTCTTTGCCGGCGACGATCTCGACGTCGGCGCGGCGAAACTCGTCGAGCACGCCGTCGACGAAAGCGTGGAGCGTGTAGCGGCCGGGGCGGACGGCACGCAGGTCAAAACGGCCGTCGGCGGCGGCGCGGGTCCAGGATTGGTAGCCGAGGGACTGCTGTTGCCATTCGGGCGCGGGGGCAGGGGCGACGAGGCCGATCCAGGCGTCGGCGGCGGTTTGGGCGGGGGCCTGCGGATCGGCGAGCGCGAGGCGTCCGGAGACCGAGCCGCGCGCGGCGAGGGGCGGGAAGGCCGGATGTTGGAGCCAGGCGGGCGGGAACGCGGACTGCTCGGCGGCGGCCTGGCGGGCGGCGTCGGCGCGGAGGGTCGCGAGCGTCGCGGACGGGGAGGGGGGCTCGGAAGGCGCCGTGTTGGCATACAGCATCCACGGGCCGTAGAGTTTTTCCCAGGCTTGGCCGGCGGGCACGCTCACTCCGGGCGCGCCGTAGTGGCCGCACGAAAGGATCTTGAGCAGGACGCGCGGCCAGTGGGCGGTGTTGTGCTGGCGGGTGGGGCCGCCGTTCGCGTCCTCGGTGGAGCCGTAGACGATCCAAGCGCCGAGCTTCGATTCCGCGCCCATCCAGCCGTGGAAAAAGTGTCCGCCGACCTCGGTGAAGTAGTGATATTTGTCGGTGATTCCGCCGGTGAACGGGCCGGCGGTGAAACGCATGGACTCCTTCGGGCCGAGCACCTCGACGGGCGTGTCGGAGGGCGGCAGCGGGCGCGTGCGGGTCGCGTCGACGGAGATGGTTTCGAAGAGCTCGTCGCGAACGCGCAGCACGTAGCGCGACTGGCCGAATCCGGCGGCGGGATAGTCGGCCGGGTGGCGAAACACGGCGAACATGCGAAGCGCGGTTTCGCCGGGGAGCAGGACGTAGTGCAAGGCGACGTCGAGCGCGGCGTGCTGCGGGTTGCGCGACCAAGGCTGCACGAAGGCGACCTCGGCGCGGCCGTCGGGAGAATTTGCGGGATCGGAGACGACGACGAGGGAGGCGCGGGAGAGGTGGTGGCTTCTGCCGT
>CAMLQS010000218.1 GCA_946482165.1 uncultured Verrucomicrobiota bacterium | reverse complement strand
AGGCAGAGCGGGTTCCGCAGGATGCCGACGAGGTCGAGGGCGAAGATAAGGTCGATGTGCGGCAGGATGTAGGCTAGCGCGGTGACAAAGAGCATGCCCATCGCGGCATAAAGTCCGACGGCGGCGGCCCGGCCCTCGGCGATCGCGGGGTCGGCCTTGTTCTTGGTGTCTTCGGTGCGGCCCTCGGCGGCGAGGAGCATGTCGCCCACCGTGATCGGCCGGTCTTCGCGGGTGACGGTGTTGAGCGTCTTCACTTGCGCTTCGCTCTTCGGCTTCACGCGAAGGGACTTCTTGGCCGGGTAGAGGATCTCCATGAGCCCTGGATTGGCGCTGAGGGCGACCCAGTTTTCGGTTGCGGCGTCGTAGTAGTAGGTCTCGGCGTCGACCTGACCGGTTTCAACGAGGGAGCTCAGTTGCTCCAAGGTGAAGGGACCGCGTGCGTCGGTCTCTGTGGCCTTGCGGATATAGAATTCCTGCGTGGTGGACATCGGACGGGGAGGGTAGGAAGGAGATTTGTAAAAAGTCGACCGACGAATGAGCAGACGGTCAACGGAGCAAAATTCGATCAAAAGCAGAACGCCCGAAGCCTGCGAGGGCTTCAGGCGGCGTGAAGAGCGGAACGCGGATGATTTGATTCCGGCGCGGGAAGGGAGGCTCAAGCGCGGCGGCGGGTGACGGCGAGGCCGGCGCAAATCAGGCCGGCCAAGGCCGCGCAACCGGATGGCTCCGGGATGGCGGTGGTGTTTTGGGCGAGGTTCAACAAGGTGGCGTCTTCTTCGACGCCCTACATCCTCGCCAAGGTTCGGAGACCGAGAAGCTGCAATCCGGTTTCGAGCACGAGGACGGTCCGGGCGCAGAGCCGGACGCGCCGGGCGCGGATGGCGGTGTCGTCGATCGCGACCTTGTCTGCCGTGTAGAAAGCGCTGAACGCGCCGGCCAGCTCGTAGAGGTAGAGGCAGAGCACGTGGGGGCGCAGCGTGGCGACGGCGGCGGCCTGGGCGTCGGCGAATTGCACGAGCTTGCGGGCGAGGGCGAGCTCGACGGCGGTTTCGAGCGGCGAGGCCGCGGCCTCGCCGGCCGCGTCGCCGGGGCGCAGGCCGAGCTTGCGGAAGATGGAATGAACGCGCGAGACGGCGTAGAGGAGGTAGGCGGCGGTGTTGCCCTCGAGGGAGATCATCTTGTCCCACGAAAAGGTGTAGTCGCTGGAGCGGTTCTGGCTGAGGTCGGCGTATTGCACTGAGCCGACGCCGACGATCTCGGCGATCAGGGCGCGCTCGGCTTCGGGCAGCTCCGAGGACTTTTCGTCGACGAGGCGGCGGGCGCGGTCGACGGCCTCTTGGAGGAGATCCTTGAGTTTGATGTTTTCACCGCTGCGGGTCTTCAGCGGGCGGCCGTCCTCGCCGAGCACGGTGCCGAAGCCGAGATGCTCGAGGCGCGGGGCGGGGCGGCCGGTTTTGGCAAACCACTTTTGCGCGGTGAGGAAGAGCTGCTCGAAATGATCGCCCTGGCGCTTGTCCACGACGTAGAGCGAGGCGTCGGCCTTGAAGTGCTCGAACCGATACAGGATGGTGGCGAGGTCGGTGGAGGCGTAGTTGGCGGCCCCGTCGGCCTTGCGGATGATGAACGGATTCGGGCGCTCGGCGTCGCGGGAATAGCGGGGATTTTCGTCGTGAAAAACGACCAGCGCGCCCTGGCTCTCCTCGGCCACCCCGCAGCCCTGGAGCTCCTCGTAAACGCGGGCGACCTTGTCGTTGTAGAAGCTTTCTCCGAGCGTATGGTCGAAATGGATACCAAGGAGGTCGTAGATCTTTTGGAACGCGGCGACCGAGACTTCGCCGATGCGGCGCCAGATGGCGGTGTTTTCCGCGTCGCCGGTCTGGAGTTTCACGAGCTCGGCGCGAGAGGCTTCGAGCACGGCGGGATCGGCGTCGGCGGCGGTGTTGCCGACCTTGTAGAGGCGTTCGAATTCCTCCAGCGGGGCGGCGGCGAGAGCGGCCTCGAGCGCGGCGCGGTCCGTGGCGAGCGCCTGTTTGTAGGCCCAGATGATCTTGCCGAAGGAGGTGCCCCAATCGCCGATGTGGTTGTCGCGAACGACCCGCGCGCCGCCGAAAGCCGCGATGCGGGCCACGGCCTCGCCTATCACCGCGGAGCGGAGGTGGCCGACGTGCATCTGCTTCGCGGTGTTCGGGGATGAGTAGTCGACAACCCAAGCCTGGCCGGAGATCGGGCTGCCGGCGGCCGCGGCGGACCGCAAGGACTCGGACGTCGAGTGGGCGGAGAGCCACGCCTCGAGGGCGGCAGGCTTGAGGGTGAAATTAATGAACCCGGGGCCGGCGATCGCCACCTCGGCAAGCTCGGCGACCTCGGCCGGCAGTCCGGCGACGAGCGCCTGCGCCGCGGCGCGAGGATTCTGCTTGGTCTGCTTCGCGAAGGCCAAAACGCCGTTCGCCTGGTAGTCGCCATGCTGGGCGGCGGCCACGCGCACGTCGGGCGCGAAAAGGGTCGGGTCAAACCCGGCGGTTGCGGCGGCTTGCCGAAGGCCGGCGTCAAGGGCGGCGGCGAAGTGGAAACGTGCGGACATCCCGCCAATCAACCGCGCGGGCGCCTAGTCGCGCAAGCCCTTGTTATCGGCTCGACTTTTGCTGGGAATCCTCTC
Organism: uncultured Verrucomicrobiota bacterium; assembly: GCA_946482165.1. Next base: position 5,908 of record CAMLQS010000218.1, on the reverse strand, counting down.
CGCTTGGCCGCTTCCGGCCACCCGGCCCCGCCCATTTTTTTACAAACACATGTCCAAACGTAATATTCCTCAACGCCGCTTCATCAAGCCCTCGTTCACTTCACTGATCGAGAAAAAGCGTGACGGCCAAGAGTTTACGCAGGAGGAAATCCGCTTCATCATCGACAGCACGCTGGATGGCGACATGCCTCAGCACCAGCTGGCCGCTTTGTTGATGGCCATTTACTTCCAACAAATGTCGGCCCAAGAGACCGCCATTTTGACGGAGGAGATGATGCTCTCCGGCGAGGTGATCGACCTCTCGCATATCGCGAAGCCCAAGATCGACAAATACTCCACCGGCGGCGTGGGCGACAAGACCGCCCTCGTCCTCGTTCCGCTTGCCATGGCCAGCGGCGTCGTGGTGCCCATGATGTGCGGCCCCGAGCATGACTACATCATCAGCGTGCTCGATAAGCTGTCCTCGATCCCGGGCTTCAAGACCCATCTCTCGATCGAGCATTTCTCCAACCAGCTCGCCAAGATCAACGGAGCCATTTGCGCCCAGACCGAGGACCTCGCTCCCGCGGACGCCAAGTTCCTCGAGATCCGCAAGGAGACCGGCACCATTCCCAGTCTTCCTCTGATCACGGGCAGCGTGCTTTCCAAGAAGCTCGCCGAAGGCAGCGAAGGTCTCGTCATCGACGTGAAGTGGGGCAACGGCTCCTTCATCAAGGACCTCGAGCAGGCCAAGCAGCTTGCCCGCGCCATGACTCGCGTCGGCCGCTCCATGAAGCGTCGCTGTGTCGCGCTCGTGACCGACATGAACCAGCCGCTTGGCGACAGCGTCGGCACCGGCCTTGAGATGAAGGAGGCGATCACCCTGCTCAAGGGCGGCGGCCCCGAGGACATGAAGGAACTCGTGCTCAAGCTCGGTATGGAGATCGTGCGTCTCGCAGGCGTCGCGGGCTCCACCTTGTCCGCGAAGCAGACCGTCGAACGCCACCTGACCGACGGCACCGCCCTCGAAAAGCTCAAGGAACTGGTGAAGGCCCAAGGCGGCGATCCCGCGTATATCGACGATCCGGAAAAATTTCCGAAGGCGAAATACATCCGCAAGCTGCCCGCCCCCAAGCGCGGTTACGTCCACACGATCGACGCCTCCAAGATCGCGCTCGGCGTGCATCTGCTCGGCGGCGGCAAGGCGAAGAACGGCGACAAGATCGACTACGCGGTCGGTGTTTCCGAAATCAAAAAGGTCGGCACCCAAGTGAAGCAGGGCGAACCGCTCATGATGATTCACTATAACGACGAGGCGAAGCTTGAGCAGGCGCTCAACTACTTCAAAGACGCGTATCGTCTCGCCCCGAAGCGCCCGACGCCCCCGCCCCTTGTGGTGGAGCGCGTCGCCTGACGCTAAAGAGCGCTGCGCTCTCTGCCGCTGGGTGACCCAAGGCAGAAAGCATCCAAAATTAGGCCCCGTCCGAGAGGACGGGGCTTTTGTTTTGGCGCTGAATGAAAAGCCGAGTGGGTGCGATCAACCTGAATTTCGCGGATGTATCACCGCTAAACGACGCCAATGATCGCCAAGCCCTCTGACACAACCCGTGGCGTTGTGGGCACCGGTTTGCTTACGCCTTGGTGGGCTTGCGCATGCACTTCGGAATCCGTGCTCAATCGGATGCGCGGGAGGCGCTGCTGAAAAGAGGAGATGTCCTCCGGCGGCGCACGTTATTCGCCGTTTCTCGTCACGCGCGTTCGCGCTTGGTGCCGTCGCCAGGAAAAACTCGAAGCGATCCGTGAGCCGGCCATTCAGCCTAGGGCTCAGTTCGCGTTGTTGCCGTTTCGGTTCTGGCGGTCGGCGTTGCGCTGGGCTTGGGCGGCTTCGCGGGCCTCGCGCATCTTGGTTTGCAGGAGTTGCTGAGCCCGTTGCTCGGCTTGGAGTTTTTTGAGCGCTTCGACTTGAGACGGCATCAGGACGCCTTGAGCGCGGGCAATGGTGGCGTCGGTGACCAAAGTGGTGCGGCCGCTTTGCTGGCCGGTTTCGGCGAGGATGGTGGTCAGCATTTGCGACTGGGTGTCGTTGAGCGGTTGACTGGAATAGACGAGCTTCTGCGAGAGATCGTTGATCGTCGCGCGCTGAGGAGCGTTGTTGTTATAGCTGTTGAGCGAGGTGAGGACGGAGTCGCCGAAGGTGGTCTTAATGGTATTGTCGACTTCGGCCTGCATGTCGGCGGCGAGCTGGCGGAGTTCGTCGCGGCTCTCGCGGGGATTGAGCCCTTGGGAGGCGGCCGAGGCCATCACGTCACGCATGGCATTCTCGCGTTCGGCGAGCATCGCTTTGAGCTCGGCTACTTTTTCAGCCGGCAAGTTGAGCTGCTTGAAAAGGGCGCCGTAGCGTTGCTCGATGCGAGCCTCCTGATCGAGCTTCATTGCTGCGACAAATTCAGGGTCTTTCATGAGCTCGGCCATCTGAGCGCCGAAACCGCGACCTCCGCGGCCGCCGAAGTTGCCGGGACCGCCTTGGCCCGGGCCGCCTTCGGGTCCGCCAAAATTGTTTTCCGGCTGAGCCTCCGCAGCCGGCGCGGCTTCAGCTGCCGCAGGTGCGCTGAGCGGGGCCGGGGCGGCCGCTATCGTCACTTCGCTACGTTTCACTTGGACCGTCGGCGCGTTGAGCGCGCCCTTTAGTTTTTGGTTCGTGCTATAGAGCTGAACGCCGAGCCCCAGCGTGGTCGCAGCGAGGAAAACGATGGCGATGTTCTTGGTGTTAGATTTCATGAGGAGGACGGGGCGACACAGCGTGTTCGAACGTGACGCTCCGGTGCGCGGCGGGGTTACGCGCGAGCGAGCTTCGGAAGGTATCGTGCAACCTCGCGAGGTCGCGCTAACCCGCCGACGCTCCCTGGCTATTGAGGCGGACGCCCGCCTTATTCCCTCCTTACCGAGGAGGAAATTCGAAGTCCGCCTTGGACTTGGTCTTGGAGAGGACGAGGTAGGCGCTGAAGGCGCGCCCGGCCTTTGACATAAAACCGTCGAGGAGATCGGTGCGGCCCTCGGCGAGCAGGCTCTGGACGATGGCGGGCGTGATCTTTTTGCCGGCGACCTCGAGCTTGGTCTGGAAGACGGCGCGCGGGTTGTCGCCGGCGGCGTCCTTGACGACCACGTAGGCGTCGTCGGTCTGGTAGAGTTCGCCGTCCTTGTGAGCGGGGCTGGGGCCGAGCTTCACGGCCTTGGAAAGGTCGAGCTTGGCCTTTGCTTTGCGCTCCACGGGCTTGCCGTCCTTGCCGGTCTTGGGCTCGCGGGGCGGGAACTCGAAGTTGGCCTTGTTGCCGGCGCGGACGAGGTAGGCTTTGAAGGGTCGGCCGAACTTGCTGATGAAGTCCTCGATGAGGGGCGTGCGGCCGGTTTCGATGCAGGTGATGAGGTCTTCGCGCTTGAGCTCTCGTTTGCAGAGGATGCGGGAGAGCGAGAAAGTCTGCTCCCAGGCGCCTTCGGCGTTCTTTTCTCGGAGGATGTATTTGGTCGCGGCCTCGCAAAGCTGGGCGCCGGTCTTGGGGTCGGTCCAGAAGGGCTCGAGTTCGCCGACGTCGGCTTTTTCGCCGAAATCCATCGCGACTTTTTTGCGGCCGGCGATTTCGGATTTTTCGTCGTCGACGAGCTTCAGTTTTGCGGCGAAGCGGTTGCCGTTGCGAGGGGAGACGAAGCCGTCGAGCGGGCCGACCTCGCCGGTGGCGACGAGTTGGCGGACCTCGGCTTCCTCGAGCTTACGGCCGGTCATGACCTTGTAGATCATGAGGGTGTCGTCCTTCGATTTATAGCCGCGGAGCGTCTCGTAGAGGGGCTGGCCGTCGGTGGGCGAGATGATGTCGGTCACGCGGGAGTTTTCCTCGGTCTCCTCGAAGCCTTTGACGCGTTCGACGATGCCGACGGTCTGGGCGATGACTTCCTTCATGAAGTCGTCGCGCTTCACACGTCCGTGCTCCATCTGGCGGAGTTTGAACTCCCACTCGCCGGTCATGGCGGGGGAGGTGAGGGCGTCGGCCTTCACGGCGGCGAGGAACTGGATCAGGGACTCGGCCTTGGGGGTGGGGACCAGCTCGCGTTGCTGGCGCTCCATATACTTCTGGTTGATGAGTCCGTCGATGGTGTCGGCGCGGGTGGCGGGCGTGCCGAGGCCGCGTTCCTTCATGGCGTCGGCCATGGCCTCGTCCTCGACGAGCTTGCCGGCGCCTTCCATGGCGGAAAGCAGCGTGGCTTCCGAGTAGCGGGGAGGCGGCTTGGTGGTCTCGTGGTGGATCTTGGGCTCGGTGGTCTTGGCCTTGTTGCCGTCGGACGGGGAAAGGGCGGGGAGCGCCTTCGACGAGCCGGAGGCGTCTTTTTTGGCGTCGGAACCGGAGGCGGATTCTTCGTCGATGACGGCTTTGCCATAGACGGCGAGCCAGCCGGCCTCGGTGAGGACTTTGCCCTCGGTTTTGAAGTCGTGTTTGCCGGCGACGGTCGAGATGCGGGTGGTGACGTCGAACTGGGCCTCCGGGTAGAAAGTCGCGACGAAGCGGCGCGCGATCATGTCGTAGACCTTGGCTTCCATCTCATCGAGCGACTTGGGCTCGGTGGTGGTCGGGATGATGGCAAAGTGGTCCGAGATCTGGGCGTTGTTGAAGATCTTCTTGTTGCCGGGGCGAATCCACGCGGACTGCACGACCTTCGCGGCGTGTTGCGCGAGATCGCCGCCGAGGGACTGCATCGTCTCGCGAACCGTGTTTGCGTAATCCTCGGGGAGGGCGCGCGCATCGGTGCGGGGGTAGGTGATGACCTTGTGGCGCTCGTAGAGGGCCTGAGCGATCTGGAGCGTGCGGCGGGCGGACAGGCCGAAGCGGCCGTTGGCCTCGCGCTGGAGCGTGGTGAGATCGTAGAGGCGCGGGGAGGCCTGGGTGGAGGGCTTCTTCTCCTCGCGGACGGCGGCGACGGGGTTGCCTTGGCAGTCGGCGAGCACGGCCTCGGCGGCGGCCTGTTCCCAAAGACGATCGATGCGGTCGTGCTCGTTGGCGACGTCGCGCTTGAAGTTGGGTTTCTGATACACGCCCTCGTAGGCGCCTTGGGAGACGGTGAAGGTGGCGGTCAGGCGCCAGAAGGCGCGGGGCTTGAAATTGCGGATTTCGAGCTCGCGGGCATAGACGATGGCGAGGGTGGGCGTCTGCACGCGGCCGACGGAGGCGACGTTGCCGGCGCGGGAGCCGAACATGCGCTTGGTGAGCGCGCGGGTGCCGTTGATGCCGATGAGCCAGTCGCTTTCGGAGCGGCAGCGGGCGGCGTCGGCGAGGCCGGCGAGTTCCGAGCCGTCGCGGAGTTTTTCGAAGGCTTTTTTGATGCCGTCCGTCGTCATGCTCTGCATCCAGGCGCGCTTCACGGGCAGCTTGGATTTCGCGAGCTGATAGAGGTAGGCGAAGATCAGTTCACCCTCGCGTCCGGCGTCGCAGGCGTTGATGACTTGATCGACGTCTTTGCGGGCCAGGAGCTTTTTGAGGAGGTTGAACTTCTCCTTGGAGTCCTCGATGGGCTTGAGACCGAACTTCTCGGGGATGATCGGAAGCGTCTCAAGGCGCCAGAAACCGTATTTCTTTTTGTCGATGTCCTCGGGCATCTCGAGTTCCACCACATGGCCGACGGCGGAGGAGATGACCCATTCGTCATTTTCGTAGACGTCGCCTTTTTTGGGCACTTTTCCGAGCGCGCGGGCAAGATCGGCGGCGACGGATGGCTTTTCGGCGATAACAAGGGACTTCATGGGCTGCGAGCGGGTAGGGTGCGTGTGAGGGAAGCGCAAGCGCGAGTTTTGAAGGGACCCTGCGCGCCGCTTTTGCGAAGCATCGGTTAGGCGCTGTCTTCGAAATAAACCTACGCTCTGCTGACGCCCTGCGGGTGAGCGGGA
>CAMLQS010000217.1 GCA_946482165.1 uncultured Verrucomicrobiota bacterium | reverse complement strand
ATCGGACCTTTCACAAAAAGCTTATGCGGAAGCAGGACAACATGCGGCGGAGTGGCTGGAGAAAGAATCTAACTTGCTACCGACGGAACGCGCGATGTTCACCGGGCTGGAAGGCCTCAGTTTCTATGGGCGCGGCGCGGACGCCGAGGGCGCTTCCCGCCTCAACAAAGTGCTCTCGTCCAGTATGGTGCCGTCGTCCACCTTCGCCGCTCTGGGACGGCACCTACAAGCAATGGGAGAACTCGAAATGGCCGAAAGCTTCTTCGCGCGCGCCATCGAGGTGGACACGCTAAATACCTCCGCGTTGGTCGCCCTGCTCCAGCTCAAGTTGAAAACGAGTAAGCTCGATGAGTCCATTGATCTGATCGAGCGCTTGCCACTCGTCCGTAAACCGTCCCCGCAACTTATGCAGGAGATCCTTAACACGTTGCGCTCAGACCGTTATCTGTATGTCTCAAATCGTGATGGGGCCATCCGCAAGCTCGACGCTCGTCTTCGGTTAGTCACAGAAAGTTAAACCAAAGTGCTCCGTTCTTGCCCCATCGCGAATAAGCAGCGCGAATGAACGCTTCATGTCCCAAGCAGACTCTACTCCCGCCTCCGATCTATGCCCTTGCGGTTCCGGCAAGTCCTTTGACCACTGCTGCGGCCCGATCCTCGCAGGTTCGCCGGCCTCCACGCCTGAGGCGCTGATGCGCTCGCGCTACAGTGCCTATGTGAAGCGCAACTTCATCCACCTCCGCCGTTCGCTCAGCGCCGAGCAGCAGGCAGACTTCAGCGAGAAGGACGCACGCGAATGGGCCGAGTCCTCCGAATGGCTTGGTCTTGAGGTCACCGGCACCGACGGGGGCGGCGAAACCGACCAGGAAGGCACCGTGGACTTCGTTGCCCGGTTCAAATCCGCCGGCGAGGAACGCAAACACGTCGAGAAGGCCCGATTCATCCGCGAGGACGGCAACTGGGTCTACGCCGGCATGATCGTTCCCAAGACCGAGCCCGTGCGCCGCGAAGCACCCAAGATCGGCCGAAACGATCCTTGTCCCTGCGGCTCCGGCAAAAAATTCAAAAAGTGCTGCGGTAGCTGAGTTCCACAACCACTCCGGGCTCCCCGCGGATTATCCCCTGCCCGCACAACGACGCCGCCTTGCGCATAGGCGGCGTCGCTTTCTTTGCAGCCCCCTCGCCCTCATTCTCTTCCAACGCGCGACACTCACGTGGGCACCGATTCTGACCTCCAAACCGGCGGCGTTTCGCTGGCGGCACGCCGATCTCGCTCAAGTTACGTCAAAGTTTAACGAACTCACCGCGTGGCAGGCTGCTGTGGTCGCCGCTGGAGCGAGGGCGCCGAGGAGCTTTCGGGCGAGAATGGCTTGTTTTGGTGCGAGCCGCCAAACCCTACCTGTTTCCAGCTCAGCGCTAACGCTCGAAACGCGTCCCTCACTACTCTCGGCGAACCTTTCTCAAGCAGTCGGCGCTGATCTCGTCGCGTCGACTCGTCTCGGTCGCTGCCAAGCGAACACAGCCAAGCCCGCAGACGCGGACAAAGAGGCGGGGGTTGAATGGCCGGGCCGAAGGTCGATTTAGCGACGATTAGCGAACTTTAGCGGTTTGAGTCATCGGCTAACGCTCTACGAGTGAAACGAGAAAGGGCGCCGGGCCGGCGTTGACCTCGGCCGCACGGACCTCCGGTCCGCCTCCGCCTCTGTCGTCTTGGCCAAGCATCCTTTCTCGCTCACGCTGCTCCGGTTTATTCGCGAGACTCAGCCTAAGTTTTCGGCGTGGGAGTGGCCTGATATGGCTTTTCGATGAAACCGTCCGGCACCTCAAATTCGTCATCGGAGATAGTCCCCGCCTTGATCGAGGCGGCCTCCATTTTCAGGCGCATCTGGGGGTGTGTCATTTCCATCCGCAGCGGGAGCCCATCCACCTCCTTGAGGTAAGGCGCATCATCACCGCCAAAACGTGCGTTCGCGAGCGCGGCCGTGTCCAAACCGGCAATATCATCCGTCGCCCATAGCCGGTTGCGGATCGTCTGGCCCTCGTGCATGACCTCCACCAGATACTCCTCGCACGTATACCCCAGGATCTTCGCCGTGCCGGCTCCTTTCGTGACCTTGTAACTCATCTTCTTCGCATCCTTCTCCGCGGCGGAGAGCGGCAATTTCGAAAAGCTTCTCGCCGGCCTGTTCACGAGGTAGGCGTTCGGCTCGCCCGGGCGCGTGATAATTTCCATCGGCATCGCCCCGCCCTCGGTGATCACTCGCGTCTTGGCCGCCTTGGTGCGAAGCGTCATTGCCTTGGGCATCATCGAGGTGATCATGTCGCCACCTCCCTTGCCCGCAGCGGCGTCTTCCGCCATCTTGATCTGCGCTTCCATCGCGGCGCGCATCTGCGGATTTTGCTCCATCATCGCCTTCATCTGCGGGTTTTCGAGCGAGGCTTTCATCTGCGCGAGTTTCGCCGGGTCAGCCATCTCCTTCTGCGCCTCGGCCATCTTTGCCTTCAGCTCCGCATCGGTGACTTCTACCGAGAAGGTCCATTTCAGAGTTCCTTCAAACTCCGCCGCCCGGGCGGAAAACGCGACCAAACACGCCAGCGCGAGTGAGCCGACCAGACGGGTAAGTTTCATAGAACCCAAGGTGTTGCCAACGCCGGGCGAACCTCGCCAGCCAGAATATGCAAAACAAACGCGAAATCGCCCCAAACAAAAGCCGGAGAGCTCATGGCTCTCCGGCTCGGATAGATGGCGATTCTGGCCGAACCTCAGCGACTGCGCAGGCGACCCGATGGTCAGGCGGCCGGCTGTCGCGCGCCGTCTACGAAGCGCTCGATGCGGTCGCACGCCACGAGGAGCTGCTCGTAGCTCGTTGCGAAGCAAGCGCGCACATGCCCGGTGCCGTTTTCGCCAAAGGCCGTTCCTGGCACGACCGCGACCTTCTGCTCTTTAAGCAGCCCGACGGCGAAGTCCTTCTCCGTCATACCGACGCCAGTGGTGGTCGGAAACGCGTAGAAGCTGCCGCGCGGCGAGTGGCAGGTAAGCCCGATCTCGTTGAAACGACGCACCACGAGGTCGCGGCGGCGATGATATTGATCGCGCATCTCGCACACGTTTTCCCAGCCGTTGTTGAGTGCCTCAAGCGCGCCTTCCTGGGCGATGATCGAAGCGCACATCATGGCGTATTGATGCACTTTCATCATCGCATCGATCAGCTCGGAGGGGCCGCACGCATAACCAATGCGCCACCCGGTCATCGCGAACGCCTTGGAAAATCCGTGCAGGAAGATCGTGCGCTCCTGCATGCCGGGGAGGCTCGCTATGCTCGTATGCGTGCCTTCGAAGGTGAGCTCGGAGTAGATCTCGTCGCTGAACACCAACAGGTCCTTCTCGCGGCAGAAGGCGGCGATGGCCTCCAGCTGCGCGCGGTCACAGGTGCCTCCCGTGGGATTGCACGGGAGATTCAGCATGAGGATCTTGCAGCCCGGCACCCACGCGGCGCGCAGGGCCTCGGCGGTAAGGGCGAAGTTGTCCTTCGCGTAGGTCGGCACCGCCACGCCCTCGCCATGCACGAGCGAGATGCTCGGGTGGTAGGAAACGTAACAGGGCTGGTGATACATCACCTTGTCGCCGGGGTTGCAAAAAGCCCGGAAGGCGAGATCGAGCGCCTCCGAAACGCCGACCGTGATGATGATCTGGTCATCGGGACGGTAGTTCACGCCGAAATGCGCCGTCACATAAGTGGCGACCGCCTTGCGCAGCTCGAGCATGCCGAGATTGGAGGTGTAGTAGGTCTTGCCCTCCTCAAGCGCGGTGATGGCGGCCTTGCGCACATGCCACGGGGTCACGAAGTCGGGTTCGCCGACGCCGAGGGAAATCACGTCCTGGCCCTTCATCTTGGCCACGAGCTCGAAAAAATCGCGAATACCGCTTCTGGGCAGCGTCGCCACATGGCGCGCGACCCAGCGGTTGCCGGGGATACTCATTGGGAAACCTCCGGTTAGGGGCTGACGTTGAGGCGATCACCCGAGCCTTCGCCGTCGTCGAGACGGAAGCCGCCCTCTTTGTAGGAGCGCAGCAGGAAGTGCGTGCTGGTGGACAACACGCCGCCGAAGGTCGAAAGTTTCTCCGACACGAAGGCCGCGGCCTTTTGCAGCGTCGGCGCATTCACGAACACAAGGAGATCGTAGGCGCCCGACATCAGGTAGCAGGACTCGACCTCCTCAAACTGGCACAGGCGCTCGGCCATGCGGTTGAACCCGCCGCCTCGCTCCGGAGTCAGCCGGACTTCGATCACCGCGCGCACGGCGGCCCCGGCGGCTGCCTCGCGGGAGAGATCGAGCACCGGACGCCAGCCGAGGAAGATTTTATCTTTTTTCAGCTGCTCCAGGTGCTGTTCGACTTCGGCGACCGAGAGACCCGCGACCTGCGCCATTTGCGCGGTCGTGAGTCTGCCACCTTCGAGGAGCAGCTTGAGAACAGGGTTCATAAGGACGGCCAATCCACTCCAGCCGCCGCGCTAAATCCATCTCAAAGTGCGCCACGCCGCCATACCATCGGCGGCGAGCCTCATCCTCCCCTCATCCGATTTCTGTTATCGGGACTGCAATCTCTCGACAACTTTCGGCATTCCACAACGCCCCGCGTCGTGGCGGCTTGCCTCAACCGCAGCCGACCCTGCAAGCTGTTCCGTTCATGAACGCCGAGCCCAACGCCACGCCCCCGTCCGCCGCCAACGTCGTCCCCAGCGACTTTATCCGCGACATCGTGGCCCAAGACCTTTCCGCCGGCCGCTGTCCCGAGGGCGTCGTGACGCGTTTTCCTCCCGAGCCCAACGGCTATCTTCACATCGGTCACGCCAAGTCCATCTGCCTCAACTTCGGCATCGCCCTCGAAAATGGCGGCCGCTGCCACCTCCGCATGGACGACACGAACCCGGCGAAAGAGGATATCGAATACGTCGAGTCCATCACCGCCGACGTGAAGTGGCTGATCTCCGGCTGGGCGGATTCCGTCCTCGGCCTCAAGCCTCGCGGCGCGAAACCCGCCGCCGCCGGCAGCGATTTCCGCATTCGTCCCACCCCGCCCGTGGATAATGCCGCCCGCCCCGCCGAGCTGGAACCCTTTTTCGCCAGCGACTACCTGGAGCAACTCTACGCCTACGCAGAGCGCCTCATCGAAAAGGGCAAGGCCTACGTCTGCGACCTTAGCCCCAAGGACACCGACGAATATCGCGGCGCCCCGGACAAGCCCGGCAAAAACAGCCCGTGGCGCGATCGCCCGGCCGCCGAAAACCTCGATCTTTTCCGCCGCATGCGCGCAGGCGAGTTCCCCGACGGCGCCCGCACCCTCCGCGCCAAGATCGACATGGCCGCGCCCAACGTCTGGCTGCGCGATCCCCTCCTCTACCGCATCCGCCACATCGAGCATCACCACGCCGGCGCCGGCTGGTGCGTGTATCCTCTTTATGACTACGCCCACTGCCTGAGCGATTATCTCGAAGGCGTCACCCATTCGATCTGCACGCTGGAATTCGAGGTCCACCGCCCGCTCTACGACTGGATTCTCGAATCCCTCGCGCTGCCCCGCCCCCTCCCCCGCCAATACGAGTTCGCGAAGCTACACCTCGCCTACACCTTGGTCAGCAAGCGCCGCCTCCTGCAGTTGGTGAACGAGAAGGTCGTCTCCGGCTGGGACGACCCCCGCATGCCCACCCTCGCCGGCATCCGCCGCCGCGGGGTTCCCGCCTCGGCTCTTCGTCGTTTCGTGATCGGGGTCGGCGTGACCAAGTTCGACAGCCTCACCGAGCTCGCCGTCTACGAAAACGCCGTGCGCGAAGAACTCAACGCCACCGCGCACCGCCGTTTCGCCGTGCTGCGTCCGCTGAAAATCGTTCTCACCAACCTCGCCGAGGACGAAGTCGTCGAGTGCTCCGCCGGCAATCTCCAGTCCGATCCCGCCACCGGTTCGCGCACGCTCGCGCTCACTCGCGAGGTTTTCATCGAATCCGAAGACTTCGCCGAGGTCCCGCCGCCGAAATATTTCCGCCTCAAGCCGGGCGGCGAAGTTCGCCTGAAATACGCCGGCATCATCAAGTGCGACGAGATCGTGAGGGACTCCGCCGGCAACATCGCCGAGGTTCGCTGCACGTTCGACCGCGACACGCGCGCCGGCCTCCCCGGAGCCGACCGCAAGGTCAAAGGCACCATCCATTGGGTTTCCGCCACCCGCGCCATCGACGCCGAGATCCGCCTCTACGACCGCCTCTTCACCGTTCCCGAGCCCGCCGCCGCCGAGGATTTCCTCAAGGTGCTCAACCCGAATTCGCTCGAGGTCATCACCGCCAAACTCGAGCCCGCCCTCGCCTCCACCGCGGCCGGACAAAGCTTCCAGTTCGAGCGCCTCGGCTACTTCACGGCCGACTCGAAGGATTCCGCCCCCGGCAAACTCGTCTTCAACCGCACCATCACGCTGAAAGACACCTGGGCGAAGTGAACGCATCAGCCGTGCTTTTTGTGGCCAAACTCCACGCGTCCGTTATTCCTCCCGCATGCCCCTGAAGCAAAAACCCGCCGGCAAACTCATCTCCTTCGAAGGCTCCGAGGGCAGTGGAAAGTCCACGCAGATCGCCCTCCTCGCCAAGCATCTCCAACTCCTCGGTCGCGAAGTGCTCACCACGCGCGAGCCCGGCGGCACCGAGATTGGCGAACAGATCCGCAACATCATCGTCCATAATTCCAAGGGCGACGAGATGTGCCCCGAGACGGAGGTTTTCCTCTTCGCCGCCGCCCGCGCCCAGCTCGTGCGCGAGGTCATCGCCCCCGCGCTACTCGACGGTCGCGTCGTCCTCTCCGACCGCTTCCTCGACAGCTCGACCGTCTACCAGGGCATCGCCCGCAACCTGGGTTCCGACCCAGTCCAACAGATCAACCGCTTCGCCGTGGGCAGCGTCATGCCCAATCTCACCATCGTGCTCGACGTGCCCACCGAGGTGAGCCTCGAGCGTATCCGGTTGCGCGCATCCGATCTGCCCGACCGCATGGAGCGCGAGAACGCGGAATTCTTCGGGAAAGTCCGCGAAGGCTATCTTCTTCTCGCCAAAAGCATGCCCGAGCGCTTCGCCGTCATCGACGGCACCCAACCCGAGGCGGAAGTCGAAAAGCGAGTCTGGACCGCGGTTCAAAAACTCATCGCCTGATCGCGCCCAAACGAGGGCTGAAATCCGAGACCCGAAACCCGAGGGTCAATTCCTCCGCCTGCTTCTGATTTCAGGTTTCCGCGCCTCAGCCCTTTTTTCGCCTCCTCGATGGCTCTCGCATCCGCTTCGCCTCTATCCTGGCCGGCCCCCCTCGCCGGCACGCCCGCCGTCAACGTCCTTGAACAGGCGCTTACGCGCGCCCGTCTCTCGCACAGCCTGCTCCTCACCGGAGACGACATCGACCTCCTCCGCGGCGCCGGCCTCGCTCTCGCGGATCGGCTCCTCAACCCGCCATCAACCGCACCCGACCGTCGGCGTTCCCTCGCCGACGGCGCCCATCCCGACCTTTTTCATCTGCGCCCCGCCGGCAAAATGCGGCAAATTGGCGCCGAGGCCACGCGCGAGCTGATCGGAAAGGTCCAAGTCTCCGCCTCCGCCGGCGGCCACAAGGTTGGCATCATCCACGAGTGCGACCGCATGAACGTCGCCGCGGCGAACATTTTCCTCAAAACCCTCGAGGAGCCGCCCGCGCACACGACTCTTCTCCTGCTCACCACCCGTCCGCACGCGCTGCTTCCGACCATTCGCAGTCGTTGCCAGCTCTTCCGCTTTTCCGCTCCCGGTGTGACCACGCCCGTCGACGGCTGGCCCGCATGGCTCGAAGACTACCGCGCCTGGCTTGGTCTCCTGCACGGCGGCGCCGCCAAATCCGCCCCCGCCGACGCCCTCTTTCGCCTTTATGGCCTCGTAGCCCGCTTCGGCGTGCTCCTTGAGACCGCCACCGACACGATCTGGACCGAACAAAAAAAATCCCTGCCCGAGGATCTCACCGACGAGGAGCAGGAAGCCATCGAAACGGGACTGAGCAAGGGCCTGCGCGACCGCCTCTTCGCCGATGTGGAACGATCCACCAGCACCTTCGCCCGCGAGGTCCTCGTCACCCCCGAGGCCGCCATCGGCGCCCGCGCCTTCGCCGAAACGGTGAAACACCTCGAACACGCCGCCGGCCTCCTCCGCGTGAATTTCAGCGACGCCTCCGCGCTCGAGCTTTTCCTTCTCAAAACCCTTCGCGCCTGGACGCGGAAGTAACCGCGAGCCGGCGGCGCCACATCCCGTGCCCCCGGCCCTCCCTCGGTCCGCCATCGTCCTTCTCTTCATCGGAATCGTGTCAGGCAACTCGCTTCCGCCTCCCGACGCCCACCTGACTCCGCCGCCGACGCTGCCCCAGATATGGGCGAACACCGACGCCATCGTTTACGGCTCCGCCGTCCGAGTTGAAGTAGACGCGACCAAGGAACATACGATCCGTTACAATTCCACGTTTCGCGTCGAGCGCTGATGGAAAGGCGATATCAAAGGGGATGTTCGCGTCGAAGGTGGCCGATCTCATGGC
>CAMLQS010000216.1 GCA_946482165.1 uncultured Verrucomicrobiota bacterium | reverse complement strand
GGGGCGCTTGACCGGCGCGGGGGGCGGCGGAAGGGTGGCCGGATGGATTCTGCGGAACTTACGGCGGCGAGACACCGGCGGCGGCGGATGGCGGCTTTCGCCATCTGCGTGCTCGGCGGCCTCGCGCTTGCCGGGGTCGCGGCGATGGTGCCGCCGGAGACCTGGGGACGGCTCAAGGAACTGGCCGGGCAGGCCGCCGCATGGGTGCGGGGCTTGGGCGCAGGTTGGTTTTTCGCGGCCTTCGCGGTGCTGCCGGCGATAGGATTTCCGGTTTCGATTTTTGCCTTTGCTGCGGGGTCTCTGTTCGGACCGGTGCTGGGCCTGCCGACGGTCCTCGCCCTGGCGGGCGCGAGCATGGCCGTGAGCATGACTATTTCGTATGGGCTGGCGCGCTACGTCCTGCGGCCGTGGGTGGGACGCCTCCTCGGATTCCTCGGCTACGCGGCGCCGGTGGTGCCGGCGGGCAAGCAGCGGATGTTTGTGCTGCTGGTGCGGGTGACGCCGGGGGTGCCCTATGTGGTGCAGAGCTTCCTGCTCGGGCTGGCGGAGGTGCCGTTCCGGATATATCTGGCGATCTCGTGGGTGGCGGCGACGGCCGGAGTGGCGCTGATGATCGTCTTCGGCGACGCGCTGATGAAAGGAAAGGGCAAGGTGGCCCTGGCGGCGCTCGCGGGCGTGGTGGCGGTCGTCGTCGCCATACGGTATGCGCGGAAGCGGCTGACCGCGCGGGCCTCGGCGAACGAGGCGTCGGCCGAGGGCCGCGAGGGGGATGGCGTATGAGCGCGGGCGGCGGACGCGAATTCGACCTCGGCGGCGGCGGGACCCGGGCGGAGAGCGTGACGGAGTTTACGCGCCGCGTGAAAGCGCTGCTCGAAGGGGGGCTCAAGCCGGGCTGGGTGCGCGGAGAAGTATCCAACCTGCGTATACAGGCGAGCGGCCATGTCTACTTTTCGCTCAAGGACGCGGGCGCGCAGGTGCGCGCGGTGATGTTTCGCGGCGACGCGGCGCGGCAGACGACGAAGCTGCGCGAGGGCGGCCAGGTTGTCGTTTACGGCGAGGCCTCGGTCTACGAGGCGCGCGGAGAATATCAGCTCATCGTGCGCGCGGCGGTCGACGACGGCACCGGGCGTTTGCAGCGCGAGTTCGAGGCGCTCAAGGCGCGGCTGGCGGCGGAGGGGTTGTTCAATAAGGAGCGGAAGCGCCCCTTGCCGCGGCTGCCGCGGACCGTGGGGTTTGTGACTTCGCCGACGGGCGCGGCGGTGCAGGACTTTTTGCGGATCCTCGCGCGGCGCGAGTGGCGCGGACGCGTGGTGGTGCTGCCGGCCAAGGTGCAGGGCGAGGGCGCCGCCGCGGAGTGCGCGGCGATGATCGCGGCGGCGAACGATGCGATCGCCTGCGGGGTGAATTTCGACCTCCTCGTCGTCGGGCGCGGCGGCGGCTCGCTGGAGGATTTGTGGGCTTTCAACGAGGAGGTGCTGGTCCGCGCGGTGGCCGCGTCGCGGGTGCCGGTGATCTCGGCGGTGGGTCACGAGATCGACTTCACGCTATGCGATTTCGCGGCGGACGCGCGGGCGGAGACGCCGAGCGCCGCCGCGGAGCTGATCTCCAGCGGCTTCGTGGCCGAGGCGGAACGTCTGGCGCGGCTCGGTCGGGCATTGGCGGGCGAGGCGGAGGTCGCGCTCACCGCGGCCCGCGACCGGTTGGACGGGCTGGGCGCGCGGCTGAAGCTGCTTTCGCCCGCGGCTCAGGTGGAGCGCGGCTGGTTGCGCCTGGACGATTTGCGCAACCGCTCCGACGCGGCGTTGGCGCACGCGATGCAGGCGCGGCGGCACGACGTGGCCTTGTTGGCGGGACGGCTGGCCGCGGCGGGCCCGCAAAGAAAGGTCGAGGCGGAATCGCAGCGTTTGCTGGGCTTTTGGAAACGATTGCAGGCCGCGAGCCCGGCCTCGGTTTTGAACCGAGGCTTCGCGATCGTGCGGGACGAGCAGGGTCGTCCTGTGACGCGCGCGGCGGCGCTTCAAGCGGGCGAACGCGTCGGAATCGAGTTCGGCGACGGTCGCGGCTCCGCGCGGGTCGAGTAGCCTCCGGGCGGATCGCCGGGACCATGGTCCTTGGGCCGGTTTTTGGTCCTTGATGCAAACGGCGTGCGACCGCGGGCTTGCTTCGATGGGACGGGGCGGTTCTGGCTTTGGTCGTGTCCTCCGCCTCCATGCACCTGTTTCGCATTTCCGGCGCGGCCCTCGCGGTGTGCGCGCTCGCCCCGCTTTCCCGCGCCGCGCTCGACACCAATGCCAATCAACTCAGCGACGTATGGGAGGCGCTGCATGGCGTCGCGGCCGGCATGTCCGGCGCAGCGGACGCCGATGGCGATGGCTTTGACAACGCGCAGGAAGCCGTCGCGGGCACCGATCCGTTTGATCGCTTTGATCAGCCGCGCATCGAGCTTTCCGCGTCCGGCGGGCTCTTGGTTCCCTCGTGGGCCGGGCTGCCGGGCAAACGCTACCGCTTGCGTTCCACCACGTCCTTGGAGACCCCGGCGTCCGATTGGGAGCTTTTGGTCGACACGGTGAGCGCAGGCGGCGCGCACGCTCCGCCGGTCGCGTTCGCGGGCGGTTCGCGTTTTTTCCGCCTCGAAGTCGAGGATACGGACGCGGACGGCGACGGTCTCAGCGACTGGGAGGAGGGCGAGATGGGCTTCGATGTCGCGACCGCTCACACCGAGCGCTTCGACACGCCCGACGCCGCGCGCGCCGCGGCCGGGTGGAATGCGGGCAGCACGGTGTCCGCGGGGGTGATCGACGGCGTGATGAGCGAGCGCTGGCCCGACCCGGCGGTTTTGGTTTTGCGGCGCAGCGGCGGGCTGAAGCCGCTCGTCGTGAACATCGCGCTGGGCGGCACGGCCGCGGCGAATATCGACTACGCCCCGAGCGACACGACGTCGGTCTATTTCCCTCCCGGCGCCCGCGAGGCCTGGGTGACCCTGACGCCGTTGGCCGACGCGCTCGACGGCGAGCCAACGGAGACGATCACGCTCACCGCGCTGGCCGGCGCGGGCTACACGCTGGGCGGCGCGATCTCCGCCACGGCGACCCTGCTGGACGAGCCGGCGAGCGCCGCGCCCTCGGCCAAAGCCGCGGCGCGGTTCCTCGTCCAGGCCGCCTTCGGGCCCGATCGCGACGATCCGGCGGACGCCGACATCACGCCGGAAAACGTGGAGCAGGTGATGGCGCTCGGTTTCGCCGGCTGGCTCGATGCGCAGCTGGCTTTGCCACCGACTTACCTGCAGCCCTTCACCGAATATGCCGCGACGATTCCCGAATTTTACACGGACCGGAAACAGGCCGCGTGGTGGAGCCGGGCGATGGGCGCGTCTCCGGCCGTGCCGGGCGGGCCGGCGGTCGAGTATGACGTGTTGAGGCATCGCGTGGCCTTTTGCCTGAGCCAGATCCTCGTTGTGTCGGATCGCCCCGAGGTCCTGGCGGTGCAGCCGGTGGGCGTGGTGAATTATTACGACACGCTCGTCCGCCACGCCTTCGGCAACTACCGGGACCTGCTCTACGACGTGACGCGGCATCCGGTCATGGGCTTTTATCTGAGCGCGCTCAAAAACCAGAAGCCCGATCCGGTGAACCATCTCTTTCCCGACGAGAACTACGCCCGCGAGATCATGCAGCTCTTTTCGATCGGCTTGTGGGAACTGAATCCCGACGGCACGCGGCGGCTTTCGGACGGCGACGACCTCGGTCCGAACGGGCAGGCGGTGCCCGCGGGCCAGCCGATCCCGACCTATGACAACACCACGATCACGAACTTCGCCCGCGTTTTCACCGGCATGACCTTCGCGGGAGGGGAGTCGTTCGCGGGCGCATCGGAAAATTGGCTGCAACCGATGGAGCTGTGGGACGACTATCACGATCTTGCGCCGAAAACCCTGCTGAGCGGCTTGACGACTCCGGATCGCACCGCGCTGGCCGACGGCAACGGCACCGCGACGGAGGCCGACCTCGACGCGGCGATCGACAATCTTTTCAACCACCCGAACACGGGGCCGTTCCTCGCGCGCCAGCTCATCCAGCGCCTCGTGACATCCAATCCCTCGCCGGCCTATGTCGGCCGCGTGGCCGCCGCGTTTGCCGACGACGGCGCGGGCGTCCGAGGCGACTTGAAAGCCGTGGTGAAGGCGATCCTGCTCGACGCCGAGGCGCGCGATCCGGCGCGACGCGACGACCCCCACTTCGGCAAGCAGCGCGAGCCTTTCCTGCGCGTCGTGAATCTCGCCCGCGCCTTCAATGCGGCCTCTCCCTCCGGGTTTTACCAGCTCAGCCAGTTCGCGATGGACCACTACCAGGAGCCGATGAACTCGCCGAGCGTGTTCAACTTCTACCTCCCGGGCTACACGCCTCCCGGCGAGGCGCAGGCCGCCGGACTGGTCGGTCCCGAGTTCCAGATCCTGAACGCGACGAGCGCGATCTCGGCGCCCAACTACTACAATACCGCCATCCTGTCCGGCCTGCACCGCTGGGGCACCGCCGATCCGCAGCGCAACACCAAGCTGGATCTCGACCACGAGATCACCCTCGTGGGCGACGCCGACATCGACGAGCTGCTGCGGCGCCTCGATCTGGTGCTTACCGCCGGCTCGCTCAGTCCGCGGCAGTTCCAGATCATTCGCGAGGCGGTCCTTCGCATCTCCACCTCGACGTGGGATTGGCAGAACGAACGTCTGCGCCTCGCCATCTGGCTCATCGTCATCTCGCCCGAGTATTGCGTGCTCCGCTGAGACGCACGGCTTCCGCCCTCTTCAACGCGTCCGTATCGCCCCGTCATGAAAGACCCCCGCCTCCTTTCCCGCCGCAGCTTTCTCGGCCAGGCCAGTTGCGCCGCCGTGAGCGCGCTGCCGGTGCTCAGCACGCTGCTGAACCTGAAGTTCGCGAGCAGCGTGGCCAACGCGCAGACTCCGCCGGACTCCGAATATCGGGCGCTGGTGTGCCTTTTTCTCAATGGCGGGAACGACTCCTTCAACATGCTCGTGCCTCGCGGCGCGTCCGAATACGCCGAATACGCCGCGGTGCGCCAAGACCTCGCGCTCGCCTCGGCCGCCCTGCTGCCGATCAACCCGCTCAACTCCGCGCAGGTGGGACGCCAGCTAGGCGTCCATCCGGGCATGCCCGAGCTTCAGCAGCTCTTCGAGAACGGAAAGGCCGCGTTCATCGCCAACGTGGGCACGCTCGTGGAGCCCGGCGTGACGAAGGCCGGTTTTGCCAGCGGGCTCTCGAAGCTGCCGGTCGGCCTTTTCTCGCACTCGGATCAGATCGAGCAGTGGCAAACCTCCCTCCCCGACACGCGCAGCGGCATAGGCTGGGCGGGCCGCGCGGCCGACCTGCTCAACCCGCTCAACGCCAACCCGGAGGTGTCGATGAACATTTCCCTCGGCGGGAGCAACGTCTGGCAGACCGGGAATTCTGTTTTTGAATACGCGATCACGCCCGACGGGGCGGTCGGCCTGACCAACTACTCGAAAGAGTGGGTGCAGGAATACGGCACGCGCCAGATCCGGAGCGCGGCCGTGGACGGCCAGCTGGCGCTGGAATACGCGAACGTCTTTCAGCGCACCTTCGCCGGCGCGCAACGCTCCGCGCTCGACGCCTACGATCTCTTCGCCAGCGCCACGGCTCCCGACCTGCCGGTCGCGGCGACCTTTCCCGACACGCCGCTCGGCCGCCAGATGCGCATGATCGCGCGCACCATCGCCGGTCGCACCGCGCTGGGCGCGAAGCGCCAGACCTTCTTTGTCTCGCTCGGCGGCTGGGACCACCATGACGAGGTGTTGAACAACCAGGCGGCGATGCTTCCCGTGGTCAGCCAGGCCGTGGGCGCGTTCTACAACGCCCTCGAGCTGATCGGCGCGCAGAACAACGTGACGCTCTTCCACGCGTCCGACTTCGGGCGCACGCTCAGCTCCAACGGGCGCGGGTCCGACCACGCCTGGGGCGGCAACGCGTTTGTCGTGGGCGGCGCTGTGAACGGGCAAAAAATCTACGGCTCCTATCCGGATCTCTACACGGACAACCCCCTCGACGTCGGGCGCGGACGCCTGATCCCGACCACGAGCGTGGACGCCTACTTCGCGGAGCTCGCGCTCTGGCTTGGGGTGCCGCGCTCGAGCCTGCCGCTGGTGCTGCCGAATATCGGCCGCTTCTATGACACGACGAGCACGGGCGCGCCGATCGGGTTTCTGCCGGTCTGACGATGGGCGCGCGGGCTCAAGAATGGTGCTACGGAGCGGCCGTGGTCGCGATGATCGCGATACCGGCGGCGTGTTGGTGGCTCTGTTCGGGAGGCGCCGGAAAAGTCGCGGTGCGAGACGCCGTGGAATCGACGAAACCGGTCGAGGTGACGGAACGGGTTAACCAGTCGGAGGAGGCCGCGTATTCGCCTTTGGCGGACGAGCTGCACGCGGCGCGCTTCGACGCCGTTCACGACTTGGCGGTCTTGCGCGGCTTGATCGGGCAGTTGACGACCACGCTTCGGTTGGCGGAGCGGCCGCCCCTGGGCGACAACGCGGACATCTCTGCGGCGCTGACGGGAAAGAACCGCAGGCGCGTCGTTTTTGTGCCGGAGGGACATGCTGCGATCCGGGACGGACTACTGGTGGATCGTTGGGGAACGCCGTATCATTTCCATGCGCGCGCGGCGGACGCGATCGACGTGCGTTCGGCGGGGCCGGACCGCGTGTTGTTCACGGGCGATGACGCGGTGTCGTCCGCGCTGGACGCGAGGAACCGGTAAGGCGAGCCCGCTGGCTATTTGGTGTAACTCGGCCCGAGGCCCAGATCCCGCAGCGCGTCACGGAAAGCGGCGGAGAAGCGATCACAGCGGATGTGGAACTCCTCGCCGAGATCGAGAGGGAGATCCTCGGGGCGCTGGCTCTCGACGATGAATTTGTCCTCGGCGAGAACCTTGCGCTCGAACGCGAGGACCTCCTCGGCGGGGATGTGATGGTCAAAGTTGCGCGCGATAAAAAAGAAGATGCGCGTGCGCCGGCGCGAGACGGGCGTGGGTGCGTCGAACACGCAATGGCGACGGCCGTCGCCGTAGTCGATGACGAGGCGGCAGGCCAGCGGCAGGTGGAGATCGTAAGTCATGTGGCGCTGGATCGTGCCGCCGGTGGGCGATTCGGTTTTCGAGATCTCGGGATTGGCCGCCAGATAGGGATACGCGACGCGAAAGCCGGCTGGCGTTCGCTCGACCTCGTAGGGTGCCACTTCGGGCCGTTCGCGGTTGCCGAACGTGCCGGTGTGAATCCACGAGAAGTGCGCGACGTCGATGAAGTTTTCCAACTGGCGCCCGGGCGTGCAGTCCCATTCGGGCGGCTCGAAGTGCATGACGCGGTAGCCGGGGCTGGCGAGTTCAGGCCATTCCGGAATCAGCGGCGCGGAGCCGGGCGCGGGGTCGAGGCACACCCAGACCAGCCCGTCGCGCTCGACGCTCGCGACGGTCGAGAGGCAGAGCTTCTTCGGGATGGGCAAATCAGGTTGCGCGGGCACGGCGGTGCAGCGTCCGTCGGCGCCGTATCTGAAGCCATGATACGCGCACACCAGCTCGTCGCCTTCCTGCCAGCCATGGCGGAGCGGCACGCCGCGGTGGATGCAGAGATCGCGCGCGACCACAACCCGCCGGTTTGTTGTTCGGTAGGCGATCAGGGGTTCGTCGAGGAGTGTTCTCGCGACGGGTTTGCCGGCGTCGAGCTCGTCGGAATAGGCGAGGGGATACCAATGCCGGGCGAGCGCGCGCCACTCGGCTTCGGGAAAGGTGCAGGCGCGCGGCAAGCAAGGCGGGGCGGTGTTTGCGCGGTCGGGCATAAGCGGGGGAGGATGGAGCGTGGAATGAGTGAAGAGTTTTGGCGGGGCAGGCGAGCGATGCCCGCGGGAGAGAACGGGTGTTGCCACTAGGCGAGGACCGGATGGGCGCGGAGGCGGGGCGGCGATATGGTTTTGCGAGGTCCCGATGAACAACGATTTTAGCGACTTGGATATTTTGATGAAGCTGGTGGTCGCCGCCTTTCTTTCGGGCGTGCTTGGTTGGGAGCGAGAGGTGTTTGGCAAGCAGGCGGGCTTGCGCACACACATTTTGGTGGGTGTCAGCGCGGCGATGTTCGTCGGGCTGGGGGGCGCGTTGATGGAGTATTTCGGCCGCGACGAGGACGACATGCAATACGACCCGATCCGCGTCATCGAGGCGACGGTGGCGGCGATCAGTTTCTTGGGCGCCGGCACGATCTTCGTGTCGCGGGATCGCGGGGAGACGGTGAAGGGCCTGACCACGGCGGCGGCGCTGTGGGCGACGGCCGGCGTGGGGCTAGCGGTGGGCTTGGGCCGCTTTGTCCTGGCGGGCGGGGCGACGGCCCTGATTTTTGTCGTGCTGCACCTGCTCGGGCGCTGGGAGCGGCGGGGACTGCCCGGCGCGGAGCGGGAAACCGAGGCGAGTGACGAGGACGGCGCGGCAGGGGCGGACTAGTGCTTGATTGCAGAAATAAGCGACATTCTGTCGGGTGCTTTCGGCCGGGGCCGTCGTTGTCAAAAAAGGGCATGTGCCTC
>CAMLQS010000215.1 GCA_946482165.1 uncultured Verrucomicrobiota bacterium | reverse complement strand
CCGGGGATTTACGTTTGCCCGCGCCCCGGCCGGGACTCACGTTGGCCGGTTTCCATGAGCGATAACGTGCCCGACATCTCCCACGACCAACATGCCGTGCGACGCCAGAAGCTGGCCGAGCTCCGCGCCGCGGGCTTCGATCCCTTCCGCGCCAACGTCGCCACGACGCACTTTTCCCAGGAGGCCAAGGCGCTTTACGTCGACGGACAGGACTACGCCGTCCCCGTCACCTGCGCCGGCCGTCTCGTCACGTTCCGCGTCCAGGGCGGCAGCTCCTTCGTCAAAATCCAGGACCAGCAGGGCCCGATCCAACTCTACTTCCGCAAGGACGTGCTCGGCGAGGAGCGCTACACCGTTTTCAAGAAGCAGCTCGACCTCGGCGACATCATCGGCGTCACCGGGCCGCTCTTTAAGACCAAGACCGGCGAGATCACGATCCGCGTGGACTCGTTCACACTCGTGTCGAAGGCCCTGCGCCCGCTGCCCGAGAAGTGGCATGGCCTCAGCGACGCCGAGCAGGTCTACCGCCAGCGTTATCTCGATCTCATCGTCAACCAAGAGAGCCGCCAGCGTCTCATGACGCGCGCCCGCATCGTCAGCGCTGTGCGCCGCTTTCTTGAGGACCGCCAGTTCCTCGAGGTCGAGACCCCGGTGCTCCAGGCCGTGGCCGGCGGCGCCGCCGCGCGTCCCTTCCAAACGCACCACAACGCGCTCAACACCGATTTCGTGCTGCGCATCTCGCTCGAGCTTTACCTGAAGCGCATGCTCGTCGCCGGCTACGACCGCGTGTTCGAGATCGGCCGCAACTTCCGCAACGAGGGCGTCTCCCGTCGTCACAACCCCGAGTTCACCATGCTCGAGGTTTATCAGGCTTACAGCGACTACCGTGGCATGATGACGCTCGTGCAGGACCTGATGCGCCACCTCGTGCGCGACGTGGTGAAGCCGACCGAGACCGAGGGCGAAGGCGAAACCGCCGTGACCCGCCCCAGCATGCGCATCAAGCACGCCGCCAGCGGCGAGTTCATCGACTTCGAGAACGGCTGGCGCGAGGTGCGCTACAAGGACCTCATCATCGAGAAGACCGGCGACGCCCAGTGGTTCTCCCGCACGAAGGAGGAGAAGATCGCCGGCGTGCAAAAGCTCGGTCTCTTCGCCGACGCCAAGTGGGAGGACTTCGAGCTGACCAACGAGATTTTCGGCAAGCTCATCGAGCCGACGCTGATTCAGCCGACCTTCGTTACTCATCTGCCCAAGGAGCTTTGCCCGTTGGCCAAGATCACCGTCGACGACCCGAGCACGATCGACGTGTTCGAGCTCATCATCGGCGGCATGGAGATCGCGCCCGCGTATTCGGAGCAGAATGATCCCGACGTGCAGCGCGCGATGTTCGAGGCGCAGGCCGGCGAGGAGCAGCAGAAGGTCGACCAGGACTTCCTGCTCGCGCTCGAGCACGGCATGCCGCCCGCCGGCGGCCTGGGCATCGGCATCGACCGCCTCTGCATTTTGCTCACGGGCGCGGAGAGCATCCGCGACGTGATTCTCTTCCCGCAGCTCCGCAATACCGCGGGCTAAGAGGTTTAACCACGGAGCACACGGAGATCACGGAGGGCCCAATCCGGAGAGAACAAGCATTTCTCCTCCGTGTCCCTCCGTGATCTCCGTGGTTTAAGTTATCCGCATCGCATGCCCTGGCCGCTCTACCTTGCGCTGAAGCAGCTCTTCCCGAGCGGGCGGCGCTTTCCCTTTTTCACCGCCATCTCGATCCTCGGCGTGGCTCTCGGGGTCACCCTGCTGATCGTGTCGATCTCCGTGATGGGCGGTTTCGGCCGCGAGATCCGGAACATGATCGTGAACACCGAGGGCGAGGTGCAGGTGCGCGTGTCGGGCGTGATGGAGAATCCGCGCGTCGTCATCGACGCGGTGAAAAAAGTGGATGGAGTCGCCGCCGCCGCGCCCTTCGCCGAGGGCTACGTCATACTGAAACACGCCGGTCGTCAGGCGTTTCCCGTCGCCCGCGGCATCGACTTGGATCATGTGGACGAGGTTGTTCCGCTGCGGAAGTTCGTTAAACCGGCGGAGGGCTTCGATGCGCTCGACGACGATCGGGTGATTCTGAGTTACCAGCTCGCCGACATGATCGGCGCGCGCGTCGGCGACAAGGTTCAGATCATCACCGAGGTCCATATCAAAAAGCTGCAGGAGGAGGCGGCGATGATGCCCCACGAGCTCGAGGTTTGCGGAATCTTCGAGATCGGGCACCAGCAGCTTGATAGCAGCATTCTGATCGTGACCTTGCGCACGATGCAGGAACTCTACGGCCTCGGTCGGGGGGTGCACGGCGTGAACGTGAAACTCGCCGAGGGCGCCGACCCGGATCGTGTGGCCCGCGAGATCAACCGCATGCTTCCGGCCGACGGGTTGGCGAAGTCGTGGATGGATGCGAACCAAGAGTTTCTCTTCGTGCTCCAACTGGAGAAGAACATGATCTTCTTCCTGCTCATTTTCATCATCGTGGTCGCGGCGTTTTCGGTGGCGTCCTCGCTGCTCATCGCAGTGGTGCGCAAGACCCGCGAGATCGGCCTGCTCGGCGCGCTCGGAGCCACGCCGCGGCAGGTCGCCGCCTGCTTTTGCTATCAAGGCGTCATCATCGGCGTGGGCGGCACCGCGGCGGGGCTGCTCCTCGGATTCACGGTCGTCCATTTTCGAAACGACTTCGTCGCGGGCATCACCCACGTCATCGGCGGGAAAGAGGCGCTGGAGCGCTTTTATCAGTTCAGCCAGCTGCCCGCGCACCTGGACGGCAAGGACCTTGCGCTTATTGTGTGCAGCTCGCTTCTCGTCTCGACGCTGGCCGGCCTGTTGCCGGCCTGGCGCGCGGCGAAACTCAAACCCGTGGAGGCGCTTCGCAGTGAGTGATCCGGTTCCCCTTCTCCAAGCCACGGGGCTGCACAAGAGCTATCTGAGCGGCGATCGCCGATTGGAGGTGCTTCGCGGCGTCGATCTCGCGGTGAATGCGGGCGAGAGCGTGTCGATCCGAGGCGAGTCCGGCTCGGGTAAATCGACTCTGCTCAATCTGCTTTCCGGTCTCGATGCGCCCGATTCGGGCGAGTTGCGCTGGGAGGGGGCGCCCACTTTGGGCCCCGTCCGCCGCGGGCGGCTGCTGGGGCTGGTGTTTCAGGCCTTCTACCTCGTGCCCGAACTCGATGCGGAGGCCAACGTGCTCCTGGCCGCGCGTCTGGTGGGCAAAGTCGGACCGGCGGAACGCGAGCGAGCGCGCGAGCTGTTGCGCCGCGTCGGCCTCGGCGAGCGCGCGCATCACACCCCCGCGAAGCTCTCCGGCGGCGAGCGCCAGCGCGTGGCCATCGCCCGCGCGCTGATGAACCGGCCGAAACTCATCCTTGCGGACGAGCCAACCGGCAACCTCGACGAGGGCAGTGGCGATGCGATCATCGAACTGCTGCTTTCCCTCGGGCGCGAGGAGGGCTGCGCGCTGGTGCTCGTGACCCACAACGTGGCCCACGCCGCCCGCTGCGCCCGCCGCGTGTTTTTGCGCGAGGGTGGCTTTCACGCCGTCTAGGCCCATTCTCGAATCAAGATGAACCTTTTTTCCTCTCCGAAGCCCAAGGTGAAGTGCGGCGTGGCCGGCGTCGGCTCGCTCGGGCAGCACCACGCTCGCATCTACGCCTCGCTGCCGAACGTCGAGTTCATGGGGATCTTCGAGGCCAACGACGAGCGCGCGAAGGAGATCTGCGCCCGGCACAATTGCCGCCGCTTCGCCACCATCGAGGAACTCGGCGAGGCCTGCGACGCGGTGTCTGTCGTCGTGCCCACCGATAAGCATGAGCAGGTCGCCATTCCGCTTCTGGCGAAGAAGACGCATCTGCTGATCGAGAAGCCGATCACCGCCACGCTGGAGGAGGCCGAGCGCGTGCTCGTTGCGGCAAAGGCCAGCGGCTGCATCGTTCAGGTCGGCCATATCGAGCACTTCAACCCGGTGATGAGTTTCCTCGAAAAACACATCGACCGACCGGGTTACATCACGACCGAGCGTCTCGCGCCCTACACGCCGCGCGGCACGGAGGTGGG
This sequence comes from uncultured Verrucomicrobiota bacterium, assembly GCA_946482165.1. The sequence goes on along the minus strand of CAMLQS010000215.1, from coordinate 4,511 downwards.
CGTTGTGCTCGACCTCATGATCCACGACATCGGCATCGTGCTCGCGCTCGTGAAGTCGCCGATCCGCAAGATCGACAGCGTCGGCATCAGCGTGCTCTCGAAGACCGAGGACATCGCCAATTCGCGCATCGAGTTCGAGAACGGCTGCGTGGCCAACCTCAGCGCCTCGCGCATGAGCCTGAAGAAAAACCGCGAGATCCGCGTCTTTCAGGACAACGCCTACCTCTCGCTGGATTTCATGAACCAGAAAGGCCACCTTGTGAAAAAGAGCGACGTGATCGCCTACGGCCTGAAGGTGAAGGTCGGTCTCGCGAAGGCGGGCGACGCGAGCGAGATCCCCGTCGGCGAGATTCCGATCGAGAAGGACGAGCCTCTGAAGCTGGAGTTGCAGCATTTCACGGAGAGCGTAGCCGAGCTGAAGCAGCCGAAAGTAGGCGCAAGCCTCGGCAAGACGGCGCTCGAGGTGGCGATCCAGATCTCGGAACAGATCAAGGCGGCAAAGCGGTGATGAAGTTGAACGCAGAGACGCGGAGGCGCGGAGAGAAAAGAAGCGGGGGGCATCGTGGCTGAGGCGTTGCCATTTCGATTCGATGCGCCGGCCGGCGGTCGCGTGGACGTGCTCGTCGTCGCCGGCGAGCACTCCGGCGACGAACATGCGGCGAGGCTGGTCGCGGACCTGCGGGCGAAGCGGCCGGAATTGGCCGTGTGCGCGCTCGGCGGAAAACACCTCGCGGCGGCCGGAGCCCAGTTGCTGCATGATCTCACGGCGTCCTCGGTCGTCGGCTTCGTGGAGGTCTTGAAAAACTATTCGTTCTTCAAGGCGCTTTTCGACGAGACGCTGCGCTGGGTCGAGGAACACAAACCGCGCGCGGTGTGCTTTGTCGACTACCCCGGTTTCAACCTTCGGCTTGCCGCGGCGCTGAACGAACGCGGGCTCGCGGCGAAGGCGGGCGGGCCGGTGAAATTGCTTTTCTATATTTCTCCGCAGATCTGGGCGTGGAAGGCGAAGCGGCGCTTCAAGATGGCGCGTCACCTGGACGCGCTCGCGTGCATCTTCCCATTCGAAGTCGACTGCTACGCGGACACGGATTTGCCGGTCGAGTTTGTGGGGCATCCGTTCTTGGCCGACGACTACGCGGCTCCGGTGCGCTACGACCCCGCGGCTCCGATCCTGCTGCTTCCGGGCAGCCGCAAGCAGGCGGTCGGGCGCATCTGGCCGATCTTGCGGGAGGGCCACCTGGCCTACGGAAAGCGTCCTGCCAGGGCCATCTACCCGAGCGCGGCGATCCGGGAGGTGATCGAGGAGGGCGGGGTGCCTGCCGGCGTGGAGTTGATCCAGAACACCGGCGAGGCGGTCGCGGCGTCCGCCGTGCTCACCTCGAGCGGCACGATGTCGCTGCATTGCGCGATCGCGGGGCTGCCGGGCGCGATCGCCTACCGGGCGAATCCGCTCACCTACCTGCTCGGGCGGATGCTGGTGAAGATCCCGTATCTCGGCATCAACAACCTGCTGCTCAAGGAGCCGATGTATCCCGAGTATTTGCAGGGCGCGGCCTCGCCGCGGGCGCTGGCGACGGAGCTTCGTAGTTGCTTGGAGGATACGAAGCGGGCGGAGCGGACGCGCGCGCAGGCGGAGGCCTTGAAGGCGATCCTGCGTCAGCCGGCGAGCGGCACCGCGGCGGATTGGGCGCTGCGGCGCGGCGGGCTTTGACCGCTATTCGGCGGGCAGGGCCACTCGCACGCGGAGGAATGCACGAACGGAGTTTGCGGGGGCAAAGGAGGCGGTGTGTTCCGTGCCGTTCGATGCCAGGGTCATTCCCGTCGTGCTCCAGGTGACGAGATCGGTGCTCGCCTCGGCGGTGTAGACGAGGTCGGGGCGGATGGCGTGGAAAACGAGCGTGAGCGCGCCGCCCTGGACGGCGGGCTGAAGAGGCCAGGAGGAGGGCGGAGTCACCGAAGGCGAGCCCGGTCCGCCGACGCTGGAAGCGGGTTCGAGGTTGAAGGCGTATTTGAGCAGATTCGCCGTCCCGCGGCCGCTCGGGTCGGCCAGCGGGCCGGAAACCAGGGGATCGTCGAGTTGCTCGGCGGTGAAGCGGCTTTCCCGCCACTGCGCAAAGCTGGCGGAGGGAAGGACGGTCAAGGTGGCGGCGACGGTGGCCGAGCCGAAGGCGTTGCCCACCACCGCGAGGTAGGTGCCGCCATGGGAAAACTGGGCGTTGGCGATGTGCAGCACGGGGCCGTTTGCGCCGGCGATATCCGTCGTGCCCATGGCGGATTGGCGGCGCCATTGGTAGGTGAACGGAGCGGAGCCGTCGGCGAGGACGGAGAAGGTGAGATCGCGTCCGAGGTTAACATAGGCGGTGAGCGGACCCAGGTAAACCAGCGGAGCCTGGCCGGCGATCACGACAGTATGCATCCAACCTGCGGCGACGGCCACCGAGCGGCCTTGCACGGTTGGCGGAACGGCGGATTGCCCGGCGCCGTCGTCACCCCACGCGACGACGGTCTTGTTGTTCAGAAGGGCGGCGGAGTGATGGCGGCCGGCCGCGAGCGCCAGGCCGTTTGCGAGGCCCGCCGGCACAAGAGCCTGGCCCAGGTGGGGCGCGGTTCCGGTGTTCGTCGCGCCCGCGCCGAAGGCGACGACGGAGCCGTCGGCCAAGAGCGCCGCAGTGTGGTAAAAACCCGCGGCGATGGCGACCACGCCGGAGAGCCCAGCGGGGATCGCGGACTGGCCATGGGAATTGTCGCCCCAGGCGAGGATCGTGCCGTCGTTTTTGAGCGCGACGGTGTGATACATGCCGGCGGAGATCGCGATCACGCCGGCGAGACCGGGCGGGATCGTGCGCTGCCCGAAGCCATCGTGGCCCCAGGCGACGACGGTGCCGTCGTTTTTCAAGGCGACGGTGTGGCTGCCTCCCGCGGCGATGGCGACGACGCCGGAAAGCCCGGCGGGGACGTTGGTCTGGCCCTCGGCGTTGTTGCCCCAGGCGAGAACGATCCCGTCGTTGCGCAACGCGACGCTGTGTCCCTGCCCGGCGGCGATGGCGACGGAGCCGTTGAGCGTGGCGAGGGGGATGGTGGTTTGCTCGGAGGTGTTCCAGCCCCAGGCGAACAGTTGGCCGTTGGATTTTAGCGCGAGCGTGTGGCCTTGGCCGGCCGCGATGGCGACGACACCGCTTTGCGCGGCGGACGGCACGGTGCATTGGCCGAAGCCGTTGTCGCCCCAGGCGACCACTTCGCCCGGCGGAGTGGCGGGGTTGATCGTGAGGACGGTGGGGGCGCCGCTGTCGTCCCCGGCGCAATTGCCGACCTCGAGCGCGTAGACGCCCGCGTCGGCCGGCGTGAGGGCGGAGACGGTGAGGTGGGCGGTGTTGGCCCCGGCGACGCGGCCGTCGTCCCCGAGGGCGACGCCGTCCTTGGTCCACTGATACACGAAAGGAGGGGTGCCGGCGACCGAGGCGGTGAAACTCGCCGTTTGGCCGGCGAGGCGCACCTGGCTGCCCGGGGGCGTGAGGACGACGGGAGGAGCGGCGACCAAGGCGAGCGAGTGCCGCCCGCCCGCGGCGATAGCCAGCACGCAGCTTTGCGCGGGCGAGGGGACCAGGGACTGCCCGTTGGAGTTGTTGCCCCACGTCACGAGCGTGCCGTCGTTTTTGAGCGTGAGGACGTGTCCGCCGCCGGCGGAAATCGCGGCGACGTCGCTCAGGCCGACCGGGACGTCGGTCTGCCCATAAAAATTATTTCCCCACGCGACAACGGTGCCGTCGGACTTGAGCGCGACCGAGTAGTCGCCGGCCGCCGAGATCGCGACGACTCCGCCCAACGCCGCGGGCACCGTGATCTCGCCGTAGGTGTTGAGCCCGCCCCAGGCGACGACCGTGCCGTCCGCCTTCAGCGCGAGGCAGTGATCGTAGCCGGCGGCGACCGCGACGACGTTGTTCAGTCCGGATGGGACGACGGTGCTGCCGAATTGGTTGGTGCCCCACGCGACGACGGTGCCGTCGTTTTTCAACGCCACGTTGTGGTGGGATCCGGCCGCCATGGCGACCACGCCGGTGAGCGTCTGGCCGCCGGGCGCGACGGGATTGGCGACTGCGATGCCGGAGCTGGGCGAGCCGGTCACCTGTCCCTGGGTGTTGTAGCCCCAGGCCGCGATGGTTCCGTTGGCCTTGAGCGCGAGGAAGTGGCTGGCGTCGATGCTGGACGTGATCGCGATGACCGGGCCGAGCCCCGCGGGCACCGTGAGTTGCCCAACGTCGTTATGGCCCCACGCGACGACGGTGCCGTCGCTCTTCAATGCGAGGGAGGAAACGGCGCCGCCCGCGATGGCGATCACCTCCTCCGCGGCCGCGGCGGGGACGATGGACTGGCCGTAGTGAGGATGGCCGGATGCGCCGGCTTCCCCGGCTCCCCACGCGACCACTTGTCCGGGCGCGACCGCGAAAGCGGTGAATGGCAAAAACGCGACGAAGAGAAAGACGAGCGCCAAGAGGGCCGAGGCCCGATTTCCG
>CAMLQS010000214.1 GCA_946482165.1 uncultured Verrucomicrobiota bacterium | reverse complement strand
CCTCGCTCCCAGCTCCAATGTCCGTCTCCGCCGCCAAGCGCACCGTCGACATGCAGATCCTCGCCGACTGGATCGAGCCGGAGGCGCGCGTGCTCGATCTCGGGTGCGGCCGCGGCGTGCTCCTGGAATTTCTCGCCCAGACGCGCAAAGCCCGGGCGTTTGGCGTCGATCTCGACTTCAACAAGATCGCCGCCTGCGTGCGCCGCGGCCTCGCCGCCTACCAGGGCGACATGCTCGGCTACATGCGCGCGCTGCCCGAGGGCCATTTCGACCACGTCATCTGCTCGCGCACCCTCGAGGAGGTGCCCGATCCGGCCGCGGTGATCGCCGAGGCCCTGCGCGTCGGGCGCGCGGTGACGGTCGGCTTCGCCAACCACGGGTATTGGAAAAATAGATACGCCGCTTTCTTCCGCGGCCGAAAACCCCAGAACCCGGTCTACCCCGCGCCGTGGCACGAGAGTCGCCCGGCCAATCCGGCCACGATCGCGGACTTCGAGGCGTTTTGCGCCGAGAAAGGGTATCGCATCGTCCGCCGCGCCCATCTGCGCGGGGACTGGAAAAGCCCCTCGAACTTCTGGCCGAACCTGCTCGCGGGCTACGCGCTCTGCCAGCTTTCGCGCTGAGCCTGGAAACGGCGGTCGGATCGGGTCGTCTCGCACACGCCGTTGGCCGAAAATGACGCGGCGGCGGGCACGAAGGCCCGTCCTCCGAATCAGCCCGCCCACGCGCGCAGTTTCTCCGCGCGCACGAAAAACACGCAGTCGCTGCCGTCCTCGGTGGCGAGCCACTCGGGGGCGAGCGCGGCGAACTCGCGGTTGACCAGCTTGCGCAGACCGCCGATCTCGACCGCCACGATGCCGTGCGGAGCGATGCGTTCGCGCGCCTGGCGCAAGAGCTTGCGCACGATGATCAGCCCGTCGGGACCGCCGTCGTGCGCCATGCGCGGCTCGGCCGCGAACTCGGGGTCCTGATTGTCCACGTGCGCGCTCGGCTCGTAGGGCGGATTGCTGACGATCAGATCGTAGCCGTCCTCCGCGCGCGGCGGCGGCGGAATGGCGTCGAACACATCGCTGCGATGCAGCTTCACGCGTTTGCCCGGGCCGCCGTCGGCCGCGTGCGCCTTCACGTTGATCGCGGCCACCTCCAGCGCGGCGGGCGATAAGTCGAGCCCGTCGACGCGCGCCTCGGGATAGGATTCGGCGAGCAAAATGGCGAGGCAGCCGGAGCCCGTGCAGACGTCCACGGCCCGGCGCACGGGCGCGCCCTCGGGAAGCAATTCGAAAAGATGCGGGATCAACTCCACGAAATAACTGCGCGGGATGATCACTCGCTCATCGACATGGAAGCGAAGCCCGCCGAGCCAGGCCTCCTTGGTCAGATACGCGGCGGGCACGCGCTTCACGGCCCGGGCGTGCAACACTTCGCGCAGGGCGATGCGTTGCGCGGGCGCGAGCGGCCTGGAGAGCGCGGACTCGTCGCTGTCGAGCGGCCAGTCCAGCGTGCGCAGAAAGAGATAGAGGGCCTCGTCATGGACGTTGTCGCTCACCTGCCCGAGGGCGAGCCGGCCGCGCGCGTAAACGTCTTCGGCGAAGTCCATCCACGCGCCGAGCGTAGCCAGTTGCGAAGTCGGCGGAAGCGCGGCGAGCGCGCCCGAGGGAACGGGCCGAACGGCGGGTTTTGCCAGAGGTGAGCGACCGGCTTTTTTTTTCACCGGCCGGCCTCCGTGGACCCGACAGAAAGCGGCGCGCGCAAGTGCTCGGAGCAGTAGCAGCGATCATCGGCGCGGTAGCGAAAGTCCTCGTGGGGATGCGTGTCGCTGTTTTTGCCGCACACGACGCAGGCGTGACGCGGGCCCGCGGCGGCGATCTCGCGATGCTCGGCTTTTTGCTTGGCGCGGAACGCCAGCTGGCGGCGCCCCCCGCGAAAATCGCCGACCAGCTGCGGCCCGAGAAAAACGAGGCAGTTGCCCAAGGCCGCGATGATCGAGACTTGGGTGGCGAGATCACCGGAGGCGAAAGAAAAGGAATAGAACAGCAACGTAAGCGCCGCCAACCACTTCATCTTCACCGGAAGAATGAAGTATACGTGAATGACGTAATTCGGGTTCAAGTAGGCGAAAGCGAGAAAGATGGAGCCTGCGATGAAGCCGCTGCCCACCACGAGCTCCGGGGTCAGAAGCGCAGCAGCCAGCGTGAAGAGCGCGCCGAGGAGAAGAAACAAGTTAAAGCGGCCCGTGCCCCACTCTTGCTCAAGCGCGGAGCCCAGCGAGTGGAGAAACATCACGGCGAACGCGAACCAGACCCAATGCACGGCGGGCGGTGCGACGACGAAGGTAAGCACCCTCCACCACTCGCCCGCGAAAACCGCATGCCAGGCGAACCACAGCCGCGACTCGTCGAAGAGCCCCAGCAAGCTCACGAGATAGAAAAACACCTGCCCGCCGATGATCGCGGAGAACACATGTGGCACGGCGAGGGGCCGGGAAACGCGGTCGAGAAATTGCAGCCAGCGCGACATGGGGACGTGGGGGTCGAAAAAGGAATCGACGGTGAACCTGCGGCGAAACGCGGCCAGATTTTATTTGGCCAAGGAGGCCGAGGAAGCGGCCGTCGGCACGGGGGCGGGCGGAGGAAAAACCACCTTCGCCTCGCCGGCCTCCTTCTCGTCGTCGGCGGCAAACTCGGCCAGCAGCTTTGTTTTTTGCCCGGCCAGCTCCTGCGCATCGACCGTCGCCGCCAGCTCGCGCGCGTCGCCGGCGAGACCTTGTTTCCACAACACGCGGGCGCGATGCAGGCGGACGGTTTGCGTCTCCAGACGGCCGTTCAGATTTTCCTCGAGCGCGGTCCACACCCGGTAGGCCTCCTCCCAGCGCGGTTCGGCGAGATCGTAGTAGGCCTCGGCGGCGCGATAGGCGAAATCGGTCCGCTCGGGCGCGAGAGAGACCGCTCGGGCGAAGGCCTCGATGAGGGTCTTGTCGATCGTCGCGGCGCTCCAGGCCTTCGACTTTAGAAAATCCGCCCGCGCTTCGGAAAGGAGAAGCCCGATCTGGAAATGGTAGAGTGGTTCGGTCGGCGCGAGGTCGGAGGCGGCGAGGAAATAGTTGAGTGCGTCGATCGCGCGGCCGTCCTCCGCAAGGAGCACGCCGATCTGGTTCTTCACGACGGGCAATTCGGGATCAAAGACGTTCGCCTTGAGCAAGAGCGGCAAGGCGGCCTTCCGGTTTTCGACCAATGGATCGCAGAGAAACAGTCCATAGGCGGCCCATGCGGCGGCGAAGTCGGGGTGTTTGGTGAGCAACCGTTCATAGCCGTCGATCACGCTTTGGAGACGGGGCCGCAGATCCTCGAGTTCGGCGGCGTCCTCCTTTTTCTTGGCTTCGGCAAGGACCGCACGCTGCCGGCCGACGACTTCGCGCAGTTGCTCAACCGCCTCCGGGCTCCCGCCTCCCTTGACGGAGGCGTGCCCGAGGTCGCGGGAATTGGCGGCTTCCTTTGCCGCGGCGAAAACGCCGGAAACGAGCGCCGCAGCGAGCGCAGCTCCACACACGACTCTGCCAAAGGACGAACTACGCATGACGGGCATCAGACCAGAGAGGCCAAAGTGAGTGCCGGGGTAAATGCGCAACGCGCATGTTTCGCCGGTGCTGCGCCCAACCGCGAGATTGTGCGGTAGCCCGCACTCTGTCCGCATCGTCATCCTCCAACATGAAATCATTCGTTTTGTGCCTGATCGCGGTGGTTCTCGTGACCAGCGGGATGATCTGGCTCCTTGCCTCGGGGCCGGCGCTACCCGCGCCGCCTGCGGAACGCACCAGTTCCGCCGTTCCCGCTGTCTCGCAGACGAGCGCGCAGAAGGGTGCTGCGACTTCCCCATATCAACTCCATGAACCGAACGCGGCCGCGGTCACTGCACCGGCCGCCATTCCCGCCACGACCGGGACGGCACCTTCTCCTCTGATCGAGGATCGGGAAGCGGCGAAAGAGCAGCTCCAGACTTGGGCCGCAAATTTCAGCCCGGACGAGCTACCGAAGGTGCTCGGCTACCTTGACCATGCCGATTCGGAAGTGCGGATGGCGGCAGCGGCGGCGCTGGTGCTCCTAGGCGATGGATCGGCCGCGCCTGCGCTCTTGGTCGCGGCGGAAAAAGCGAACGCGCGCAACGCCGAAGTCGAAGCGGCCACCTTCCGAGAGGCGGCGGAACTTCTTTCCCGGCCCAACACAATGCCGATGCCCGCAGTCCCGTCACCTAGCGGGAAATTCGAAAAAAAGGCCTGGTCCGCCCAAGACGGGGATCGACCGCCAGCCTCCAGCACCGGCGCCCGAAACGACGAGCTCCCGCGCTAAATCCACGGCAATCCCAACGGCCTATTAATTAGCTAGTTACTGAGCCCACTCGGCCTTGGCTGCCTTTATCGGCTCGGCCCAATCGGCAGGGTTGGGGCCCTTGTCTTCGCCGCCCGTCAAAAATGCAAGGTGCTCCCGGATTTTGGTCTGAAGTTCGGAATTTTTGCGTTCGGCAAGCGCTGTCAGGTAGAGGTCGGCTTGATAGGCGAGCGGGCGGTTCAATGCCTCGGCTAGAATGGTGTCCGCCAGCTCGTCAGGCAGGTTGGGGTCCTTGATCAAGGGAGTGAGCACTTCCTGCTCATTTCCTGCCGAAAGGTTAAGCGTGTGAGCCAACGCCTCCTCGCGCTCCACCATGGGCGCACGGGGGTTAAGCGCTATGGCAGCCAGCTTCTTGGCGACCCGCACGTAATTTTCGTCCGGCTCGGAGAGAATATCGCCCACCGTGGGCCCGTAGCTGTTATTGGCCTGTGTTTGCCCGCCTTCTGCGGAAGGCTGCTCCGGCTCAGATGGCTCGCCCTGCGTCGTCGGCGAATCCGCGACTGGCAAAGAGGAAACCGTCCCGTTTGCCGGAGCCACCACCGAAGCGGTTACGCCTGTATCCGGCCCCGGAGTCGGCTGGGGACGCGTAGCGGTCTCAAACCACCAGTAGGAGGCGACGAGAAGCGTCAATCCGGCGGCAGCCACGATCCAATGCTTTTTCTTTCTCAACATAACGGCGAAAAATCGGGCGTTTCGTTCACAAGGCAACCCGAAGAGGCGATGCGCGAAATATGGGACAGGTTCCCATGTTTTTCTAAATTTATCTGTTCGACGCAGCCGGGAGAGTCGATTCCGCTACGATTTCCCCGCCCTCCTGATCGCCATGAGATACTTTGCCTCGTTGTCGTTGTCCGTTTTCACCCTGCTCGTCCCCCACCTGCTGGTGGGAGCGCCAGTCAACGACAACATCACCAATCCGACGCAGTTGGATGCAAATGTTGTCCTGAATCGCTTCCAAGGAGATGTGACGGGAGTCACTGGCGACCCGTTCCTCATCAGATTGACGGAGGCAGGCGATCCGATTCCCCACCCATTCCCAACCGTTTGGTTTAGGTGGGTCGCCCCTATCGCGGGCACGGTTCGTGTGGAAGCGATCGCTTCCAATTTCGGCGCGTGGGGAATCACCCTTTTAGGCCCGGCTCCCAAAGATATCTATGATATGGTAGCCACCGATTTCACTTTCGTTAGCTCAGGAAACAGAGCTTACACCGCTTACGAATACGCGGCAGAACCCGGTCAGGTATATTTGTCGGGACTGATGACTATCGATGTGACCAGCCCGAATCGATATACTTATGTCCATCGCTTCGTCCAAGATGCCTTGAGCGACACCTTCGATGGTCGGAACCAATTGGGAGGAACAGACTTCACTGTCGTCGGAAACAACAGCGCATCCACCAAGGAAGAGGGAGAACCGGATCACGGATCCAACGCGTCCATGTCCTCGGATCGCTCAGTATGGACCACTTGGCGCAGCCCAAATTCCCGCAAATCAGTCACACTGAAGGCAACGGGTAAGACCTTCGCGCCCATCGTCGCGGTCTACTCCGGCACAACACTCGGCACGCTTAAGCTGGTTACCCGTAGCGGCACCGCATCGTCGTCCGACGCTGGTTTGGTTTCCACCGCCTCCTTCGTCGCCGAAGACGGGGTCGACTACCACATCGCCATCGATGGCGATAACAACAAGTCCGGCGCCTTCAGCCTCGGACTCAAAGCGACCACAGTTCGCCCTGGCTTCCTAACCTCCCCGATCGCCACCACGGTGGAACAAGGTGCCACCGCTACCTTCACCGCGAATGCCGCCTACACCGGCGAAACCGTCACCTACCAATGGCAGCGGCGCCCCGTTGGATCCAAGATTTGGACCAGCCTGACGGACGACGACATTTTCACAGGCACCCAAACATCGGCCCTCACCGTTTCGGCCACTCTGGACATGAACGGCGACCGCTTCCGCGTCCTCGCCACGGATGCCGTCGGCACATCGGCGAGCCGCGCCGCCCTCCTGACCGTCACCGAGTTCCCCGCGATCGAAACAGAAGTGCTCGGAACGATTGATTTCGACGTGGTGACCGAGCAATCTGCGGTGCCAGCGCCGACCAATGGAGGCGCTTACTTCGTCAGCGGTCTGCCGAAGGGCCTCTCCTTTAACCCGGAGACCGGCGTGATCACGGGAGTCATCGATGCCAAGCCCGGGGTTTATCGCGTGGTCTATGGCTCCACTGACGGAAAGAAGAAGAATGCTGAAACCTATGTGCTTCAATTCTTCGTCAGCCCCCTGTCGCCCTCCTTCGCCGGAGGTTTCGAGGCTCTCCTGCTCACCTCCCAAGCTCCTGTCGTTCCTTACGGCAAGGTTTCCTTTACCGTTGGATCCAACGGTAGCTTCACTGGAACCTATTTCGACCTAAACACGGCCAAGACCTATTCGTTCCGCAGCAAGCTGAAGCTCGACCAAGATCTTCGCGTCGCCGGAAGCCTTGATGAGGCGCCCATCGAAATTAAGCGCGGCCGTTCCGATCTCCCGCTTTATCTGACCATCGCCATCGCCGAGCCCTTTGACCCCGCCGAGCCCTCGCTCCTGACCGCCAGCCTCCGCGACGACGCCAACAACCTGTTGGGCGAAGCGACGGATGGCGCCCCAGTGGGCGGCTTCACCCTCGCGCAACCCGCCCTTTGGGCGGGAAAATACAACGGTCTTCTTACCCAAGTGGAGAAAATCGATTCGGACTCGGTCCTTCCTGTCCCGGGAGGCGACGGACTCGTTCAGATGACAGTCGCCGCCAAAACTGGCATTGCGAACGTTCGTGGCCGCTCTGCGGAAGGCATCCCGTTCACCGCCAATCTCCGCGGTTCACCCGATGGCTCCTATCGCCTCGCCCAACGTGCGTTCGCCGGCCAAGGCGGAATGGCCGCCGGCACCTTCCGGTTCTCTGGACAGCTAGGAACCATCTTGGATGCCTACGAGGTGCCGGAAGAATCGGGATATCGCATCTACCTGAAGAAGCCGGAAGCCCCCAATAGCCGGGTTTACGCTTCAGGCTACGATGTCTCCTATCTGCTTACCGTGATGCCTTGGGTCAAACCCACGCTTTCCAGTAATCTTCTCGCAAAACTCGGCGTGGACGGAGCACTCGGCCTCATCATCGAGGCGCCGGGAGTGTCGAACGCCGACGAAAACCCGCGCGGGCTGCCGGCGAATTTGAAAATCACCTCAACTGGCAAGGTCACGGTGACGGACTCCAACAGCGCGAAACTGTCCCTGAAGGTTAACCCCGCTACGGGAACGTTCAGCGGGTCGTTTATCGTAACCGATGCCCCGGTCCCTCCCGCGACCAAACCGGTCGTGCGCCGAGTTCCCGTAAACGGCCTCCTCCTGCAGAAGCAATCCCCCTATGTCGGCATGGAGATCGGCGGCGGTTACCTTCTTCTGCCCCCCCTTCCTGGCGAGACCGAAACCGTTTCGGGCATGTTTAAGATCCTGGTGGGAGCGGACGCCGAGTCGTTTTGATTTCCCCATCGCAAACGTCCAGATAGGGAAGCATGCGCAAGCACACTAAGACCTTATTGGTGGCCGGCTTGGCATTGGTGGCATTGGTGGCTGTCTTCGTTCTGCAAAAGGAGCCCCAACGGCCACCAATTGAAGCTGGTTCGGGCCGTGCCATCAGCCCCGAGCCGCCGCCTCCCGACGCGACGACTCATTACGTTTCCGAAAAACCAAGCTCGGCGCCCGCCGACGTAACAAAAGCGCCAGACGACGCTCCCGCTTACCAAACTCCGACTGCGGCGACCCGCCCAAAAACCGGTCCTGTCCGCATTCGGAAAGGTGAGCCGATCCCGCAGCTCTTCCCTTACGAAGCGCAACGAGACGAAATCATCCGTTTGTCCACCCTCACGCCCGAAAGCGGCGTGCTCTCGGCCATCGCCGCCTACTTGAAGCACGACGACGCCAACGTGCGAGAAGAGGCGCGCACAGCTCTTCTTCGGCTCAGTTCTCCTCTGGCTGTCCCGTATTTGAAAGAGGCGGCCGCTTCCGCGAAATCGACCGAGGAAGCCGACAATCTTCGCGAAGCAGCCGAATTTCTCACCCTTGCTCAGGAACAAGCGTCTCCCACGGCGGAAACCCCGATCCCCTGACTTCCGTCATCTCCCCTAAAGCATCTCAGCCACTATGCACTATTCCAAACTCAGCCTTCTCGTGGCCGCCGTTCTCGCGTCGGTCGGTTTGACCCGTCTTGCCGCCCAAGCGACCCCCTCAAATTTCGAAGCTCT
>CAMLQS010000213.1 GCA_946482165.1 uncultured Verrucomicrobiota bacterium | reverse complement strand
TTCCGCATCTTCGACTCGCTGAACTACCTGCCGAACCTGCGCGTCGCCATGGCGGCGGTGCGGGACACCCACGCCGTCTGCGAGGCCGCCCTCTGCTACACCGGCGACATCCTCGACGAGCGCCGCGAAAAGTATTCGCTTTCTTATTACGTGAAGATGGCGAAGGAGCTCGAAAAGATGGGCGCCCACGTCATCGCGATCAAGGACATGGCCGGCCTCTGCCGGCCCGCCGCCGCCCACAGGCTCGTCAAGACGCTCAAGGACGAGGTCGGCCTTCCCATCCACTTCCACACCCACGATACCAGCGGCATCAACGCGGCCTCCGTCCTCCGCGCCGCCGACGCCGGCGTGGACGTCGTCGACCTCGCCATCGCCTCGATGAGCGGCAGCACCTCGCAGCCCAACCTCAACTCCGTCGTCGCCGCCCTTCAGCACACCCCGCGCGACACCGGCCTCGATCTCGACGCGCTCAACGAGTTCTCCGACTACTGGGAAAACGTCCGCGCCGTCTACGCCCCCTTCGACACCGCGCCCAAGGCCGGCTCCGCCGAGGTCTACCTCCACGAAATGCCCGGCGGCCAATACACCAACCTCAAGGAGCAGGCCGCCTCCCTGGGCGTCTCGCACCGCTGGACCGAGATCGCCCGCACCTATGCCGAGGTGAACCAGCTCTTCGGCGACATCGTGAAGGTCACTCCCTCCTCGAAGGTCGTCGGCGACATGGCGTTGTTCCTCTTCTCGCGCGGCATCAAGCCAGCCGACGTGGTCAACCTGCCTCCCGGCGAAACGCCCTTCCCCGAAAGCGTAATCGACATGCTCACCGGCGGCCTCGGCTGGCCCGAGGGCGGCTGGCCCGCCGGCGTGTCCCTCGCCGTGCTCGGCGAAAAACGCCACGCCGCCGCCGTCGCCGCCTACAAGGCCTCGCTGAAACTTGAAGGGACGGCGTCCTCGCCGTCCGCGAAAAAGAAGCCGGCCTCGTCCGCCAAATCCGCCTCCGCCCAATCCACCGTCTCCACCGCCGCCGCCTCGGGCGACTTCGCCAAACTCCGCGCCGACCTCGCAGCCAAACTTCACCGCGAGCCCACCGACGACGATCTCTACTCGCATCTGATGTATCCGCAGGTGTTCGCCGACTTCGACAAACATCGCCGCGAGTTCGGCGACGTATCGGTCATCCCCTCCGCCGCCTTCTTCTACGGCCTGCAGGCCGGCGAGGAGATCACCCTCGAAATCGAGGAGGGCAAGATGCTCATCATCCGCCTCGTCAGCATCGGCGCCCCCGACAAGGAGGGTCGCCGGACTCTCAGCTACGAGCTCAACGGCATGTCGCGCGAGGTCACGATCACCGACAAACGCGTCGCCCCCCAGAGCAAGGCCCGGCCGAAAGCCGACCTCGCCGATCCCGCGCAAGTCGCCGCCCCCATTCCCGGCTTGGTCGCTTCTCTCTTCGTCTCGGTCGGCGCGAAAGTGGCGAAGGGCGACAAGCTCCTTATGATGGAAGCGATGAAGATGCAGACCACCGTCTACGCCTCCTGCGCCGGCGTCGTCGGCGAGCTCAACGTCGCCCTCGGCGACACCGTCGAGGCCAAGGACCTGCTCGCCCGCATCCGCCCGGCATAGCGCGGGCTCAGCCTGCTTCCGGCGTGGCACGGGCGGGACGCCGATGCCACCCCAAGCCATCCCACCCGTTTCAATCACACTCCGCATCCGGCCGGGCTGGACACGTCCGAAAAAACGCCTCGCCCGCGGCCCGGCCGCCGGTCTCCGTTCCGGGTCCCGCCCCGACCCATGAACGACGTGACCCTCATCCTCCAAGCCGCGGGCCGCGGTGAAAAAGGCGCGTCGGACGAGTTGTTGCCCCTCGTGTATGCGGAGCTGCGGCGCCTCGCCGCCGCACGCATGTCCTCCGAAGCCGCAGGCCAGACCCTGCAACCCACCGCGCTCGTCCATGAAGCCTGGCTCCGCCTGGTCTCGGAACAGGACCGCGTCTGGCAAAACCGCTGGCACTTTTTCTCCGCCGCATCCGAGGCCATGCGTCGCATCCTCATCGACCAGGCCCGGCGCAAGGCCCGGGTAAAACACGGCGGGGGGCAGCAGCGGGTTAACGTCGACGACGCGGAACCGGCCGCCGAGACGCCCGACGAAAAGCTGCTCCGCCTGAACGACGCGCTGGAACAGATGCAAGCCGAGCAACCCGAGCACGCCCGCGTCGTGCTGTTGAAATACTTCGGCGGTCTCACCAATCGCGAGGCGGCCGAAACTCTCGGCATCGCCGAAAGCACGGTCGAGCGCCACTGGTTCCGCGCCAAACGCTGGCTGCTCGAGCGGATTCGCGCCTCCGCCTGAGAAACCGCCATGTCCGACGCCACCCCGCAAGCCGAAGACCTCGCCTTCCAAGGCCTCGCGATATCCAGCGACTCCGAACGCGCGGCGTTTTGGGACAACGCCTGCGCCGGCGACGCAGCCTTGCGCGCCGAGGTCGGCCGGATTTGGGAGGAACACCGGGCGGCCGAGGCGTTCCTCGACGATTGCCGCCTTCCCGCGATGAGCGACGCCACCGAGGCCATTCGGACCTTCGCTCGAACTTCGCCTCTTCCCACAAGCGCCGAAACCTGCGCCGATTTTGACGCGGATCGTCTGGTCGGAACTCAGATCGGCCCCTACGTCCTTCGCCGAAAACTCGGCGAGGGCGGCTGCGGCGTCGTCTACCTCGCGGAGCAGGAACACCCGCTGCGCCGCCAGGTGGCGCTAAAGGTCATCAAGCCGGGCATGGATACGCGCGGCGTGATCGCCCGCTTCGAGGCGGAACGACAGGCCCTCGCGATCATGGATCACCCGAACATCGCGCGCGTGATCGACGCCGGCGCGACCGGGACCGGGCGCCCCTACTTCGTGATGGAGTTCGTGCCGGGTGTCAGGATCACGACTTATTGCGACGAGGCCCGGCTCGACGTGCGGGAGCGCTTGCGCCTGCTCCTGGAGATCGTCGGCGCGATCCAGCACGCACACCAGAAGGGCATCATCCACCGCGACCTCAAGCCGTCGAACATCCTCGTGACCTCGCTGGACGGCAAACCGATGCCCAAGGTGATCGACTTCGGCATCGCCAAGGCCGCCGACGGCGCCCGCCTCACCGACTCCACCCTGCACACGCTCGGCGAGCAGTTCATCGGCACGCCCGCCTACATGAGCCCGGAACAGGCCCAGATGAGCGGCCTCGACGTCGACACCCGCAGCGACATCTACAGCCTCGGCGTCCTGCTTTACGAGCTGCTCGCGGGCAGGCCGCCCTTCGAACATGCCGAGTTGATGAAGCAGGGGCTCGACCAGATGCGCCGAACCTTGCTCGAACGCGACCCGGTCCCGCCCTCGGTTCGCGTGCGGATGCTTCCGGCGGACGAACAATCCCGGACCGCCCGCCACCGCCGCACGGAACCGGCCAGGCTGAAATCGAACCTTGCGGGAGACCTCGACTGGATCGCGCTGAAGGCCCTGGAAAAAGATCGAGCCCGGCGTTATCAAACCGCCAGCGACTTTGCCGCGGACCTTCAACGACACCTGAACCACGGGCCCGTGTCGGCCGGCGCCCCCGGTCGCGTGTATCGCCTCAAAAAACTCGTGCGCCGCAACCGCACCGCCTTCGCGGCGATCTCCGCCGTCGTGGTCGCGCTCGCCCTCGGTTTTGGCACGTCCACCTGGATGTTCCTCCGCGCCCAAGCCGCCTACCGCGAGGCCGACCTCGCTCGCCGCGACGAACTGCGGCTCCGCGGCGAAGCCGACGCCCGGGCCAAGATCGCGCAAGCCGCCCTGCTGGTCACCCGCTCCCGGATGGCCGAGGCGGACCGCCTGGTCGACCGCATCGAGGTGCCCGTCTCGGAGCCGTCCCTGGAGGCGGCCAGCGTGCTCCGCGCCTTGGGTCTCTGGAACGTCGCCCAAGGCCGCTGGAGAGCCGCCGCGGATCGCTTCGTCCAGCTCGAGCGCGCCAATCAGCTGGACCCCTCCAACACCACCGAGGAGGTCACCCGCGATCTGCTCGGCGCGGGCCCCGCCCTGATCGTCGCCGGCGATGAGGCCACCTACCGGCGCTTCGTGCGCGAAACCGTGGCCCGCTTCTCCGGCACCGACGACCCGGTGGCGGCAGAGCAGGTGATCAAAAACAGCCTCATCCTGCCCGCCGACGCCGATACCCTCCGACGACTGGAGCCCTTGCTCGGGGTCATCCGAAGCTCCGTTTCCCGCCACGATCCGGAAACCGCCGGGGATGACCGCCACATCGCCTGGCAGACCTTGGCCCTAAGCCTTCATCAGTATCGACTCGGCAACTACGACGAGTCCGTCTCCCTGGGCCGGCGCAGCCTGCTTCACTATCGTGATCGCACCGACGCCCGTCTCGCGATGACGCACGCCGTCCTCGCCTTGTCCTACGCGCGGCTCGGCCGGAAAGAGGACGCCTTGGACGCGCTGAACGCCGCCTCGGCTCCCGTGCGGGAGAACCTTCCCGCCGGGCTCGAAAAGATCGCGGGGCAGGGCCGCTTCGCCACCGGCGTGTGGCACGATTGGGTGATCACGCAATTGTTGATCCAGGAAGCGGAGAGGCCGACCGGCCCTCGCCCTTGATTATCAATTATTACGCTGGAATCCGGCGGCTTGCGTAATTCCAAAAGAAAAACGCCACACAGCTGGGGGAAATGGGCCGGAGAAAACGCCATTACGGCTGCCACCTTTCCGAATTCACCCGTCTCCATGCCCGTTACTCCTCCCATGCCACCACGCTCGAAAGTTCCTCCGGCCCCGCCCCCCGCTCGATCATCCGCCTTGGCGCGCCATGTCGTCTCCTTCGGAAATCGCGCCCTTCTCGCGGTTACGCTGATTGCCGGCTCCTTCTCGACCTCGGCCTCTGCTCAATCGCTTCCCGATAACGAGAATCCCCGCGCGCTCTCCCGCGGCACGGAGAAGCCGCACGCCACGATGACCGTCTACCCGGACGCGGCCTCGGCCGGCTCCGCGAAGCGTCGCGAGGACTCCCCCTATCACCGCACGCTCAACGGCCAGTGGGATTACCTCTGGCTCCCCAAGCCCGCCGACGTGCCCGCCAATTTTTGGAAACCCGACTTTTCGCCGACGGGCTGGACCAAGATTCCGGTGCCCTCGAACGTCGAGCTCCAGGGACACGGCATTCCGATCCTGATGAACATCGACTACCCGTTCCTTAAGGTCGGCCAGAAGCCGAAACCCGAAATGGCCGGCAAAGTCCCCGCCGACAGCAATCCCGTCAGCCTCTACCGCCGCTCCTTCGAGATTCCGAATGATTGGACCGGCCGGCGCGTGCATATCGTCTTCGACGGAGCCGATTCATTCCTCCGCGTCTGGCTCAACGGCAAGGAGCTCGGCTTCAGCAAGGACAGCCGCACCCCCTCCGAGTGGGACGTCACCGACTTCGTTAAGCCCGGCGAAAACCTTCTCGCCGCCCAGGTGCTCCGCTGGAGCGACGGCTCGTGGCTCGAGGACCAGGATTTCTGGCGCTTCAGCGGACTCTATCGCGACGTCTATCTCTGGAGCCCGCCCGCCCAGCATGTGCGCGACTTCTTCGTGAAGCCCGAACTCGACGCCGCCTGCCGCGACGGCCGCCTCTCGGTGGAGGCGGAGATCCGCAACACCTCCGCCGCCCCGGCCGCCCTCGCGCTTTCAGGCGTGTTGCGCGACGCCACGGGCCGCACGGTCGCACGTTTGCCGGCGGTGAAAGCCACCGTGCCCGCCGGCCAGAACGCCCCCGTAACCCTCGCGGCCGACGTCGCAGCGCCCGCACAGTGGAGCGCAGAAACGCCCCATCTCTACTCGCTCCTCCTCTCGCTCGAAGATGCCGAGGGGAAAGTCCTCCAGGTGATTCCCCAGCGCGTCGGCTTCCGCAAGGTCGAGATCCGCGACGGCATGCTGCTCGTCAACGGCAAGCGCGTGCTCATCAAGGGCGTCAATCGTCACGAACACGACCCCGACCTCGGACACGTCATGACCGAGGAGCGCATGCGCCAGGACATCGTGCTCATGAAGCAGCTCAACATGAACGCCGTCCGCCTCTCGCACTACCCGAACGAGGTGCGCTTCTACGAGCTGTGCGACGAATACGGTCTCTACGTCGTCGACGAGGCCAACATCGAGTGCCACGGCGCGCGCGACGCCCGCCTCGGGCTGGCCAGCCACCCGGACTGGGCCGACGCCATCATGGATCGCTACGTGCGCATGGTGGAGCGCGACAAAAACCACCCGAGCGTCATCATCTGGTCCCTCGGCAACGAGGCCGGCGGAGGCTCCAATTTTCACGCCGCCTACGAATGGTCGAAGCGGCGCGACACCACCCGCCCGGTGCAATACGAGCAGGAGTTCGAGGGAAAACACACCGACATCGTTTGCCCGATGTATGATTCCCCCGCGAAGGTCGCGCGCTACCTCGCCAAGAACCCGAGCCGTCCGCTCATCCTCTGCGAATACGCCCACGCCATGGGCACCAGCTTCGGCAACGTCCGCGCGTATTGGGACCAGTTCTACAAAAAAGACAGCCGCGGCCAGGGCGGCTTCATCTGGGACTTCGTCGACCAGGGCTTGCGCACGCCGCTTCCGAAAGAGCGCATCGGCAAATCCGGACGCATGATGCTCCCTTCGCTAAAGACCGATCCGGCGCTCAAGAACGGAAAACAGAACGTCGACTGGTTCTACGCCATCGGCGGCGACTTCGGCCCCGCCGACACGCCGAGCGATGCCACGACCGGCTCCGACGGCTTCGTCGACGCGGATCGCAACCTGCAACCCGAAGCCCACGAGGTGGCCAAGATCTACCAGGACGTCGCCGCCAAGCTCGTCGCCCCCGGCGAGCCCGGCCGGATCGAGCTGACCAACTGGAGCTCCTTCCGCTCCATCGACGATTGGCTCGTCGGCGAATGGCGCCTGCTCGCCGGATCGGACGAAATCCAGCGCGGAACCATCCCAGACCTCGACGTGCCGCCCGGCGGCGAGTCGCGCGTGGTGTCCCTCGGCGTGAAGCGCTTCAAGCGCGAACCCGGCGTCGAGTATCGCGTCGACCTGTCCTTCCGTCTCAAGAAAGCAACTACGTGGGGCGACAAAGGCCGCGAGATCGCCTGGGAGCAGCTGCCGCTGAACGGCCCCGCCCCCGATACGAAACTCGCCCCGGCCAAAGGCCGCGCCCTCACCGTATCCGCCGACACCGTGCGCGGCCGGAACTTCGAGATCGTTTTCGACCGCGAGGCGGGAGCGATGAAGACATGGCGAATCGACGGCCGTGATCTGCTCGCCTCCGGCTTCCGCCCCGACTTCTGGCGCGCTCCGATCGAGAACGACCGCGGCAACGGCATGCTCGCCAAGAACGGCGTCTGGCGCCAAGCGGGGACCGGCTGGAAGCCGGCCTCCCAAGGCTTCGAGGCCCTGCCGGACGGCGGACAAAAGATCGTGTTCTCCGGCCCCTTGCCGCGCGGAGCAGGCGTCTGCGAAGTCGCCTACACGGTGCGTCCCGACGGCTGGGTGGAGGTCGCCGTGCAGTTTGCGCCTAAAAAGGGCCTGCCCGACGTCCCGCGCATCGGCCTCGTCGGCGCCCTGCCCGCCGAGTTTGACCGCGTGACCTGGTTTGGTCCCGGCCCGCAAGAAACCTACTCCGACCGCAAGGAAGCCCGCGTGGGGCTCTACTCCGGTTCCGTGGCCGAGCAGTTCACTCCCTACCTGATGGTGTCCGAATCCGGAAACAAAGCCGACGCGCGTTGGATCGCGGTGACGAATGCCAAGGGCGCCGGCCTGCTCGCCGTCGGCCGTCCGTTGCTGAGCGCAAACGCCTCGATCTACAGCTCCGAGGCGTTGACCGCGCCAGGTGGCAACCAAGTGAACCACCACCCGCATTCGCTCATCCGCTCCCCGCATACGATCCTCAACCTCGACCTCGCGCAACGGGGTCTGGGCGGCGATGACAGCTGGGGCGCCATGCCGCACCCGCAATTCCTTTTGAAAACGGATCGCGATTACGCCTACTCGCTCGTCTTGCGCCCGTTAAAAGGCGGCGAACGCGACTTGGAGAAACTGGCGCGGAACACCTTCGCTTGGTGACGGAGCGACTTGTGGAACGCCTCCTCTTTGTCGGGAGAATCCGTGAAGAGGAGGCCGGCCCGCGCCCCACGTTTGAGCCGGAACCCCGGTCGCAACTCCTGTTGCCAAGTTCCGCCGAGCTCGTTCCGCTCCCCGCCATGGTCATCAATCTTGGCATCAGCCTGGTCCTCGGCTTCTTCGCCTCGTTCGTTGTGCAGCAGGCGATGAAGCTTTTCCTCGGCCTCCGCGCGCACTGGCTGCACACGCTCATCGCGACGATGCTCACCTCCGGCGTCTGCGGCCTCTCTTTCGCCCTCACGCTCGAGAATTACGACGGCAAGTCCTCCACCTACTTCCTTCGCGTCCTCGCCACCACCATCGGCGCGTCGCTGGCGACGGGCGTCCTGTCCTTCCGCTTCAACATTCACGGCGACCAAGGCGACCGCCCGAGCTGGCCCGCCTCGCTCGGCATGACGACCCTCGTGGCCGCGCCCATCCTCATCATCCTGTCGCTGCTCTACCTGGTGAACAGCTGAGCCTGGAAACGGCAGTCGGGCGGCGGAGTATCGCGCAAGATGTTGAGTCGAATGGCGCTCGCGGAATC
>CAMLQS010000212.1 GCA_946482165.1 uncultured Verrucomicrobiota bacterium | reverse complement strand
CCCGACGCCGACCCCGCGCCCAACCTCGTCGAATGGGCGCTCGGCCTCGATCCCCGCGCACCCGACGCCGCCGGCGCCCTGGAGTTCGCCGTCGCGCCGAGCGCCGCCCCGGACGCCTCGGACTTCGTCGTCACCTTCACCCGCCGCCGCGCCGCTCCGGGCGTCGCCTGGGTGATCGAAACCACCACCGACCTCGCCTCCCCCGCCTGGACCAGCCTGCCGGAGGGCGACCCCACCTGGACGGTCAGCGACGACGAGGGCGGCCTCACCCAAACCGTGACCGTGCGCATACCGATGACCAACGCCCGCGTCTTCGCCCGCCTCCGCGTCACGCAGGACTAGACCAATCCCTGACGATCCATGCATCCCGCCCGCCCCCTCAACGGCACCCACCAAGTCCGCCCTTCGCGCCCTTCGCGCGCAACACTCCCCGCGCGCCCGCCGTGCCCCTCGCGTTCGGCCCTGGCCGCCCTCCTCCTAGGCGCATGCTGCGCATGCGGCACGAGCGCCGCGCTCGCGGCCACGGTCCCCGCGCCCTACGAAGTCGCCACCTGGCGCGGGTTTCGCGCCAGCGCGGTCTCCTACACCTTCGACGACAACTCGCCGAAACAGTTCTCCGTGGCGCAGCCCATGTTCGACTCGCGAGGTCTGCCCGCGACCTTCTTTTGCATCGTCGGCAATCTCTCCGCGTCCCAATGGTCCGCGATAGAAAACGCCTCCGCCAAAGGCCACGAGATCGGCAGCCACACCCTCACGCATCCCAATCTCCCGACGCTGACGGACGAGCAGGTCACCACCGAGGTGGCGAACTCCAAAAGCCTGATCGAGTCCCGCACGGGAAAACCGTGCGTCAGCCTCGCCTACCCCTACTGCGCGGTGCCCAAGCGATCCATCATCGCGCAGCATTATCCCTTCGCGCGGAGCTGCAACGGCTCCCTGGTCCCCGCCACGCCTCCGGACTTTCTGAGCATCGGCGCCCTCGGTCCCGACAACGGCATGGACACCCCGTCCGACAACGTCGCCGCCTCGGGCAGTTGGCTGGTCTGGCTGCTCCACGGCATCGACGACGACCCCGCCTGCTGCCCCATCGACTCCCTGCTTCTGGAGTCCAACCTCGATTACGTCGCCGCCGATCCGACCAAATGGTGGGTCGAGACCTTCGGCAATGTCGCCCGCTATATCCAGGAGCGGAACGCCGCCGTCCTCACCGTCGTCTCGAGCGGCGCCACCAGCATCACCCTGCGCCTCACCGATGGCCTGGACGACACGGTCTTCAACTATCCCCTCACCCTGCGTCGTCCGCTCCCGGCTGGTTGGGCTCGGGCCACCATCACCCAAAACGGCGCGCCCGTAAGCAGCCAGATCGTGGAGGGCAAACTGGTTTTCGATGTCGTGCCCGACGGCGGCGACATCGTCCTCACGCAGGCCGAGGCCCTCGCCCCGGCCCACATCGGCGCCGATGATCCCCACATCCAGTATGTCGGCCGATTCGATCTCACGAATCCCGCCGCCCCCGGCTTCGATTGGTCGTATAGCACCATCCGCGCGAAGTTCCAGGGCAGCTCCTGCTCCGTGAAGCTCGACGGACCGGGCAAATACTTCGACGTCTTCATCGATGGCGTGAAAACCGCCCCCATTCTCAGCGCGTCCGGCGGCCTGCAAACCTTCCCCGTGGCCTCCGGATTGAGCGACACCGCGCACACCGTCACGCTTCGCCGCCGAGTCGAGGCGAACGCCGGCAAGAACACGTTCCACGGCTTCGTCCTCGACGGAGGCCGGGCGCTGGTCGCGCCGGACCCTGCGCCCGTCCGCAAGATCGAGTTCATCGGCGATTCCTTTACCTGCGGCTACGGCGTTGAGACGACGTTCGGAGAACCGTTTACCAACGCCACCGAGAACGCACTCCTCTCCTACGCGGGCCTGATGGCCAGCCATTACAACGCGGACTGCATGATTACGGCGCGGTCCGGGCACGGGATGGTTCGAAACTACGGTGATGCAAATCAGACTTCCCCGGATCCCGTTCCATTTTATTACCCGCGCACCTGCGGCTCCGTCGCGGCCAACGACTACGCCTTCACCTGGCAGCCGGACGTGGTGGTCGTCGTCCTGGGAATCAACGATTTCTCCACCACGCCCTATCCGTCCCAGGCGCAGTATGTGGGCGGCTACAGCAACTTCATTACAAGGCTGCGCAGCCATTACCCCAACGCCCACATTCTCTGCACCTGGTGGTCCGGCATGCCTGCCTTTGCCAGTGATTACGTCGCCGCAGCGGTGAGCGCCTCGGGCGACAGCAAGGTTCATTTCGCCAATGTGCCCTTCAACATCGATTTTCCGGCCGATTACGGCGCGGACTACCATCCAAACGTGACGGGGCAGACCAAAATCGCGGACGCCTTCATCCCTGTCTTTGACAACATCATGGGGATGACGTGGGGCGGGGACGGCACCGCCAATCCGCCGGAAGCGAACGCCCTCTACGCCTTCGACGGCGACGCGCTCGACGGCAGCGGCAAAGGCAAGCACGGCACCGCGAACGCGCTCACCTACGTCTCCGGCAAGGTCGGCGCGCAGGCCGCGCAGTTCAACGGCACGAGCAGCTACGTCTCCATCCCGCGCTCCGTGACGGACGACTTCACCGTCGCGATGTGGGTGAAAACCACCGACAACGGCGGCTGGAGCGGCGGCGCCTGGTGGGGCGGCAAAGGGCTCGTGGACGGCGAGGTGGGCGGCGGCGGGGCCGACTGGGGCACGGCCCTGGTGGACGGCAAATTCGTGCTCGGCGTCGGCTCGGCGGGCGGCGACACCACCCTCGCCTCCTCGGTCAACATCAACGACGGCGCCTGGCACCACGTCGCCGCCACCCGCGACAACACCACCGGCGCGATGACCGTGTATGTCGATGGCGTCCTGCGCGGCAGCGGCACCGGCCCGACTGGCCCGCGCACCTTCCCGACCGGCCTGCGCATCGGCAGCCTCCAAACCGGCAACAACTTCTTCAACGGCGCGCTCGACGACGTGCGCCTCTACCCCGGCGTCCTCACCGCCTCCCAGATCCAGGCCCTCGCCGCCGGTTCGCTCCCCGCCCCCCAAAACGTCACCGCCACGCCCGGCTCCGGCACGATCACCTTGGCGTGGAACACCGTGCCCCATGCCACCGGCTACACGATCCGGCGCGCGCTCACCGGCGACGGCGCCTTCGCCGGCTTCGCCACCGGCCTCACCGCCACGAGCTATCAAAACGCCGGCCTGGGCGACGGGGAGACCTGGTATTACACCGTCGCCGCGGACGGCCTGTTCGGCCCCGGCCCCGCATCCGCGCCCGTGTCCGCGACCACCTACACCTCGCTGCAAAACTGGCGCGTGGCGAACTTCGGCACCATCGCCGATACCGGCGCCTCCGCCGACCACGCCGACCCCGACGGCGATGGCTGGATCAACTTTCACGAATACGTCTCCGGCACCGCTCCGAACGACCCGGCGAGCCTCCTGAAGATCACCCGGCTCGAGCCGGCCGGTGAAGGCGACGGCCTGCGCCTTGCTTTCCCGAGCGTCGCCGGACGCAGCTACCGCGTGGAGCGCTCCCTCACGCTCGAAGCCGGTTCGCGGTCCACGCTCCAGGACGCCATCGTCGGCACCGGCGCCGAGATCGAGGTCGCCGACACCGGCGCTGCGGCCCTGCCCAGACGCTTTTACCGGGTTGTCGCCTGGTAAGCGGATCCAAACCTCGCCGCCCCCAGCCAGCCTCGACTCATTTTCACATGCTCCTTCACCCCTATCGTTTCTTTCGTCGGGCCCTCATTCTCCTGCTTTCCTCCGGCCTGGCCGTCGGCCTGTGCGCGCAAACCCTTTCGAGCCTCGGCTCCGTCGCGCCCGATCCCGGAACGGACGACATCTCCCAGCTCTCCACCAGCGGCAACCAGACCTCGCCCGACGGCTTGAGCTACAGAACCGACAACAACTCGCCCCCCGCCCAGACCTTCACCATCGGAGATGGCGCGATGAGGCTCACCTCGCTCGCCATCAAGACGGCCGGATTGAATGCCGGCGGCGGCTACGGCACGCCCTCGACCACGCCGACCTACTATCTCCGCATCTACTCGATCAGCGGCGCCACGGCGACCCCGCTCATCACCTTCAGCGCGCCCAACCCCGGCTTCACCGACGGCGACTGGCTGCGGTGGAGCGGGATCAACGTCCCGCTGGAGGCGAACAAAACCTACGCGTTTTCGTTCGGCATCAAGCCCTCCGCCGGCGGTTGGGCCGCGCTCGCCGTGGCGACGGGCGCCTACGCCGGCGGCGAAATCGCGCTCATTCCCATCAACGGCGGCACGATCACCACCGGGAGCAGCCACGGCTTCGACGCGGTGTTCGATCTGGGCCTGGAACCTGCGCCCGCCGACATCCCCGCCTCCATGCCCCTGCCCTTGCCCACCTATGGCTGGAATCTCGGAAACACCCTCGAGGCCACCTGGGGTGTGCCGAGTCGCAGCCGGACGCTGTTTTACAACGCCGCCAACGCCGGGTTCAACGCCGTCCGCATCCCCTGCGCATGGGACTTCAACTCCGACCCGGCGACCGGGCAGATCCACCCCGCTTTCATGGCGCAGGTAAAACAGGCCGTGGACTGGGCCCTCGCCTGCGGGATGCACGTCCTCATCAACGACCACTGGGACGGCGGCTGGCTGGAAAACAACATCGGAGAATCCGTGGATCCCGCCCTCAACGCGAAGATGCACTCCTACTGGACGCAGATCGCGACCGCGTTTGCCGGCTACGACAAGCGTCTGCTCTTCGGCGGCGCCAACGAACCCGCCGTAGACAGCCCGGCGAAGATGCACACGCTGATGGCCTACTACCAGACCTTCATCAACGCCGTGCGCGGCGTCGGCGGTCACAACACCGATCGCTGGCTGGTGCTGCAAAGCGTATCCGCCCCGCCGTGGATGAACTACCTGCCGGCGGACCCGACCCCCGGTCGCCTGATGGTGGAATACCATCAATACACGCCCTCCCTCTTCACCATCATCCACACCGACCAAACCTGGGGCGAGGCGAGGTATTTTTGGGGACCCGCCTACCACTACTCCGGCAACCCGACCCGCAACGCGACCTTTGGCCAGGAAGGCGAAATCGATTCGGGGTTCCAACAATTGAAGGAGCAATATGTGGACAAGGGCATCCCGGTCCTGATCGGCGAATTCGGGGCCTACGGGACCCCGGGCCTCTCCGGAACGGAGGCGGCCTATAACCGCGCCTCGGTTCTCTACTGGAACAAATACGTCGCCGAATCCGCCCGGGCTCACGGCTTGAGCCCGTTTTATTGGAGCACCCCCGACAACCCCTTTAACTGGAACACCGGCGCGGCCCTTGACCCCGAGCTGATCTCCGCCGTCACCGGCGGGACCGCGCCGCCGCCGCCGAACGGCGCCCCTTACGCCCCGTCCGGCCTCGTCGCGACCGCCGCCGGCACCGGCCAGGTGAACCTGTCTTGGACCGCCGGCGACGGCGCGACCAGCTACGCCCTCTATCGATCCGCCTCCTCCGGCTACGCGAGCACCACGACGCCGCTCGTCACCGGCATCACCGGCACCTCCTACGCCGACACCGGCCTCAACGCCGGCACGACCTATTACTACCAAGTCGTCGCCGTGAACGCCTCCGGGGCCTCCGGTTTTTCCACCGAAACCCATGCGACGACCAGCGGCGTCAATCCGGACCCGGCGCGCTTCCATTTTGAAACCGACACCCAGCGCTGGTCGGCCAGCGGAGCCCAGATCTCCGGAGTCGCGAGCTCGGGCACGCGGGACTACGCCGGCAACCGTTCGCTCGCCGTGAACTTCAACGGCACCACCGCCGGCACCTCCTCGGTCTCCGTGAACGAAGTGGTGGTGCCCGCCGGGGCCACGGTCACCTTCCGGGTCTGGATCCCGTCCGGCGGCCAGGTCACCGGCCTCGTGGCCTATGCCCAGGACTACAACTGGTCCTGGTCCCAGAGCTCGGGCGGACTGGCATCCAACTCCTGGAACACGCTGAGCCTCACGATGCCCGCCAACGCGGTCTCGCCCTTGAAAGCGCTCGGCGTCCGCTTCACCACCGGCGCCGCCTGGACCGGCACCTGTTACATCGACTCCGTGACCTGGCCGGCCGTCGGCGCGCCTCCTCCCGCGCCAACGAACCTGACAACTTCGGGCGGCGCCGGCGGCATCACCCTGAGCTGGTCCGCCTCGGCCACCGCCACGCATTACCTGCTCAAGCGATCGACGATCAGCGGCGCCGGCCACACGACCTTTGCCATCAATGGCGCCCTCACCTTCACCGACAACGACGTGGTCGCCGGCACCACCTACCACTACGTCGTGAGCGCCGCCAACGAAGCCGGCGAAAGCGCGAACTCGGCGCAGTCCTCGGCCACCCCGCTGGTTCAGGCACCCTATGGCGGCACGCCCTGGCCGGTGCCCGGCCTCATCCAGGCCGAAGACTACGACGTCGGCGGCCAGGGCGCCGCCTACAACGACACCGACTCCGCCAATAACGGCGGCCAATACCGCTCCGATGGCGTTGACCTCGAGACCTGCGCGGAAGGCGGCTTCAACGTGGGCTGGGCCGGCGCCGGCGAATGGCTCGAATACACCGTCAACATCGCCCACACCGGCAGCTATGCCATCACGCTACGGGCGGCCTCCCTGTCTTCGCAGATCCAGGCCCATCTGGAGTTGGACGGCGTCGATGTCACCGGCACCGTGACGGCTCCCGCCACGGGCGGATGGCAAACCTACACCGACGTCACGGCCCCGAATGTCACCCTGTCCGCCGGCCAGCACGTCCTGCGTGTTTACTTCGACAGCAGCGCCTGGAATCTGAACCACATCACCATCGCGGCGAACCCGCTCCCGGCGCCGCAGGCCCTGACCGCCACGCCCGGCGCCGCCCGGATCGCGCTCTCCTGGAACGCCGTGAGCGGGGCCACCGGCTACACCATCCGCCGCTCGGGCGGCGGCGGCGGGCCCTACACGGAACTGGCCGCCGGGATTTCCGCCACGACCTATGAAAACACCGGCCTCGGCGACGGCGAGACCTGGTATTACACCGTCGCCGCGAACCACCTGTCCGGTGCCGGGGCCGCGTCCGAGCCCGTGTCCGCGACCACTTACACCACCCTGCAAAACTGGCGCCTCGCCAACTTCGACACGATCGCCGACGCCGGCGCCGCCGCCGACAACGCCGACCCCGACGGCGATGGGTGGAACAACCTTCACGAATATGTCTCCGGCACCGTGCCGAACGACGCGGCCAGTTCCCTGAAGATCACCCGGCTCGAGCCCGCCGGCGACGACCTGCTCGTCGTTTTCCCGAGCGTCGCCGGACGAAGCTACCGCGTGGAGCGTTCCCTCACGCTCGAAGCCGGTTCGTGGACCACGCTCCAAGACGCCATCACCGGCACCGACGGCGAGATCGAGGTCGCCGACGCGGGAGCCTCCGCCCTGCCGCGATGCTTTTATCGGATCGTCGTCACCCGCTAATGTGGTGGTCGCCAAGTGCCTGGACAAAATCCCTGCGCCGAAAGGTCCGGAGCGCACCCGTCCCGGGTGTTCTGGCGGGCGTCTCGTCCGCCGTTTCGGAGGTGAGAGCGTCCCGCTCTCACCGGCACGCGGGACGCGTGCGCTCCCCGGACCGGTTCGGAAATTGCGGAAAAATGGGCAGCCCGGACATCCGGCGCATCTCCCACCTGGTCTTCGTCGAGGGCGTTCCCCTGCGGCCCGTCAAACTCGAGCTCCAAGATCTCTCGCCCACCACGGACGTCCGCATGCGCTGCACCATCACCGGAACCACCGCCCGCGTCTTCGCCCGCCTCCGCCTCACGCAAAACTGAGCCCAAGGAAAACGGACATTCCTGTCCGTTGGTTCGAGCGTTCGACAAGCCCATCTCCACCAGCAAACGGACAGAAATGTCCGTTCTCCTTCAGGGATCCGACCGAGCCCGTCAGGCACCCAATCACACACACAACCACTCACGCCACACTACACCAGATAGATAACCCCACCCCCACCTTCCTCCGCCATGAACAAAGCGCTCATCGCCACCCTGCTCACCCTCGCCGCCGCCCAGACCACCCCGACTCTCGCCGCCACGCCCTCCGGCCTCGATCCCGCCGGCCAACTCGCCCTCGCGCCCGCGCTGGCCCGCGCCGACTCCGCCGGCTTCGCCTTCACCCGCCTCGACCACGGCGTGCAGATCCGCGTCGGCCAGACGGTCAAAAACATCCTCTTCCACGGCCCCGACATCGTGCGCGTCAACGCCAACCTCGGCCGCGCGCACACCACCCACCCCAGCCTCGTCGTCGTCCAACCCGCCGGCAACGCCCGCCTCCGCGTCAAGGAATCCGCCGGCCACCTCGACGTCGCCAGCCCCGCCCTTCTCGTCCGCGTGGACAAAAAGACCGGCGCGCTCGCCTTCCTCCGCCCCGACGGCTCCGAGATCACCCGCGAGGCCCCGGCCCGCCCCGGCGACATCCGCGAACTCACCGTCTCCGACGCCCCCACCTACGAGGTGCGCCAGACCTTCGCCCTCGCCCCCGACGAGTCCCTGTATGGACTTGGCCAATACGACAGGCGCTACATGGACTACCGCGGACAGGACGTCCTGATGGTCCAGACCAACATCGGCATCGTCGTCCCCTTCCTCCTCTCGACCA
>CAMLQS010000211.1 GCA_946482165.1 uncultured Verrucomicrobiota bacterium | reverse complement strand
GGGGGGGTTGTTTTGGGTTCCCCCCGCCGTTTGCTATGTGCTCATACCCGCGGGGGGGGGCGCGCGGTCCATCGCCGCGAGCGACCGCATCGGAAGGATGAGGGCTGAAACCTGAAACCTGACCGGATACGGACGAAGAGCGTCCGATTCCGATCAGGAGCAGCGCGGCGAATGCGAGAAGCTGGAGGGGCGGGCGCGACATGCGGCGGTGGTTAGCCGTGGTTGAAGTTTGACCAGCGCTCGGGCGTGTCTCGGCGGAGGCGGGCGATGTCGCGGACGGGTTTGGCGGGGACGCCGACGGCGACGTAATTGGCGGGGATGTCGCGGACGACGACCGCGCCGGCGCCGAGGACGGCGCCGGCGCCGACAGTGACGCCGGCGCAGATGGTGACGCGGGAACCGCACCAGACGCCCGGGCCGATGAGGACCGGGGCGCAGGCGGGTTGCAGCGTGGCAAGATCGTGGGTGCCCGCGTTGATCATGAGGCCGGGGGCGGCGAGGAAGTCGTCTCCGAGCTCGACGCGGTCGTGGCAGGTGATGTGCGTGCCGCGGTTGAGGGTGACGCGCGCGCCGAGGACCAGGTGCTCGGGCCAATCGAAGCGCACGCCGGGGGCGAGCCAGATCTCGTCCGAGCGGCACTCGGCGCCCATCCAGCGGAGGGCGGCGGCCTGCAGCGCGCCGACGAGCTTCACGCCAGGCGTGCTAAACGCGCCGAGGAGATCGATGAAGAGCGTGAGCAACTGGTCCCGTATCCGGCCGTAGAGGCGCGTGGCCACGCCGAAGAATCGGTCGAGGCCGGTGCGGCGCGGAGGATCCTGCCAGAGGCGGGGTTTGCTGGTGGTCGCGGTGAGTGTGCTCATGGCGTGACGGAGGCGGTCGCGGTTGCGGCGGGGTTGCGGAGCGGCGCGGACGCGGTGGGTTCGGGGGCGCGCAGGTAGCGGCGGGTTTCCGAGACGGTGCCGAGGAAAGCGAAAGGGAAGAAGCCGAGCACGAGGCCGAGGGCGACGCCGGCGGCGCCGAGCGGCTTTACGAGCGCATACATGAGCACGAGGGCGACGACCGCGCTGACGATGCTATAGACCGTGGTGCGGCGTATTTCGGAGACGCCGGAGAGCAGGAAGCTGTAAG
Organism: uncultured Verrucomicrobiota bacterium; assembly: GCA_946482165.1. Next base: position 7,580 of record CAMLQS010000211.1, on the reverse strand, counting down.
GCTGCTGAAGGAGGACGAGGGCGTTCCAGGCGCAGAGGCAGAGGACGAGCGTCCATGTGAGGCCCTCGACCTCGTGTCCCACCCAGATGCGGATGATCCACGGCGCGCAGGCGGCGCCGACGAGCATCGGGATCACCGAAAAGGCGACGGTGGCCAGGAACGAGCGCCGAAGCGTGCTGCGCATCCAGTCGAATTCGCGCCGCGCCTTGGCCTTTGCGTAGGCGGGCCAAAGGGGCAGCATGAAGGCGTTCTGGACGACGCTGAAGAGGTTGTAGAGACGCTGGAGAAGATTGAAGGGAGTGACGGCCGCGGCGCCCAGTTGGGTGGAGATGACGATCTGCGGCAGCGTGAACAGGATGGTGTTGAGCACCTGGAGCGCTCCGAAGCAGGCGCCGATGCCCACGAGCTGGCGGACAAGGGCGGGCCGCAGGCGGTAGCGCCAAATGGCGAGCCAGCGCAGGCGTCCGAGCTGGGCGACGAGGAGGGCGAGGTTGGCGAGAAAGAGCGACCCCTGGCCCGCCACGACGATGGCGACGAGTCCCCAGCCGAGATGGCAGGCGACGGCGACGGCGACGAGGGAGACGATGCTTCCGCCCGCCTGGGCGAGATTGCAGGCCCAGCCCTGCTGTCGCGCGTAGGCGAGACGCTGGGCGAGGCCGAGGGGGAAGCCGGCGCAGAACGAGAGCGCGGTGACCAGCGCGGCGAGGGGCGCGGCCGAGACGACGGCGGGATCGCGAAGATCGAAGAGCCGCGCGTGGTCGATGCGGCCGTTGATCAGATGGCAGGCGACGGCGAGGACGACGCCGATCGCGCAGAGAAAGAGGAAGGCGCTGCCAAAGAAGGCCCGGGCCTGGGCGCGGTCGCGGCGGGTGTCGTGGGCGAAAAGTTCGGCGAGGCGATTCTGGACCCCGATGCCGAGACCGAAGTCGGCGAAAATCACCAGGCCCGAGAGCGTGACAAACGTCATCCAGAGGCCGAAGGCCTCGGCGCCGAGGGCTTTCACGACGATGGGGACCTGGAGAAGCTGGCAGGCCACGCCGACACCGCGGGAGGCGATGGAGGTGACGAAGAACATCGCGAGGGCGCGAGGAGGTCGGTCGCCGAGACGGGCGCGAAGTTTTTCCGGAAGGAGGCGAAGGGGCGCGTTCAAGGGAAGCGTGGAACGGAGGGTGTGGAGACGGGAGATGAGGCGACGGCGAACTCGCCCTCGGATTCTTCGCGGGCTTCGGCGCGCTCGCGGTGGATGAGGACCACGAGGGCGGCGGCGAGCGCGACGCCGACGCGGTGCGCGCCGGAGAAGGGGCTGAGAAAGACGTGGAACAGCGCGAGCGTGAGGACGTAGTGGCGAATCGGGGAAAATTCGGTCCACGCGCGGACGATGACCTGCTGGCAAAGCGCCCAGACGAGGGCGAAGGCGAAGGGGATGAAAAAGGCGGCGCCGAAGAGACCTCCTTCCGCGAGCGTGACGAGGAGCTGGGAGTGAAGGGTGACGCCCTCTTCCTCGTCGTTGGAGCCGGCGAAGCCGCCGACGCCCGCGATCCGGGCGCGCTCCTCGCGGATGATCATGAAGTCGTCCATGACATCGGTGCGACTGAACCAGGAGCCGTGTCCGATCAGCGGAGAGTCGCGGAAGGCCTCGAGGGCGGCGATCACCATGGAGCTGCGTTCGACGTCGGAGCGGGTCGAGCGCTGGCCTTCATGATCGGAACGCGTGAGGGAGTAGATGATGCCGACGAGCCCGAGGGCGCCGGCGAGTCCGAGGGGCGCGATCCAGGCGCGAACGACGCGGGGAAAGGCCTGCACGCCGAGGAGAGCCGCGACGATCAGGCAGAGCATGCCGAGGCTTCGGAAATCGAAATGGAAATGAACGACGCCCAGGCCTGCGGCGGCGCAGATGGAGGCGAACAAGCCGAGGCGGCCCGCGACGAGGAGGACGGCGACCGTGACCGGGGCGGCATAGCCAAACTTCCAGTAGTCGTCGAAGAGCGCGCCCTGGACGTGCGCCTTGAACACCTCGCCCAGTTGCACGCCCACCAGAAGCACGACGAAATTGAGCGCGGAGCAGCCGACGAGGTAGGCGACGGCGGCGAGGTCGATGCCGAGGAAGATCATGCGCGCCCAGCCGCGGATGAAATCATGAGGAGCGCTGCCGCGGTAGAGGTCCGAGGCGACATAAGCCGCGAGAGCGAGGGACTGGCTGCCGAGGAGGCCGAGAAAGACCGGATCGCGCCAGAGGCCGCCGGGCCAGGCGTGCGATATCGCGACGATGAGCAGCGCCCATGCGGCGGCGGCGAAAAGCGCGAGCTCTCCGACACCGTGAAGGGCGTGAGGACGCCGGCGACGAGCGTGAACACGACGGATGGACGGAGAAGGGGTGCGAAGAGGCGGGCGAGCGGAGCGACGGGAACGGGCGGAATCCCGGCCGACGGGATTCCGCGTGGCTGAGCGGCGGTGGCGAAGGCGGGAGGCATCGCTCTCAGGCCCATGCCTCCTTGGCGGAGAACAGTTCGCGACCGGCGACGCGGGCCGCGGCGGCGAGGCGGGAGTTGTAGGCGGTTCGCGGGGCGGGCGCGAGGCCGCGCTCGACGACGATGTCCACGAATTTCCGGCAGAAGGCGCTCCAGTTGTAGTGGCGGGCGAAAGCCTCGAAGGACTGGGCGCAGAGCCGTTCGTAATGGGACGCGTTGACAAAGCTCGACGCGATGAGGTCGGCGTAGGCGGGACCGTCGGCGTCGAGGGGGAGGAGGTGGCCGTTGTATCCGTCTTTAACTACGCCGCAGATGCCGCCGGTATCGGTGCTGATGGCGGGGACGCCGTAGGCGTTGGCCTCGGCGAAGGTCATGCCGTAGCACTCGGCGCGCGACGGGACGAAGACGAAGTGGGCTTGCTTGAAGAGATCGTGGAGCCTGGCCATGTCGCCGGCGACGCGCGGGCTCAGCAAGCCGTGGCCGTGCAGCCAGGGGAGATTGCGATGACGCGCGGGGATGGGGCAGCCGACGATGTCGACCCGGACCTTGTGGCCGAGCTTGGCGAGGCAGTAGGCGGCGTGGACGAGGATGTCGCCGCCCTTGCGCTCCCAGTGGCGGCCGACGAAGAGCAGGCGGAGGTGGTCGCGCGGGCGGGCTTCGATCCAGGTGCGAACCTCGGGCCAGGCGTTGTCCTGGCCGATGTTGGCGCCAAAGGGGATGACGACGACCTTCGAGGGGTCCGCGCCGTAGTCGTTGACGGCGGACTTGGCGGCCCACTCGGCGGCGTAGATGCAGAGGGAGGCCTTGGCGATGGCGGCGGCCTCCTGCTCGTGGCCCATGCGGATGTATTCGGGAGTGAGGCGCGTAAAGTCCCAGTAGTAGTCCACCATGTTGGCGAAGGTGGCGTCGGAGGCGAAGGCGATGGGCCGATCGGTGCGAAGCGACCCGACGATTTCGGACCCGGGGGTGTAGACGAGATCGAAGTCCTCGTCCGCGGTGCGCGCCTCGAATTCGGCGGAGGCGGCCTCGAGAAACGCGGGTTCGCGATCGGTGCGGTAGCGTTGGCCGATGAGACGCGCCGAGATCTTTTTTGCGATCGCGCGGCGCGGGCGCGAGGCGAGGGGGAAGACGGGAATGATGTTCGCACCGAGACGCTGAAGGCCCGCGAGAGAGGAGGCGGGAAGGCCCGACTGAACGGCTGGATTTGCGGCGTCGTGATGGAAGACGTAGGCGATTTTCATGGAGGAAGCAGGGAGGCGGCGCGCGCGGCGGCGCGCCGAATGACCAAGGACCAATGTCCGACAACCAAGGAGGGTGGAGGGTGGGGCGCGGGAGCGGTGATCGGGGACCGCGGCGAGGCGGGACGCCCGTGGCACACGCTTGGGTCAGCAGGCGTTTTTGCGGGTGAGGAGCGTCCGGAAGAGAATCTGGACATCGAGGACGAGGCTCCAGGACTCGATGTAGTGGAGGTCGCAGCGGATGCGCTCGCGCAGGTCGGTGTCGCCGCGGAAGCCGTTGATCTGAGCCCAGCCCGTGATGCCGGGTTTGACCGAGTGGCGGGCGTTGTAGTGGGGAATGGCCTCCTTGAAGTCGACGATGAGCTCGGGGCGCTCGGGCCGCGGGCCGACGAGGCTCATGTCGCCTTTGACGACGTTCCAAAATTGGGGGAGTTCGTCGATGTTCCAGCGCCGCATGAACGAACCGATGCGGAGGCGGCGGGGGTCGTTCTTCGTGCTCCAACCCGCCTTGCCGGAAGCCTCGGCGTCGAGGCGCATGCTGCGGATCTTGATGATATTGAAATGGCGTCCGTCGCGGCCGAGCCGCGTCTGATAATAGAAGATAGGTCCGGGGCTCTCGCGTTGAACGAGGTAGCCGAAGACGGCGATGATCGGGGCGCTCAGGATCAGGCCGACGACGCCTCCGATGAGATCAAGGGCCTCCTTGGCGGCGAGGTTGAAGGGGTTGTCGAGGGGAAGGCGCGAGAGACCGAGAACGGGAACGCCGCTCATGGTTTCGAGGTGAAGACCGGAGAGCAGAATCTGGAAGCAGTTGGGGATGATTTTGAACTCGACCATCTCCTTCTCGCAAAGGTTGACGAGGCCGAGGGTCTCTCCGGAGGGGACGCTCATGTCGGCCATCACGACGAGGTCGACCGAGTGGTGATCCAGCAGATACTGGAGCTGATGGTAGTCGCCGAGGCGGCGAACTCGCGCGGGAGGCGGAGTGGTGTAGCGCCCGGAGGGCGGCGGGATGCATCCGACGATTTCGTAGAAAGGGTCGCGGCGAGAGGTGACGGTGTTGATGAACGATGCGGCGGGATCGGACCAGCCGACAAAGAGCACGCGGCGGTGGAGCTGCTCGCGCACGGCGGAGCCGGCGACGTAGCGGTTGAGGAGCGCGCGCCAGCCGAGCAGCGCGCCGGCCGCGGTGGCCGCGCCCAGGAAAACGTAGACGCGGGACACATCGTTTTCCGGGCGGAGGAGGGCGCTGAGCGCGAAGTGCGCGAAGAGCCAGGCCGCCGCGGCCTTGAGAATTATGCCGCCGCTCTGGCGGAGGCGGAGCGTCTGGGCGGAGCCGTAGAGGTTGAAAACGGCGAGAAGAATCAAGTAGAGCGCCGAGCCGAAAACGACGTGGCGCGCGTAGTCGGTCCAGGGGATCCGGGCGCTTACGGCGCTGCCGATCTGGTTGAGGGGAGTCGCGAAACGCAGCCAGCTCGCGAAGGCGAGGCCGAGGATGACGGCCAGGGCGTCGCCGAAAAACGAGCTGACGAGCAGCTCGCGGAGGCGGCCGCGGGAGTCGGCGAGGACGGGTGCGGGAGCGAGGGTCGCGGGAATGGCGGCGGGAGTGGGTGCGGCGTGGGCGTTCATTGGCGGGAGGGAGGCGGCGGTCGGCCGGGTTGGGTGGAAAAATTCGGATCAGGCGGCTCCGGAGGCGGGGAGGGCCACGGCGGCGGCGGTTTCGCGGACGTAGTCGTCCCCGTGCGAGTAATAGTCGTAGCGGGCGGCGCGGCCGGGCTTGATCTGGTTGAGGACGAGACCGGTGGGCTGGCGTCCGAGCAGGATGCAGGCGCGGCGGACAAGACGGCGAGGGGTGCGGCCGGCGTGGACGACGAGGCATACTGCGTCGACATGGGGCGCCATGGTGGCGGTGTCGCCGACGGCGGTGAGCGGGGCGGTGTCGATCACGACGCGATCAAACACGGTGAGGGCGAGCTCGAGGAGGGTCTTGAAGTCCGCGCCCGAGAGGTCCTCCGCATTGCGGGCGGAGCCGCGGAGGTCGCCGACGACGAAGAGATTCTTCATGTGGGTCGGCTGGATGGCGTCGGCGAAGCGGGCCGGGTGTCGCAGGCAGTCGGCGAGGCCCGGGCCGCGGGAGCCTCCGGACGCGAGACGGGCGCGCTGGCCGGGGCGGCGGAGGTCGGCGTCGATAAGCAGCGTGCGCACGCCCTGCTGGGCGATGGAGGCCGCGTAGTTGGCCGAGCAGTAGCTCTTGCCCTCGCCCGGCACCGCGCTGGTGAAGAGGACGGTCTTGGGCGTCTCGTCGGGGTAGAGGAGCGAGAGGGACGTGCGGAGCGAGCGGAAGGACTCGGCCTCGATGGTGGCGGGGTGGGAGTGTATGACCAGGTCGGCGCCGCGCAGCGAGGAGCGGGGGACGACGGCCAGGGAAGGCACGCCGAGATAGGATTCGGCGTCGTCGACGGATTGCAGGGACGGGTCGAAGGCGCGGCGGAGGACGACGATGACGACCCCGAGCCCGAGGCCGGCGATAAGCCCCCCGACGAGTATGAGTTTACCGGATACGCCGGCGGAGCGGACGGGAACCATGGGCAGTTCGACGACCTGGATGGGATTGTCGAGGCCTCCGATGGCGACGAGGCTCTGGCTGAGGCCGGCGGTCTTCAGGCGGGTGAGAACCTGCTGGTAGAGAGCGTCGGTGGACTGCGCCTCGCGCTCCAAGGCCCGGTAGGCGATGGCGAGACGGGAGAGGTCGATGGCCTGCTCCTGCTGCTTGCGGAGTTCGCTTTCCACGGACTTCTCGTTCTCCACGGCGGCCTGATGGGCCTGGATGATGGCGCGGCCGGCGTTGACCAAGGTGGCGCGGAGGCTGGCCTGGAGCTGATCGAGATGGCGCTGGGCCTGGATCATCGAGGGGTGCCGGGCGCGGTAGCGCAGACCGAGCTTGGCGACCTCGGCGGCCTGGGTGTTCAGCTGCTTGCGGAGCTCGATGATGTCCTGTTGCGCGGCGATCTCGCGCAAGTTGACGAGTTCGTCGGGGCGGGTGTCGATGATGGTGCGGACGTGCGCTTCCGTGGATTCGAGCGAAAGGCGCTGGGCCCGCGCCGCGGTGTGCTGCTGGGCGAGGTCCCCGAGGCGCTGGATCACGATGTTGTGTCGATCAGTGAGGGACACGGCGCGGTGCTGCTCCTGATAGGACTGGAGACGCTCCTCGGCGGCGCGGACCTCCTGCTCGAGGCGTTTGGCCTCGGCGAGGAGGAAGGCGTGGGCGGAGCCGACGCCCTCGCGACGCGACAAGGTGCGCTGGGTGAAGAACCCGTCGATGATGGCCTGGGTGAGCCGCTGGGACTTGAGCGGGTCGCCGTCGCGGACGGCCACGCGAATCAGCCGGGTGCCGCGCTCGAGGCCGACGTAGATGCGCTCGCGAAGGAGGGTAAGGAGCTCGGCCTCGGTGTAACCTTCGGGGCGGGGAGGCGCGAAATAGGGGTCTTCTCCAAGCTTGAGCGTGGCGACGACGTGCTTGAGGACGGCCTGGCTCGCGACCGTCTGCTCGATGGTTTTGAGCAGCGCGGCGGAGTTGAGGTCGGCGGAGTCGCGCTTGTTGAAATCCAAGTCCGAGCCTTTGTCATCCGTGACCTCGAGGATGGCGTGGGAGACGTAGACGGGGGGCCGGTAGACGACGTAGGCGAGCGCCCCGAGGAGGCCGGCGGCGGCGCAGAAGACGAGGAGCCGCAGGCGCGAGGCGAGGAGGTGGACGAGTTTCCACGGGTCGAGAGCGACTTGCACGTCGGACTTGATGGAGGGGCGATTCATCGTGCGTCCTCCGTTCCGAGGATTTCTCGGGCGATGCCGATGAAAGGAAGCGGGGCAGGGCGGA
>CAMLQS010000210.1 GCA_946482165.1 uncultured Verrucomicrobiota bacterium | reverse complement strand
CACCCGCGATTTTTTCGAAGATTTCATATTGGGCGGCAGTTCCCGCGGGGGTGCGGCTAAACTTGACCCGAGTGGCGGAGGCGTTGGGCACCGTTGCGATGTCTGGGTTTTCGACGGTGAAGGTGAAATAAGGCTGAGCGCCGGGATTTAGCCAATAGACGCCGGACACCGGTTCGGGGCCGGAAACCATGTCCACATCCTCGTAGTGATAGAGCTCCACCTTGTAGCCGGACTGTGCGCCGGAAGTCGTGTAAATGGGGAGAATTTCCACCAATTGCCTGGGGTTAAGCAGCTGGCGCAAGGCGCCATCCGTCCCCTTAACTTGCGTGGTGACGGGCGCGGAGCCTTCGATGAATCGTAATGACGCAGGATAGAAGACCGCCTCGGTGATCGTATCCTGATGAATATAGAGCGAACCGGCCGATTTTCCCGAGCTCAACGTGCCAAGATTGAGGACCGAGGCCACCGAACCCAGATCGCTACCACCGCTTGCTCCCGCCGCCCCGCCGCCGGCGCATCCGCCGTCGAGCGAAACGGCTTCCATATGGGAATAAACCGCACGCGTGCACTTCTCTGCCGGAAGGGGCAAAGATTTCTTATAGGGCCTTCCATCGTCTTCTCCGACCACAATTTCGTCCTCAACCTTAGCCTCAGGCCCGTCGCCGGTAACCACGGCATCCAAGGGGTAGGTGCGGTAATAGAGGGTAACGCGATACCGGCCCGGACACAGCGTAAAATATCCCGTGACCGTCGAACCCTTGGATATTCCCGAGCTGGTTTCAGCCATATAAGCTTCTTGGTCGTGGCCACTAACTTTCGGTTCCGCTATACTCATACCAACGGGCGAGAGCAGAGCGTAAGACTCGATCCGGTAATCACCGGGCGTGTTCATGTCAGACAGGTGAAAGATAGCCGAATTGCGTTCAGGCGACACCTTATATTCGCTGTCGGCTGAAAAGTCGTATTCCGCCCAATCCATAGGCAATGTGCGGTAGCCTGGGTTCTCCCATGCTCCATCGTAAAAATATTTCGACGTTTCCAAGTAGGTTCCCTGCCCTTGGTTCACATCCCACACCTCCTCATGCTGGTAAAAATATCCCAGCCAAACCCACTCCATGAAGCGCTTTAATTTTTTATATCGGAGTCCCCGCCCCTTCTGTGCGCTTATGCATCCAAGCTCATCCGGTATTAAAGGCAGCAAGAGGTCTGGCTCCCAGTAACCCACGCCTTCTTCGCTATGAAACTCCACCCGCTCGGGTGAATGAGGCAACTGAACGGGACAAGTGGTCGACGCGAACGTCACAAGGGTCAGCAACTTAACCAATAGCGCGGCGCGTGCCCAGAATCGAATATGCATGGAGTGAAGCAGAGTAATTATAAAAAACGAGGGGCCGGAAGGGCAGCGCACTCAGGGACGATAAATGGTGACGCCGATGAGCGCCGGGGTCGTCGCTGTGGACACGAAAAGCGGGTTCGTGCCCAAGAGGCATTCCGTTGCATTATTATAGGCATCGCCATCGGGGTTGCCGCTTCCGCTTTGATCGCGGAGGGATCCGAAACGGCTGATCTCCCACGCATCCGGGAGTCCGTCGGCATCGGAATCGACTTGAGAAGAGCTCTGCCCTGCTGGCGGTGGCGAAAAAACATACACTTCGCCCACTTCCGCCCCGATTTGGAAGGTGATGATCGAGGCGCCGGCGGGATTTTTTTGGCGGTAGTAGAACGTCGCGGCTCCGTCGGTGGTAGAAGTGAGCTGCAAGGAGGCGCTGGCGCCGACGGGCACGGGCGTGGTCGCGGAGAGCAAGACCTCGGGATCAGAAGAAATGAGGCGGACAGGGAGCACGGCCCCGACACTTGCGCCGTTGGTCAACCTGGCCTGCACGGTGACAGCCAAGGGAGCCTCCGCTCCGGCAGCCACGAACTGGGCGTTACCGGCCGGAACCGAGAGAGTGTAGCTGCTCCCGTTATACGGCGAGGCACGGTCGGAATCGGCGAAATCATTGAGCAAATCGCCGTCATTATCCGCGCCGACGGTTCCCGCAGGCTGGTTGGATGGCGGGCTGCCATAGTAATGCTCTTGGAGCTGAAGCAATCCGTCGCCATCGGAGTCCCCTGTGGGGCTCACGTTCGCGGCGCCGCCCGCATTGGGAAAACAGGACACCTCCCAGGCGTTCAGCATTCCGTCGGCGTCGGCGTCGGCGGTGTTGTTGGTAAGGCGCCATGCTATTGGCGTAATGCGGGACGGTGCGTAGCCGAGCTGCTGGCGCGAGGCGTCGCCCCAGCCAAAGACGGTGCCATTGCCGAAGATCGCATAGCTGGTCTTGAAGCCGGCGGCGATGGCGGTGCAGGCGGAGGTCGTGGTGATGCTGTTCACCACGATGGCTTGGGTGCGGTTGACCAAAGTGGCATCGCCCAGCTGTCCCTTATCGTTGCGGCCGGTGGCGACCACGCGGCCATCTCCAAGCAGCCCGAGTGTGTGATCCTCGCCGGCGGCGATCCCGACGATGTTCGTGGTGGGCAGCAGGTAAGGCGTCAGGCGATTGGTCGTGGCTGCGTGGCCAATCTGGCCATAGGTCCCACGGCCCCAGCAGTAGGCACGGTTGCGCAAGGTTGTGGTGACGTGGGTCGGGCTGGTAAGCGCCAGCGAGTGATTTGCGCCGGCGGCGATGGCAACGATCTGAGTGATCCCCGAGACCTGCGTCGGCGTGGCGAGAGTGGCGGTGGCGTTGTTGCCGAGCTGACCAGAAGCGTTGGCACCCCAAGCCCAGACGGTTCCGTCGGCCTTGAGCGCGAGCGAATGGGCTTCGCCGGCAGCGATTGCGGTCACGTTGGTCAAGCCGGGGACCGGCGTGGGCGTCAGCGTGGGAGTGCCGGACGAAGCGCCAAAGCCGAGTTGGGCGGAGTCGTTGCGCCCCCACGCAAGGACGGTGCCATCGGCGCGGAGGGCGAGGCTGTGATGCCAGCCGGCGGCGACCGTGGTAATGGCCGAACCCGATAGCGACAGCGCGGCAGGCGTCATGCGGTCGATGGTGCCGCCGTTGCCGAGCTGGCCATAGGCATTGTCTCCGGCGGAATAAATAACGCCGTCCACGAGCGCGAGGGTGTGACCGGCGCCGAAGGCGTAGGACGGAGCGGAGACGCCGTAGGCGTTCGGCCACGCGAGAACGCGCGAGGGCGCGACGACGGGATCCAAGCCATCGGTGCCGAGCTGACCGTCGGCATTGCGACCGAAGAGATAGGCGCGAGCGTTGGCCCGCACGACGGCGGCTTGATCGCCGCCGGCGTAAATCGCCGCCGCTGTCTTCACGTCTTGGGTCTGCACGCGGACGGATTCGTAACCCAAGCTCGCGGAACCGAGGGCGGCGCCGTTGGGATTACCCCAGGCAAGGATCGCACCGTCGGCGAGCACGGCAGCGCTGTGAGTGGAGCCGGCGGCGAGAAGCGCGACGTTGGCAAGACCCGCGACCGGCATGGGAAGGAACTGTGCGGCGGGAACCAGCCCTCCGAGTTCGCCGGAGAAGTTGGAGCCCCAGCCCCAAACGGTCCCGTCGGATTTGAGCGCAAGCACGTGAGCGTCGCCGGCTGAAATCGCGGTAATCCCTGCGCCAAGCGCCGTCGGCTGGACCGGAACCAAGCTCGACGCATCGTCGTCGTTGCCGAGCTGGCCCTTTTCCGCGCGTCCCCACGTCCGCACGGTGCCGTCCGACAGCAAAGCGACGCTGAACCCGTCGCCCGCGGAGACGGCGGTGACCGACAGCCCATTCGGAAGAGTTTGGATCTGGACCGGCACCAGGCTGCCGGTCGTGGTGCCGGTGCCAAGTTGGCCATGGTTGTTGGCGCCCCAGGCCCAAACCGTGCCGTCATTGCGCAAGGCGAGGCTGTGATCGGCGCCAGCGGAAACCGCTTTAAATGTATTGGGGAAGACGGGCGCGGCCGGTGTGATCTGCTGCGGCGTGAGACGATTGGCCGTGGAGTTGTTGCCCACTTGGCCCGAAGCGTTGTTGCCCCACGCCCAGACCGTGCCGTCGGACTTCACCGCGAGACTGTGCGCCCGGCCGGCGGAGGCGCGCACCACTCCGGTAATGCCTGAGATAGACGTGTAGCCGCCGCGGTTGGTGACCGTGCCGTCTCCGAGCTGACCGGAATCGTTGCGTCCGGTCGCACGCAGCGACCCGCCCGTATGGACGACCAGCCCATGATTTGCGCCGGCGGAAACAAAGGCCACGTTGGTAAGATCAACGGGGGTGGCGGACGTGTCTTTGATGCGGGTAGGAGCCGCGATCAACGTGGCGGTGCTGCGAACACCAAGCTTCGTATATTCGTTTGAGCCCCACGCACAGGCGGCGCCGGTGTAGCGGACGGCGAGCACATAGTCACCGCCGGCGGAAATCGCCCCGGTGGAAGGAAGCGGCAAAGGCAAAGTGGGGGTCTGCGCCGAACCTCTTGCAACGAGGGCAAAAATGGTGGCGGTAGCGCAGAGAATCCGAGGCAGTGCTTTCATGACGCCAAGGAGGGGAGTAATTTCCCCTAGGCATACAAACGCATTTTCACCGCAACCCGCGATATTATGCCAACAGAGCAAACGCATTTGATCGGCGAATGTAGCACGCCCCGCCCAGCCAAGCGGTGGAAGCACACGGAACGCGCAACGCAAGCGCCTCGCCTTTCGTCCGTATGCTTCTTCCCGCGACAAGGCCGCACCCATCGGCTCTCGCCGATGGAGAGCCTCGCCGCGTTCGAAGCCCGCCCCGCAGACAACTACACCAACTCACACGCGCCGCCGGCGCAGGCAACGATGTCCTTCAGGCTCGTCTGGTCGGTGTGCTCGCGGAGCTTCGTGTAATCGACGTGACGCGGACGCAGCGCATTCCAGCGCGCGATGTCGGCCTCGGTCATCACTTCCTCGCGCGGAGCCTGCGGGTAGGCCTTGTCGCCCGCGTCCTGCAGCAGCGACACGCCGGTGAACAACTCGCGATTCGCCCAGATAAAATCCGCCACCGCGTCCCATTCGTCGGCGCGCACCGTGCAGGTGTTGGACACGTTGTGATGCAGGTTCGCGCTCCGCGAATGCGGGTCGCCGCCGGGGATCACCCACGACTGCTGCACGAGCATCACGAGCTGGAGAAACTGGAGCGCGTTGAGGTCCTTGCGCAGGATCGCGCCGTCCGGCGCCTTCACCGGGAACGAGATCACGTCGTCGGTCTGCGGGCTGTAGACCGAGGGCTCGGTCATCTGCGCGTTGATCGACTTGAAGAACGCATAGACGGGTTCCTTGCGGTTGGCCTGCACACGGCGGAAATACTGGCGCGCATGGTGCGGGTGGATGCCCGACGCGGCGTCGAGCAGCAGCGAGGCCGTGCCCTCGGGCTTGCAGGTGGTGAGCTTGGCGGCCGGACGAATCCCGATCGTCTGCGCGACGAGCTGGTTGGTCGCGCGGCAGAGGTGCGCGCCTTGGCGGAGGATCTCGGGATCGAAGAGGACGTTGGGATTGTCCATGAAGCCGCAGATCGAGACGCCAAGCAGCGCGTCGTGCTCGTTGATGAGGCGCGTCACCGGCCCGAGGTAGGGCATGTCGGTGTAGGCGGCCTGCAGCGTGCCGATCACGGTCGCCGAAATGCAGGCCTCGAAGAAACGCTCGGGCGTGGTCGCGGCGCGGCCGTTGATCGTGGTGAGGTTGCAATGCTGGAAACCCGAGAGGCGCGTGGTGCCGGGCAGGTCGCCCTTGTAGCCCCAGGCGAAAAGCTTGTGGAGCTCCTCGCCGGAAAGCTCCCAGTCGATGACGGGGAGAAGGTTGATCTCGGCGCAGGGATTGCAGCCGGCCTCGGGATGGTCGCAGAAGAAAAAGCCGGGCTCGCCGAACTCCTTCTGCGCCTTGAAGAGGCGGCGGAAGTGCTCGGAGTTGCGTCCGTCGCGGGCGAGCACGGCGGAGTTGTTCGAGGCGGAGCGCTGCGGGTTGTTTTCGAACCAGTTGCCGGTCTTGGCGTCCATCATCTCCTCGTCGTCGGGCGAGAAAAGGCAGATGGTGGCGGAACGGCGTATCCCTCCCGCCAATACGGCCTTGGCCGTGAACATGTTGATGTCGTAGACCTCGATCGGACGCAGGGCGCGCCCGGCGGCCTGGTCGAGGATGCCCTCGATGCGGTTGAGCGACTGCTTGAGCGGAAGGTGGCCGGGAGCCTTCCCGCCGGAGGTGCGCAGCGGGGCTCCGCGCGGGCGGATGGCGGAGTAGTCGAACTCGATCTTCTTGCCCTCGTAGAAGGACAGGAAAAGCGCGTGCAGAGAATCGGCCCAGCCCTCGATCGTGTCGGCGACGTGGTAGTGCCAGACGGGAAGGTCGTGCAGCGGGGCGCGGCTCGGGAGCGCGGGCAGCCGGGCGATGTGGTGCTTTTGCACCGAGAAGCCGACGCCGCAGCCGCTGAGGAGGAGGTAGAAGTATTCGCGGAAAAACTCCACGCGATCCACGTTGGAGAAGCTGCAGTTGAACATGCGGCTGTTGTTCGAGAGGATCGCCTCCCCGCCGAACTGCATGGACCGCATGCTGGGCAGCACGCGCTTCGCCGCGACGTCGGCGAACACGCTCTCGATCACCTCGTAGAGCTGGCGCCCGCCGAGGGTTTTCTCGAGGAGCGGGGCGTTGGGGCCGGCGAGCTCGGCGATCGGCGCGGGGAGGGAAGCCGGAACGCGGGTGGAATTCTTGTGACGGAAGAACTTCAGGTGCATCTCCGTGACGCGTTCCACGCCTTCGGCGAAGGTCTCGCGGCGACCGAGCTCGGGGCGGTAGCGCGAGTATTTGGCCATCGCGATGTAGTCGGCGAGACCGCTGTCCGGGTAAGTCGCGAGCCGCGTGAGCGCGCGGCGCTCGCGGTAGAACATGTAGGCGCGCGCGACGTCCCAGTGGCCGGCGGCGGCGATGGCTTTCTCCACCGCGTCCTGCACCTGCTCAATGGTCGGATGCACCCCGTTGCGATAATGGAGTTCGAGGATCTGCGAGACGGCGCCGGCGATCTTCGTGGCCTCGATGAAGCGGTCGCTGTCGAGCCCGAAGCACGCGAGCATGTCGTCGCGGTAGGGGTTGTCCTGGTCCTCGGCGTGGACCTCGCGGAAGGCGAGGGCGACGGCGCGGGTGATCTTGTTCTGGTCGTAGCGCACGCGCGAGCCGTCGCGCTTCACGACCTCGCGGTCGCCGGACGCGATCTGGCGCTTCAGAACCTGCGCGCCGTGCCGAGGCAGGGGGGAGGCGGACGACGACGAGGGCGAGGGATCGGAGGCGGGGAAGAGAGAAGAGTTCACGAAATGTGGTGGGTTAAAAGGGACAGGGCGGAAGAGAGCGGCCGGAAGGCCGGCAAGACGTGGGGACACCGCGCCTTGCAGCTCTCTTGAAGAGCCCGGGGGAGGGCTCGGTGGGACGAACGCCGGCACACAAGGGATAGCGTTTTTACGGAGGTCAACCCACTAGGGGTTGTGGTTACGGGTAATTAGTTCAGCTCGCTTGGTCAAAAAACGCTCCTTCCATCTGACGCCACTGAAACGGCGGGGTCCGACAATTTTTTAACGTATCCGGATGCGGGAAATTACCAAAACCTGCATGAAAAAACAGGTGTCGGCTCGGGTTGGGACCGAGCCGCCTGTGAAGCAAAAGCGGTCAGAAAAGAGGCCGATATTCCGTGGCCTCGATTCCAAGGAACGCGAGCCCTGCGCAGCCCCGCGACGCACGTTCACACAGTTTTTGCTCGCCGTCCCATCTGTTCTAGTTCAACTAGGACAGTATGCTCCCTTTCGCCGTCGACATCAAACCGGGCCAGCCCGTGGCGGAGCAGATCCTCTACGCGGTGAAAAAGGCCGTCGTCGGCGGACAACTTCGCCCCGGTGATCGCTTCCCCTCGGTGCGCGCGCTCAGCCAAGAGCTGCGCATCAATCCCAACACCGCCCACAAGGTGGTGGCCGCGCTTGTCGCCGAAGGCGTCCTCATCACCACCCCCGCGGTCGGCAGCATAGTCGCCGAGCCCTCGGCCGGGGGCACCCGCGAACGCGCCGAGCTGCTCGGCCCGGACCTCGAGCACCTGGTCGTCGAAGCCAAGCGCCTCGGGCTCGAACTCGAACAGGTCCAGGCCGGCCTCGCCAAGCACTGGAACCGGCTCGGCCGCTGACCCGGCCGCCCCCGCCCTGCTCCGCATCCTCCATCTCTTCACCTTCCCCGAAATGAACATCATCGAAACTCGCGGCCTCACCCGGACTTTTGGCCGCACCGAGGCCGTCCACGATCTCGACCTCGCGCTGCCCGCGGGCGGCGTCACCGCCCTGCTCGGCCCCAACGGCGCGGGCAAATCGACCACGATCCGGCTGCTCATGAACCTGATCTCGCCGACCGCCGGCTCCTCGCGCGTGCTCGGCGTCGACTCGCGCAAGCTCGGCCCGCGCGAATTCGCCCGCATCGGCTACGTCTCTGAAAACCAGGAGCTTCCGCTCTGGATGACGGTCCGCGGCTTCCTCGATTATTGCCGCCCTTTTTATCCGCGCTGGGATCGCGAGCTGGAGCGCACGCTGCTCGCGCAGCTCGACCTGCCGGAGGACCGCAAGCTCTCGCACCTTTCGCGCGGCATGGTGATGAAGGTCAACCTGCTCTCCTCGCTCGCCTACCGGCCGGAGCTGCTCGTGCTCGACGAGCCCTTCGCCGGGCTCGATCCGCTCGTGCGCGAGGAATTTGTCCGCGGCCT